>JBAZQS010000034.1:0-7490 GCA_041645075.1 Patescibacteria group bacterium | reverse complement strand
CTTATTATATAAATTGTTTAATGAGCCAGATTATTTTAAAAAAGAAAAGCGGTATCGGGATTGTGGTTGACGCGCGACTGCCCGTGGGCATCGGTGAAGTGATAAAAGAAGCGGGCGGCAAGCCGATAATAAGCCGGTCGGGCACCTCAAATGTCATTTGTCTGATGCAAGAGAAGAAACTGCTTTTCGGCTGTGAAAATTCCGGCCACTTCTTTTTTAATTTTTTATTTTTCCGGGGCTTAAAGAAAAATTTTGTTTATGCCGAAGCCATTATTCCTATTTTGTTGATTTTGGAGCATCTAACAGAAAATAATTTAAAGCTTTCCCAGGTGATTGCCCAATTCAGCGATAAATATTTTATTTCCGGCGAAATTAATTTGGCGGTTGATAATTTTAAGGCGATAGAAAACAAACTTAAAAATTTTTATAGAGGGAATAAGTTTAAAACCATAGACGGCTTGTCGGTTTTTGGTCCCGATTGGTTTTTCAATATCCGGCCGTCTCATACCGAGCCCTTGGCGCGACTGAACATAGAAGCGAGAAACAAGGGTGTTTTAGGGAAAATGAAGAAGGAAATATTAAATATAATTACTAAGTAGTTAAAAATTATTAAAAAACGTCCCGACGTCACGTCGGGGCGTTTTTTTATTTATTCTACTCCGATGATTTTTTTTATTTCTGCCATATTTTTTTGGGCGATGGCTTGGGCTTTTTGCCGTCCCTCGGCTAAAATATCAAGCACTAATTTTTTATCTTTCTTTAATTTTTCTTTCTGGGCTCTAAAATCAGCAAAATAATTGGCAATACCCTCGGCGATTATTTTTTTGGTTTCCGCCATTTTTTCGGGATTGAATTCGCCGGCCATTTTTTCTTTGAAGGCCTGATAAATCGTTTTTAAATTTTCTATTCCCGCGGGCGTGCTCACGGCTTTGGCTAATTTGGCGGCAATCGCCTCGGCCGGTTCGTCAATATAAAGGCAGTGCTTGTCGCCTAAGGTTTTTTCCATTTTATTTTCCGGCGAGATTAAGCTCATAATTTTTGGTGTCTCGGTTAATAGCGGCTTGCTTTCCGGAAAATATTTTACCTTATATTTATTATTAAACCATTTGGCGCAATCGCGCGTCAGTTCAACATGCTGGATTTGGTCTTGGCCGACCGGAACCAGTTCTCCTTTATACAATAAAATATCGGCCGCTTGCAGCACCGGATAATCAAAAAGCCCCATATTTACATTTTGCTTTTGCCGTTTGGCCTTATCCTTGAATTGAGCCATCCTTTCCAATTCCGAGACGGGCGTTAAGGTATTGAAAATCCAAGCCAGCTCCGTGCATTCCGGCACTTGGGATTGAATAAAAATGATTGATTTTTTCGGGTCAAGGCCGGCCGCTAAATAATCGCAAGCAACGTCAAAGATTTGCCCCCTCTTTTTCTGGGGATTATAGAGCGTCGTCAGGGAGTGATAATCGGCGATGAAGAATAAACAGCGGTATCGGTTGCTATTTTGAATCTTTAACCAATTATTAAGAGCGCCCAAATAGTTGCCAAGGTGAAGTTTGCCGCTCGGTTTGACGCCCGAGACGATAATTGGTTTTGCCATATCATTGTTTTAAATCATCATGACTTAATTTTAACAGAATAATTTTTTTAATCAAGTGGGGGCGGGTTGCCTACCGGCAGGCAGGTTGCCCCGCCCCGAGTTATCCACTTGCTTGATTTTTTAATTTATTTGTCTTACAATTAAAATTGATTTCCAAACCGACTTTGGCGAGGGAAGTTTATTCATAATTGTAAATTAAAAAAGAGATGAAAATAACCACCCTTCGTCAGGCCTATAAAAATAAGAAGGCCTGGGGGATGTTAGCCAGCATTGATTTGGCTGGCTGCGATCATGACCTTATCCAATCGCCAAAAGCGATTAAAGAATTTGTGAAAAAACTGGTTCGGCTTTTAAAGATGAAGGCCCACGGCCCTACCAGAGTTGAAAAATTTGCCGAAAGCTCATTGGAAG
The DNA here is from genome assembly GCA_041645075.1 of Patescibacteria group bacterium. Lineage (GTDB taxonomy): Bacteria > Patescibacteriota > Patescibacteriia > 2-01-FULL-39-33 > 2-01-FULL-39-33 > JBAZQS01. Next base: position 5,482 of record JBAZQS010000034.1, on the reverse strand, counting down.
GATATTCCGCTTTTCAGTTTATTGAAACCTCATCCATCACTACTCATTGCGATGATAAAGAGGGGGATAGGGTCTTTATTGATATTTTTAGTTGTTGTTTTTTCGAGCCAGATCCCGCGGAAAAGTTCTGTAAGAATTTTTTCAAAGGCAAAAAATCAAAAATGAAAATTTTATTTAGGTATTAAAAAAATCCCGCGTGAGCGGGATTTTTTCTACAAGCCACAAGCTCCCCGCCCGCATCGCTACGCGAAGCGTTGCGGGCAGGCTACCTACCACCTAATTACACCTCAATAATCACCGGCAGAATCATGGGCCGCTTTTCGGTTTTCTGATACAGGAATTTGCCGATTTCATTTCTAATTTTATCTTTAATCAATTTATCATCGGGCGCGATTTTCGCGCTATGGTCCTTAAGAATGGTTTTGACTTTCTGCCGAGTCATTTCAATTAATTTTTTATTTTCTTTCATATAAACAAAACCGCGGGAAATCAAATCGGGGTTATGGACTAATTGGCCGGTCCGGCCGTTGACCGTCGCGATGATGACTATCATGCCGTCTTCGGCCATCATTTTGCGGTCGCGAAGCACCACATTGTTGCTGTCGGTGATGCCCAAGCCGTCCACAAAAATATAATCAGCCGGCACCCTTTTATCGGTTAAGCGGCCGCTATTTTTATCAAATTCCATAATTTGGCCGTTGTCGGACACAAAAATTCTTGAAGGGTTAAAATGATTTTCTCTGGCTAATTTGGCCGCTTCTTTGAGCATATAATGATTGGCGTATACCGGCACAAAATAATCCGGCCTTACGGTTTTTAGCATATAAACCATATCATCGCTGTTGCCGTGGCCGGAAACATGGATATCCATAATATTGCCGTGAATGACATTGTCGCATTGGCGGTATAGATTGTCCTTAAGGCGCTGGATGGTTCTTTCATTGCCCGGAATAATTGAAGATGAAAGAATAACCGTGTCTGATTTTCGCAACTTAACATAGCGATGGTCGCCGTCAATAACGCGCGACAAGACCGCGTTGCCTTCGCCTTGGGCGCCGGTGCATAAAACTACGATTTTATTATCCGGATAATCATCAATTTTATCTATGCCGATTATCGTATCTTTTTTGACTTTAATATAGCCGAGTTTCTGCGATATTTCCACGTTCATTTTCATACTATAGCCGTCCAAAGCGACTTTTTTGCCTAATTTTTGGGCGGTATTTAAAATCCAATCAATTCTTTCAATTTGAGAAGAAAAAGTGCCGATAATCGTTCTGCCGGCGGCATTGGTAATCAGGTCGGTTAAATTTTTTTGCATTTCTTGGGTGCTGACGCTTTCCTTATCGTTAATAGCGCCCAGGGCTTCTAACATTAAAATAGTCGGCCGCGGCAATTTGGCCAAAGGCGAGTAATCCAATAATGGCCGGCCGTGCTCGTCTTTTTCCAAGGTCCAATCGCCCGGATGGATAATTGTGCCCGGCGGTGTTTTTAAAATAACGCCGACCGCGTCTCTGATAGAATGCTCAATTTGGAAAAAGCCGACCTCAAACACTCCGAGTTTTAATCGGTCATTTAGAGTTTTTATAATAATAGTTTTTAATTTTTTGGCGCTGCCTTTTTGGTAATCTTCTTGGCGGTGCTTAACCATGGCGATGGTCAGGTCGCGGCCGATAATCGCCGGATTGCCTAATTTTTCCAATAAAATCGGCGCGGCGCCGATATGGTCAAGGTGGCCGTGAGAGAATATTACGCCCCGGATATTTTTTTCTTTGCCTCTTAAATATTCAATATTGGGAATAATATAATCAATGCCCGGCATGTCTTCTTCGGGAAATTGGAGTCCCATATCTAAAATGACAATGTCTTCTCCATATTCAAAGACGGTCATATTGCGTCCCACCTCCTCGCAGCCGCCCAAGGGGATGATTTTTAACACGCCTTCTCCCGGTTTATTTTTTTGGCCGTGCGAAAACTCCCGGTCCGGCTTTGGCGGTTTTGGCGCTGTTTCGCCCGAGGGCGAAGGGTGTGTTTTTGATTTTGCGGCCTCGCCGGGGCGCGGTTTAAAAACAATTCTTTTACCGCCTCGGAAAATTCGGCGGTACGGCTGACCGCCGCCCCTTGGCCCGCTTCGACTCAGCCCCGCTTCGCCCGCCCAGACTCGGCGAGGCTGGCCGCGAGGCGAGGAGGCGAGCCCGCTTGGGCTTTGAGGCGGATTTTTTGGCGAGGCAAACATTTCTTTAGTCATGGTTTTATGGTTAATAATGTAGTAATTTATCCTAAGATTTTTTTGTACAATACAAGCATCTTTTCAATCATCGCGTCGGATCTAAATTGTTTCGCGGTTTCTTTGGCGCTCAAGGATAGGCGATGCCGCAAGGCGGGATCTTTGAGTAAAAGATTTATTTTTTCTTCAGCTTCATCGAGAGTATGAACAATAAACCCATTTTTTTCATTGCGGATGATTTCGGGAGCGATGCCGACAGAAAAGCTGATCGGTACCAAACCCTGCGACATCGCTTCAACCAAACTTAGCGAAAATCCTTCGTAGCGCGAAGTTAAAAGCGCAATACCTCCCGCATACTTTTTAAGCAGAGCGGGAATGGCGTCTTTAACCGCATTTACGGCGATGGAATGATTCGGAATATTGTCTCTCATCCATTGTATTAGCTTTTTATTCCGCGACATCACCACTGAAAATTTGTCGACTTCTGGAAACCGCTCAAAAAGCGAAATGAGGCGGTCAACTCCTTTTAACTTCAGGGTAAATGGGTCTTCTCCAATTCTGCCCAGAAAAACAAGTGAGGCGCTATTCTCCAAATTTGCGTTTGGTGTTTCAAACCAATAATCCTCAATCGCATTGTGAATAACTTCAATTTTTTCGGCCGCAATCCCTACTCCTATAAGATCGTTTTTTACGATATCAGATGTGGCTATAACATAGTCCGCGCGCTCCGCCGCATACTGTTCAATAGAAGCGATATCATTGAGCGGGCGGCGCGTTTTTATGTTAAGTTCGCGAATCGCTCCCGATTGTTTTAAACGAAAAAAAACATCACTGCACCCGTTTTCTAAAAGGTTGGTTTTTGGAACGGCTCGCAAAAAACCCATGGTCGTTGAGCCAAAATGCGACACAACTGGTTTGGAAAAACGGAGAAAAGCGAGCGGCGTGTAGGTCGTCCCCTGAATAATATCGTGACGCAGTATCTCATCGCGTTTTTCCAGTAAAGAATAAAAAAAAAGAATATTATTAATACCCTTAAAGTGGGTGGGAGTGTCAGTGAGCAAAAATTGTGGATAAAAGTTATTTACCTCTACGCCTTTTTCCCGCAATTTGCAGGCAATAAGGTCATTAATAAAGTGTGCGCCAGTACCTATTTTCTTGTCACTATGAATAAATGCTATTTTCATAATTTATAACGTTTTTATCTGCTACTTATTTAAGAAGTTTTCGACGAAGGGGGCGTGAAATGAATAACCCTTTGTTTTTATGCCGAAGGGGAGATTTGAACTCCCATGGATTTGCATCCACAGCGTTCTGAACGCTGCGTGTATACCAATTTCACCACTTCGGCTAAAATCACGGAAAACATGGAAACACGAAAACACTAAAACAAGAATTTAATTAGTGCCCCCCCCATGTTTCCATGTTTTTGTGTTTTTGTGTTTTCCGTGATTTCACGTCCCATTATTTCCAGACCCTTTTTGTTTTAATATACCAATCCGATAAATTGGCAAATCGGTCGGCCGGCGCCGAAATGCCAAAGAGATTAAAACCCTTTAATGATTTATCTTGAGGGTAAGTATAGGTTGGATTATATAAGAAGATGGCAGGCAATTGCTGGGCGATAATCTCCTGAAAAGCCGCGTAATTCTTTTTTCTCTCGTCCCAGTTATTGGTTTTGCGGGCATCTTCCAAAATTTTATCAACTTTTTTATCGGTAAATATCGCCAAGTTCAGGCCCGGATATTCATTTTGCGAAGAATGCCAAAAGGGGAATGGGTCGGGATCAGAGCCGATATTCTCGCCGAATAAAAGCGCTTCATATTCTCTCGGATTGATGATTTCCTGCAGAATTTTTGATTTGTCAATAATATTCAGGGTGGTCTTAAAGCCAATTTGATCCCAGGATTGCTTGATGATTTCGGCCGCTTTTACATTTTCGGGCTGGTCCACCGTGGTCAGGGTAATATTTAAATACCAGCCCTTCTTTTTTCTTATTTGTTCGGTCAGGCCGTCGGGCGTGGTGGTGGCCGTGAGCGGCCAGCCGTTTTTTTCTAATAAATCCACGGCGGCTTGCGGGTCATAAGGATATTTTTTTATATTCGGATTAGTGGCAATGCCGGGCAAAGTCGGCCCGTCAATAATTTTCGTGTCCGGACCGAACGCTTCGGCCACGATTTTCTGCTTATTGGTCCCGAGCGCCAAGGCCTGCCTGATATAATCCGCGCTCAAGATATTATTTTTCATTTGATTGAAAAATATGGCGGTATATTGCGGCTGGTCCAATTGATTATAGCTTATGTCTTTATATTTTTTTAATTCTTGGGCGTATTCTTTCGGCAGATAAGAGATGCCTTGCGCGTCCTTGCTTTTTAGGGCCTCAACCGCCGAAATAAAGTCGCCATAAAATTTAAAAATAATTTTTTGCAAGTAGGGTTTTTTATCGTAATAATCGGAATTTTGAATTAAAGTATAGGACTTAATCACGCCGGTTTTATCTTTTTTAAGATTATTGAATTTCCACGGTCCGGTGCCGATCGGTCTTTTATTTAATTCGGCTAAATCAGCGTTGGCCGGCGTAATATCGTACCATAAATGTTCCGGCAAAATACCTACCGTTAGCAGGCCTAAAAACGGCGCGAACGGCTCTTTGAGCGTGAATTTAACAGTATAATCGTCAATTTTATTTACGGCGATGCCGCGAAAACTTCTTGATACAGGGCTTTTAAAAGACGGGTCTTGGATAGAATTAATGGTAAATATAATGTCATCGGCTTTAAACGGCGAGCCATCATGCCATTTGACATCATTTCTTAAATAAAAAGTATAAGTGAGCTGGTCGGAAGAAATTTCATAGCTTTTTGCCAGGTCGGGCGCCAGTTGCCGGTTTTTATCCCATTTGAGCAGGCCGGAAAATATCAAATATGATAAATCCATATCCACATCATTGGCTTGGGCCAGAATCGGATTGATAAAACGGGGCGAGCCGATTAAGCCCTCGGTATATTGGCCGCCAACCGCGGGCGCGACCACAGTCGCCATCAAGGACAATTTTATCAATAGGATTAAGGAGGAGATGCCGATAACCCATAAAACAAACGTCAGCTTGCCCCTTTCTTTTTTATTCAATATTTTGGGCAGATATTTTAATTGCTTGAGCGAGGGTAATTTTGATTTATTCAAAGAACTTACCAAATGCTTGTCCAATTGGTGCTGTTTTTGGAATTCTTTCAATTTTCTTTTTTGCGGAGAAAAAAG
>JBAZQS010000033.1:0-7806 GCA_041645075.1 Patescibacteria group bacterium | reverse complement strand
GAAGGGGATGTCGGTTCGGGCAAAACCTTGGTGGCGATTATCGCTTTGTATAATGTTTTTTTAAATAAATATCAAAGCGCGTTTATGGCGCCGACCGAAATTTTAGCCCGCCAGCATTTTGAGACCGGTTTGAAATTTTTAGAAAATTATGGCGTAAAAATCGGACTGATTACCCGCAGTCGAAAAATTATCAACCGCCAAGCGGTCGGTAAAAAAGAATTTTTGGAAAAATGCCGAGCCGGAGAAATTGACCTGATTATCGGCACCCATGCCATTATCCAAAAAGAAATCAAATTTAAAAAATTGGCCTTAATTGTTATTGACGAACAGCACCGTTTCGGCGTAGAACAGCGCCAATTATTAAAACAAAAAGGCGGGTCGCCGCATCTTTTATCTTTAACCGCCACGCCCATTCCGCGGTCATTGGCCTTGACTTTATACGGCGATTTAGATCTGTCAATAATCAGGCAAATGCCGGTGGGCCGAAAAAAAATTCTTACCAGAATCGCGCCCCCCGAAAAAAGGCAATTGGCTTATGAATTTATTGCCAAACAAATTAATTTGGGGCGGCAGGTTTTTGTGGTTTGCCCCCTAATTGACCCGTCGGACAAATTGGGTGTTCGCTCGGTTAAGCAGGAATTTAAAAAATTAGACGAAGAAATTTTTCCCGATTTGCCAGTGGGTTTATTGCATGGCCGGCTTAAGGCCGGGCAAAAAGAAGAAGTCCTAAGAAAATTCGCGGATAATGAAATTAAAATTTTAATTTCCACTTCGGTTATAGAAGTGGGCATTGATATTCCCAACGCCTCGGTGATGATGATTGAGGGCGCGGAGAGATTTGGCTTGGCCCAACTGCATCAATTCAGGGGACGGGTGGGCCGGAGCGAGCACCAGTCCTATTGTTTTTTGTTCAGCGACAGTGGCGACCGGCAAACATTGGCGAGATTAGAGGCATTGGTTAATTGCCACGATGGATTTGTTTTAGCCAATAAGGATTTGGAATTGCGAGGCGCGGGCAATATTTATGGCCGGGAGCAAGCCGGCTTCTTGAATTTAAATTTAAAAATCGCCGACTTGGGCGATTTGAATTTGGTTAAGAATGTCAGAGACGTGGCCGAGCGTTTTGTCGGGGAAAATAATTTAGACGATTATCCGTTATTGAAAGAGAGAATTGATGCTTTGGGCTTGTCTGAACATTTGGAATAGGAGGTTTTAAATTCTAAATTTTAAAATAAATCGCCACGGCTTATTTTTATATTCCTTGGCGTAATCAACGCCGATTCTCGGCGTTTTTTTAATCTGGCTGGGTTTAATTTTTTCTCCCCAGTCCTCAATCCAAAGCAGACCCCCTCCCAACCTCCCCCTTCGTAAGGGGGAGGAGAAACTGGAACAAGCCGAGGAATTATTTAATTTCTTATCAATTTTAAAGGTCCGGCAAAGCTTGCCCGGGCCGTCAGTTTTCTCGCTGCCGTTTATGCCATAAATCGGCTTGACGGCTCTAATGAGCGCGGCTGATGGGTAATCTTTTTTTTCCGTGACCACATTTAGGCAATAATACATGCCATAAATAAAATAAACATACCATTGGCCCGCTTGGCCGAATAGGGCTTCGGTTCTGGGCGTTCGGCCGCGGCTGCCATGGCAAGCCAAGTCCTTTGGTCCGCAATACGCCTCGGTTTCAATAATTTGGCCGATTATTTTTTTTCGGCCGACTTTTCTCACTAAATATTTTCCCAGCAATTCCTTGGCGACTTTCAGAGTATTATGTTTGTAAAATTCATGGGATAAAATTTTTCGTTCACTCATTTTTGAGTATTAATGGCCTTGATGGCTTGGCCGATGTTATTGACGATTACTATATTTTTACTTTTTAACTCAACGTTTAAATTTTTTGTTTCCGGCATAATTACATTTGCAAAATTTAATTTATTGGCTTCCCTTAAACGGGTTTCGGTTTGGGGGATGGGTCGGATTTCACCCGACAAGCCGATTTCGCCAAACGCCAAAATTTTATTGGCCGGCACTTCCAAATAAGCGGAAACCAAAGCTAAGGCGACGGCCAAATCCACGCCCGTCTCTTTGATTTTTAAGCCGCCGGCGATATTTAAATAAATATCGTAATTGGCTAAATTAAATTTGGCGATTTTGGAAATCACCGCCACAATCATTTGGAGTCGGTTAAGGTCAAAGCCGGTGGCGCGCCGTTGGGGATAGCCAAAACTGGTTTTGCTGACCAGCGCCTGAACCTCCACCAGAAAAGGCCGGCTCCCTTCCATCACTACCGTGCTGATGGTGCCGGGTAAAGCCAAATTATTTTTTTCAAAAAATATTTCCGAGGGATTATTCACTTCTTTTAAACCGCTCGCCGTCATTTCAAAAATTCCGATTTCGCCGGTTGAGCCAAAGCGATTTTTGATGCCGCGCAAAATTTTGTAATAATTTTTATTATCATTTTCCAGATAAAGGACCACATCCACTAAATGTTCCAAGGATTTTGGGCCGGCTACTAGGCCGTCTTTGGTCACGTGGCCGATAATGATAATGGGAATGTTAATTTCTTTCGCTACCGAAAGAAGCTGGCCGGTGCAAGCCGTAATCTGGCTCATACTGCCGAAGCCGCCGCCTAACTCATTAAAATTCATGGTTTGGATTGAATCAATAACCGCCAACTGCGGTTTCGTTTCCTTAATGGTCGCGACAATTTTTTCTATGTCGGTTTCGGCTAAAAATTGTAAATTATTCAAATCAAGATTAATCCGCTCGGCGCGGATTTTTATCTGCCGGGCCGATTCTTCGCCCGAGATGTAGAGCAGGTTTTTTATATTATGCGCGGCCTGGAGGATTAAAGTTGATTTGCCCACGCCCGGGTCGCCGCCCAACAGGATTAAAGAGCCACTAACAATGCCGCCGCCCAAAACGCGGTCAAATTCGTGGTTATGGGTTTTCAGGCGCTGGTCGGCGGTTGATTCTATTTCATTGAGGTTAATGGTTTTTTCGGCCGATACTCCTTCCCCGTTTTTGTGTTTTTGTGTTTTTGTGACCACCCGTTCCCTAATTGTGCCCCACGCGCCGCACTCGGTGCACCGGCCCTGCCATCTGGGGAACTGGGCATCGCAATTGGCGCAGCGATAAATAGTGGTTAAATTATTAGCCATATTGGGTATAATTTATCTTTAATCGCGTCAATGGTCAAGAAAAAACCCGGTCAGCGGGTTTATTTTATAATAATTTGAATTATTTTTTGGGTGAAACCCGAATGGCGAAAAAATTATAATTTCCAGTAAGGACTTCACGAGCGGTAATTGTTGTGTTTGAGTCGTTTACGCCTCTTTCCGCAAGAGTCTTTCTTGCGGTTGCCTGCCAATTGGATATCCTGCCCGGTCTTGTTTTTTCTACGCCATAATATAGATAATCATTTGGCCCGAAGTTATTATTTAAATCATTATAGAATTCATTGACGCCATGCAAATATTCTTGATATAGGGGGTTGGCTATTTGGCCGTATTCGCGTGAATCTATTGTTCTTTGACCCGTAAATCTATCGTCAAAAAATTGGGTAAAATTTTCTTTTGGCGGCAGGGTGGTCAGGCTTACATGTTGCATGAGGCGGTTCCATTCGGCCTGGGTCGGCGCTGGCGTGGGTGTCGGCGTAGGAGTGGGTGTGGGCGTGGGCGCTACTGACGTTGGCGGTGTTGCATTTGGCGTACTTTGTTGCCCCATAAAACCGCTAAAGTCCGCGGTCAACGCCGGCGTCTTAATCACGGTCAGAGCGGGATTGATCAGATATAATATAGTGTAGGATAAAAAAGCCAAAACCAAGCCGATGATGGCCGACCAGATATTTTCTTTAGCGTTGCTGATGTTGGTGGCATTGCCTCTTGAGGTGAGCCATTTAAACCCGCCCCACATAATCATCACGGTTGCCAAGATGCCCACACTGCCGATGATAAATCCATACCAAATCGCTAAATATGTGGCCAAGGGCTCGTCCTTTAAGTCGATAGTCGCTTTATCGCCAAGCGGGACATTTAATTTAAATTCTTGGTCTAGGGCCAGAGCCAGGGCAGGAAGAAAAAAGATAACAAAAATTAAGATCGGTAATAATATTTTGGCAATTTTATCAATTTTCATTTTAGGGTGATTTATTTTACTAATCTAGGAGAATTTCATTTAAAAAATTAAATTTACCCTATGGAATATGGTTATGCCCAAATTTTTGTTTTAGCAAAAATTTTATTCCACAGGGTTTACCTTCTAACATCAACGTGCCAGACACCATTGATTGTTTCATTAATGACGACCATATTAATGCCGCCGTATACAACCCGATATGCCGGCTGACTTCTATAATAAAATGCCGGCTGACTATTGCCTATGACCGTATTTTGCATAAAAGTATTGAATTGCTCGTTTTCTCTTGAGAAATCAACCGCCCGGCCCAATTGATGCTGGGAGCCGGCGCTTTCCGGCCGATAGCCCGAGGTTATTTTTAAATTGCAATTACAGCCGCCTTGTAAAATTTGGGCGGCGGCCATTATATCTGTCGATAAGCCATCAACTCGGACATTGGGTGGGATGAAGATATGATTTGAACTAAGAAAGCTCACCCCGAGATTTTGCCATGAATTAATTAAATTAGTTCTGCCGTCGTTTAATTGGGTTTCGTCAAGGTGGTCTTCTGGTCCGGGGGCGGTGGGGCTGGGCGTACCTTGCTGTTGAGTACCTATAAAACCACTCAAATCCGCGGTCAACGCCGGCGTCTTAATCACGGTTAGAGCGGGATTGATCAGATAGAGTATGGTGTAGGATAAAAAAGCCAAAACCAAGCCGATGATGGCCGACCAGATATTTTCTTTAGCGTTGCTGATGTTGGTGGCATTGCCTCTGGAAGTCAGCCATTTAAACCCGCCCCACATAATCATCACGGTCGCTAAAATGCCCACACTGCCGATGATAAACCCATACCAAATCGCTAAATATGTGGCCAAGGGCTCGTTCTTTAAGTCGATAGTCGCTTTATTGCCAAGCGGCACATTTAATTTTATGATTTGATTAGAAGGAGGATAGACGGTGCCAATTGGAGTGGCGCTTTGGTCTCTTGGGATGAGTGGTAAACCAGATTGCGGACAGCCCGTTGTTGTTCTGCATGAACCATCAAACCATTCTCCACCACCACTAGTGCAATTGTTCTGGTCGTTATTGCCTTCGACATAGGGATGATCGGTGCAAATGTTGCCATTTCGACAACAGCCCGCAAAGACTATGACCGGGTAAAGCAAAAATAAAAATATTATCACAAAAACACATATGGATAAAATTTTTTTCATAAATAATTAAGAATAATTTATTTTAAAGTTGCTCGGTTTAATTCGGTTTCAATCGCATTTTTAAAATCAGCAAAATTTATCAAGCCCATAAATTCCTGTTGGTTAATGTAAAAATGAGGCGAGCCTGGGATTAATAAGTCATCCGCCTCTTTGAGGTCATCATTAATCAGATTCAAGGTATCCCGATTTTTGAGGCAATTTTTAAATTTTCCCTCGTTAAGGCCGATATCCTTGGCAATTTTTTTGAGGTTATCCAAATTAAAATTGCGATTGAGCGGCCAAAGCCGGTCATAATAAGGCCAGAATTTATTCTGCTTTTGGGCGCAACGAGCCGCTTCGTGGGCCGTGATGATATTGCCGCCGCCGGTCGGCATATCTTTCCAGACCAATTTTACCTGGTCGGGATATTTTGCCAATATTTGTTTAAGGGTTTTTTGGATTTGGGCGCTAAAATCGCCACTGAAGCTGGAATATTCAAAAATCGTAACCGGCGCGTTGCTTTTGCCCAAGACCGGAGAAGTGTCTTTTAGTTGCGGCTCCCTGGCCAGTTCGTTTTGGATTAAAGTAATGAGATTTCTGGAGACAAAATTGCCTCCCACCCCCTCTTTATCTCCCCCTCGGGCAGGGGGAGAAATCCCCACCCCGCCCCTCGCGAGAGGTAGGGGGAGAGCAATTCGGGTGGCTAAGAAAATATTTAAAAATAAAAATAGCAAAAAAATCGCGGCCAAGACAAGGCAGATGGGCTTAAGATAATTAGGCGCTCGGTTTTTTTTAAACATTATTATTTTAGGTTTATTTTATAAGTTTTATTATCGTTTTTGTCGGTAAAAAATAAATAGCGGGAATCATTAGTCAGAATAATGCTGCCAATAGTGTGTTCGCCCTCGGGAATGGCAATTAATTTTTTACTGCCGGTCTCAAGATTGATTTCATATATCCGGTCGGCAATATTATCGGCCACGGTTGAGTCCAGGCCGGCGCCAAACGGCAATTCATTGGGCACGGCGCAAAATAATTTATTATTGCCGGCAAAAGCGCATTTGTCGGCCCAGGTTTCCAGGCCTAGCCGCTCGCGGTTATCGCCGATGGTATTGGCTTGGGCGTCCACAATCCACAATTGCGGCTTGTAATCATTTTGCGTATTGTAGACGCTGTAAAGCATTTCGTCTCCTTCCGGCGACCATTGGCCGCGAAAATCGCGTCCCTCAACCGTCATTAGTTTAAAATTTTCCTTATTCAAGCCAATAAAAAAGACCTCGGAACGGTCCAGGTCTTTGCCCTCTACAAAAGTAGCAATCATCTGTTGATTGGGCGACCAATTAACTGCGAATTTATTGCCGGCGTCGCCGATATTTTCAATGGTTTTTGCCTGCGAGCCGTCGCTTCGCGCCACGGCTAAAAACCGGTTTTCCGGATTTAAACCTACGCTTTTAAAGGCCAGTTGTTGGTCGGTGGGCGACCAAGAAAATTCCTGCCAGTGCTTGGGCAGGGTGATTTGCTTGTTATTTTTAAAATCATAAATTATTTTACTGCCATCGGGATATTCTAAAACGGCTTTGTCCCGGCTGTTGGACCAGGTCACTTTACTGACGTCAAAAAATACTTTGTCGCCGTAAGAGGCGGTGGCGCCGTCGCTATAGAGGCGATAGAATTTTCCGGTATTGCGGTCATAATAAATCAAATAGTCCTGCGCACTCGGCGTAATAAAATAGGTCTGGGTGTCGGTTAGAGCGGTGGTTTTAGTGAGATTGCCTTGGGCGGTTTCCGAGGGTTGGGCCGGTACGCCGGCATTGATATTGGCGCCGCCCGGCAACTGGCCGCTTTCATTGGTTAAAATTATTCGGCCGTTGGCATTTTCCAGGCCGGTCAATTGGCCGTTCAAAATTTGCTGGTTTATATTGGCGATTGGCCGTGTCGGCTGAAAAAGCGGCTTGAAAAAGAAAAAATAAATAAAAAAAGCGAATAAAGCGATGGCGCTTAAGAATAATAAGAGCAAGCCGATTTTTTTCCAATTTAGATTCATATTATTAATTTGATATTTATTCTATTGCTTAATTGACTATTCCCCTAATCCCGATATGGAGCTTTTTAGTAAAGACTCCAAGAATGCTTCAGTAGGGCTCATACCGCCCGGTACCAGTGCTCCCGCTCCCCCAAGTATCGCCTTGGTTAATGACCACCAACCAAATAATTCACCGTTTAATATTTTGTAAATCACTATTATTATTAAAGTCACAATTGCCAGCCACATTATATTCGCCAGGGCGAGCACAATAATTTCCGCAAATTTAAGTTTTGAAAATGGCTTTTTTTCCCCGCCTTTTATAAATTCTTTGACCCCTAATATTTCTATAAATAGCCAAAAAGTCAATATCATTGCCGTCGTTGGCTCAGTAAAAGCGGCAAATGATTTTGAAAATGAGACGGCTTCCTTTACTTGATTTACGGCCTGTGGCGCGGAAACACCGCCCCCCGGTTG
>JBAZQS010000035.1:0-6882 GCA_041645075.1 Patescibacteria group bacterium | reverse complement strand
ACCAACTTCTCAATCTCCAACAAATAAAGTAAATAATTCTGACAAAAGTAGCGACACAATTACAACAATTAAACAAGAACAAAAAATAGCGGTAACTTTCGAAGATCAGTTAAGTTCATGTATAAAATACAAGACAACATTTATTCATCCGTTTAATGGAGAAACAATGGAAAAAGAAATTCTGGGAATAATTGCCGGAAAGTGTGGTTATGTCGAACAAATGCCAAATGGCGGGAAAATGGAATGTAAATACACAGAAAGCGAGAGAAAGGCCGTAGCTCAATATTACAGAGATGTGGCGGCGGGAAAATCTTTTGGAATAAGTATAAATGTAGAATTGGGAGAAGGTGGAAAACAGGAAACAACATATACGATGGATGGCAAAGTCGTAGAAAATCCTTTGCAAGAAGCAATGAATAACGGAGCGTGCGTAATTTCTGGTTATTAGAAAATCAACTGATGAAAATATAGTTTAACTAAACTTATTAAATATGTATAATTCTCAAAATTTGCCTCTTAGTCCCAGAAAAATTATTAAAAAAACAATCGCCGAAATGATTCGCTGGGTTTGGGTGTTAATTTGGGTGTTAATTATGTTAATTCCTTTGTTAATTGGACTATCTATTTTTTTAGTTACCAGCCAGCCGGCAATGATGCTGGGTCTTTTAATAGGGCCAGCTCTTATAATTCTTTTAGTAATAATAGTTTTTATTTATGAATACCTTTATTACAAGCTCTATTACTATAATTTTGAAGAAGAAAAAGGAGAAATCAGAAAGGGGGTAATTGCCCGGGCAACAGGACATATTTATTATAATCGTCTGCAGAGTATTTATGTTGACCAAGATATTTTAGACAGAATTTTCGGTTTATATGATGTTCATTACGAAACAGCCGGAGAAATTTCGCAATTTTACTCCCATGTTGATGGTTTAACCAAAGAAAATGCAGATAAATTAACCGCTTTTTTAATTGCAAAATCAAAAACCCGCAATTTTGACCCCGGCACTTTAGTTCCTAATAGAGACTCGGAATTACAACCAGGACTGTCTTCCGATAAAAACAGTGAAGCCACGCTTTCATCAGAGAAGTGCCCTTTATCACCATGGATTGTCTTCACTGGGTCAATTCAGATTTTTTTATTTTGTATTATTGGACTTTTTATTGTTTTTTTAATATATCCCATAGTAGTGGCTCCTCGCTTTTTTCTTGTTTTATTTTTTTTCGTTTTTTTATTTTTTATTTATTCCTACGTGTGGTATAAAAATTTTTATTTCTATTTTGGAACAGAAAAAGGAGAAATTAGGACAAAGGTTATTGGTGAAAAAAAATCATATGTGTATTACAATAGAATTCAAAATATTAATGTTTCTCAGGGATTTGTAGAGAGATTGTTTGGAATTTGTACTGTAATAATTGAGACAGCGGGAGGGTTGTCTGGTTTATCGCTTAGGCTTCCTGGCCTTACTCAAAAAAATGCGGAAGAAATAAAAAATTTTCTTTTAACCAAAACTGGAAAAAATTGAACCGCCCGATGGAACCGCCCAAATTAGAGGATAAACAAAAATCATATTAAAAAAGTCGTAGCTTAATAATTTACAATATATAATTATTTGTTACCATCAATATGCCCCTAAATTTGATTAAATTTTTCAATTTAAGTTATCTATTTGATTTACGGCCGTCTATTTATGCCAGCACCGTCTATTTTTTATTAGCCGTATTCGGCGCTTTAATCGTTTTGTCCTTATTAATGAAGATTATTGAGCAAAAAAAGAAACCGCAGCAATTTTTAAAAAAATTATTTCAAAAATATTTTTCCCTTTTTTTAACCATGGGCTTGGTCGGGCTGGTCTTGCTTTGGTTTCGCTATGAGAACGCGGCGGTTTTGTCCGCCCGTTTTTGGCTGTTGGTTTGGGCTTTGGCCTTTGCCATCTGGCTGGTTAATGTTTTTAAGTATCAATTGAAAATTGTGCCGCCGGCCCGGGAAAAATCAGAGCAGAAAAAGATTTTCCAAAAATATTTGCCCAAGAAAAAGTAGGCCCGCCTAAACCTAAATTTATGAATGATTATAAGATTAAATTAGGCCGGTTTGGCGAAATAATTGCGGCTCGATTTTTGGAGAAAAAGGGTTTTAAAGTTATTGACCGGAATTTTTATACCCGATATGGTGAGATAGACCTCATTGCTGAAAACGGCGCTGAGATTTTGTTCTGTGAAGTTAAAGCTCGCACTTCAAGCGAATATGGCTATCCGGAACAGGCCGTGGATTATTATAAAGTTAGAAAAATCTTAAAGGCCATTGGTGTTTATCTGCAAGCCAGAGACCTAAATAAATTTTGGCGGCTGGATGTCATCAGCGTGGAGATAAATAAAGCCGATGAAAAAGCCAAAGTGAAATGGTTTAAAAATGTGGGTATTGACAATTAATTTGGCTATGATATGATATTTATATAAGTTGAACGAGATGATTTTTGACAGCTCCAGAGCTGTCATTTTTTTCACCCCATGGGCCGGCTTCTAATTCAACCAGTTAATTAACCAATAGAGTTAATTATTAATAGTTAATTATTAATAGTTAAAAATATGTCTCAATCACCAATTCAAGCCGCTATCCAGCAAATCTGCCAGGAAAAAAATCTCTCGGAAGAGGCCGTTCTTCACGCGATTGAAATGGCTTTGGCGGCCGCTTATCGCAAGGATTTTGGCAACAAAATGCAAAATATTATTACGGAATTTGATTCAAAAACTGGCGCCGTCAAGGTTTTTGACGTAAAAACCGTGGTTGAGGACTTGCCCGAGGAAGAGCTGGCGTCAATGGAAGCCGAGGCGGAAATCAAAGCCGAATCCCCGAGTAGCAGTTTTGTGGCCGAGGAAAATGAGGACGGCGAGCCCATCAAAAAGTTTAATCCGAAAACCGAAATCCAATTATCGCCAGCCAAAGAGATAAATAAAAAATACGAATTGGGCGATGAAATAATTACTCCCTTGGAAGTGCCGGGCGAGTTCGGCCGGATGGCCGCCCAGACCGCCAAGCAGGTCATTATCCAAAAAATCAGGGAAGTGGAGCGGGAAAATATTTTTAATGAATATAAATCGCTTGAGCATCAGGTGGTTAACGGCGCGGTCCAGCGGCGCGAGGGCCGGAATGTCTTGGTTGATTTGGATCATGCCACCGCCATCATGCCCATTGAAGAGCAGTCGCCGGGTGAAAGGTATAGCATTGGCAACCGGATGAAATTTTACTTGGTCTTGGTGGAGCAGACCAGCCGGGGACCGCAACTGATCGTCTCCCGTTCCCACCCGGATATTGTGAAGAAAATTTTTGAATTGGAAATTCCCGAGGTGGCCAATGGCGCGATTGAAATTAAATCCTTAGCCCGCGAAGCCGGCAACCGTTCTAAAATAGCCATCATCTCTAATGATGAAAATATTGACCCAATCGGTTCCTGCGTCGGCCAAAGAGGCACCCGCATTCAGACCATTATTCACGAATTAAACGGCGAAAAAGTGGATATTATTTTATGGGATGAAAATCCGGTTAAATTTATCACCAACGCCCTTTCTCCGGCCAAAGCCCAATCAGTTGAATTATTGGAAAGAGAAAATGAAAAAGTGGCTAAAGTCGCGGTCAGAGACGACCAATTATCATTGGCGATCGGCCGAGCCGGCCAAAATGTCCGTTTGGCTTCCAAATTAACTGGTTGGCGGATTGATATTGTTTCTGGCAGCCAGCCAGTGGCGCCACCGCCCGCGGTTATAGAATCAGCTGAATCAACCGAATCAGCCGGAGCGAGTGAAAATAAAAATGGTTTAGAGCCGTCCGAAGTTTTAGAGCCACCTGAAGTTAAATTAGAGCCGTCTGGAGTTAAAGAAAGTAAAGCCAAAGTTAAAGAAGTTAAAAAACCCTCCTCCGCCAAGGCTACGGCGGGCAAGCCCGCCTCCGCTCCCGCCGCCACTAAAGTTATGGCGGATAAAAAAGCTACGGCGGGCAAGGAGAAAAAAGTCAGGAAAAGTAAAAAGAAAAAAGAGGTTCCGGAAAAAGATATGGTGGAGAAAGATATAGTGGAAATTGCCGAATAATACTAATAATACTGCCGAATAATTTTATAATATATCGCCCTCACTTAAGGTGGGGGCTTTTGGTCTTGAAAAGATAAGAAAAAAGTTATAAAATCTTTATATATTAATATTAACTGTGATTAAAATGCAAAAAGTGATTTTCGTGATTTGCGACGGTTTGCCCGATCGTCCGATAAAGGAGTTGGGCAACAAAACGCCCCTGGAGGCGGCCCATACGCCCAATCTTGATAAAATTGCCGTTGATGGCATATCCGGGATGATGCACATAATTGATATCGGCGTTAGACCCGGCAGTGATACGGCTCATTTATCTATTTTCGGTTATGACCCTTACGTTTATTATGCCGGCCGAGGGCCGTATGAATGCGCTGGCATCGGGATGGAATTGCTAAAAGGCGATGTGGCTTTTCGCGCCAACGCCGGCACGATTGATGAAAACGGAATTTTAATTGATCGTCGCGCTGGCCGGATTGAGTCCACTAAACCCATAGTTGATTTTTTAGGCGAGATAGAAATTGAGGGCGTAAAATTTATAATGAAGGAAAGTTTGAGCCATCGCCTCGGCCTGGTTATGAGAGGAAAGAATTTAAGTCCGCGCGTTTCTGATCAGGACCCTCATATAACCGGCTCGGCGCCCCATATTGTTAAGCCGACCGATGAGACCGCAGAAGCAAAATTTACGGCTGAAATTTTAAACAAATTCAATAATTTTGTAATTGAAAAGTTAAAAGATTTTTCCTTCAATCAGCAAAGGATAAGCCAGGGCAAACCGCCGGCCAATATTATTTTATTTAGAGGCGCGGGGTCAATTCCCGACCGCTTATTGAGCTTTAAAGAGAAATATAATCTTAAGACGGCATTTGTGGCTGGCGCGCCCATGTATCGGGGCATGGCTAAAATTCTCGGTATGGATATTATTGATTTTGACGACGGCAGTGGCGTAACTGGTTTGCCCGATTCAAACCTGGAATTCAAAATAAATAAGGCCATCGAAATTGCCAAAAATTATGATTTTGTCTTTGTCCACATTAAGGCGGCCGATAGTTTGGCCGAAGATGGCAATTATCAAGGCAAATTGGAATTTATAGAAAAAATTGACCGGGCCATCAAGCCATTGGCCGAAAGCCATGAATTTTTGGTGATAATAACTGCCGACCACACCACCTCATCCCAGCTCAAAATGCATACGGCCGACCCGGTGCCGGTTACGATTAAAGGCGAAGGCGTCAGAACCGATGATATCAACGCCTATTCCGAGAGAGAATGCGCCAAGGGGCGGCTTGGCCACATAAGAGGAGAAAATTTAATGCCCATCATTATTGACTTGATGGGTTTGGCCGAACTTTTTGGCGCTTAGAATTAATTAGAATTAAATTATTTATTAATAATTTATAAATATTATGTTAACCATAATCGCGATTATTTTAATGCCTCTTATCGGTCTTGGCGTGGCGGGTTACCTTGCCTTTGATTTAATGAAGCAAAAAGCGGCAGAGGAAAAAGCGAAAATCATCGCCGCCCAGATAAAAAATGGGGCCACAATTTTTTTATTTAAAGAATTGAAAATTTTAGCCGCCTTGGCGGTTTTGCTCGCGGTCATTATGGCGCTTTGGCCGGCTTTTTCTTGGCCGGCGGCGCTGGCTTTTTTAATCGGCGTCATCATCGCCGGCCTCATGGCTTTTATCGGCGTAAAAATGGCGACCATCGCCAATGTCAGAACGGCAGAACAGGCCGGAGCGGACTTACAAAATGGCTTGTCGCCGGCTTTTTCCGCCAGCGCCATTATGGGCTTAATCGTGGTCTCCCTTGGTTTATTAGGCAGCAGCGTTTTATATTTAATTTTTAAGGAAAATCAAATTCTTTATGTTTTTGTTTTCGGCCTTTCTTTAGCCGCCTTGTTTCTTAGAATTGGCGGCGGCATTTTTACCAAGAGCGCTGATGTGAGCGCGGACATTGTCGGCAAGTTGGAGGCGGGCGTCGCCGAAGATGATTTAAGAAATCCGGTGGTGATTGCCGATAATGTGGGCGACATCGCGGGTGATTTTATCGGCGCCGGGGCGGATTGGCTTAGCAGTTATGCCGGCTCTTTAGTCGCGGCGGTCGGCTTGGGCTTGATTTTTTTGCCTCTTTTGGGTTCAGCCGCTATTTTGCTGCCGTTTCTTTTGGGCGGCGCGGGCCTGATGGCGGCGGCCTTGGGAATTTTGCTTATTAAATTTTTGAAATTTGACTTTTATAAAATATTAAATAAAATTATTTGGCTGGCTTCAATTTTCATGGCGGTCATTTCGTTTTTTATCATAAAATACACGGTTCAGAATATGGGCCTATTTTGGTCTTTCCTCATCGGCCTTTTTGGCGGGCTCATAATTTGTCTAATCACTGAATATTATACCTCGGAAAAAAGAAGGCCGACTAAAGCGCTGGCGGAAGCGGCCCAATCGGGGCCGTCAATCAATATTATTGCCGGCTTGTCTTTAGGATTTTTCAGCGTGATTATGACGACCATCGTAGAATTGGCGATCATCTATTTTGCTTATAAGTTTGGCGATATTTATGGACTGGCGCTGGCGTCTTTGGGCTTGTTGTCGGTTTTAGGCATTAATTTGGCGGTCAATACTTTTGGGCCCATGGTTGATAATGCCGCGGGGATTGTTGAGATGGCGGGCATGAGTCCCGGCATCAGAAAGCGTCTGGCAGAAATGGATGCCAGCGGCAACACCAGAGCCGCGATGGGCAAGGGCTTGGCCATGGCTTCGGCCACCTTAGTCGCTTTGGTATTTTTATTTTCTTTTATGCGAT
>JBAZQS010000010.1:0-30018 GCA_041645075.1 Patescibacteria group bacterium | reverse complement strand
AAATGATTTTCACCGTAGCCGGGCTACGGCTCAAATCATTTTGCTGGCTTTCCTCGTCTTGGACAAAAAGTTCTAAATTTCGCTTAAAAGTAATTTTGCAACCATCTCTTTGGCTGTTTAATAATAATTAAATTATATGGAAGATAAAATAAAAAATGTTTTGGAAAAAATCAGGCCCTACCTGCAGATGGACGGGGGCGATGTGGAATTCGCGGGCTTTGAGCCCGAGAGCGGGTTGCTAAAAGTTAAGCTTATGGGCGGCTGCGTCGGCTGTCCCATGTCGCCCATCACGCTTAAGGACGGAATTGGGAAAATGATTATGGAAGAAATTCCGGAGGTTAAAAAAGTGGAAGCGGTTTAGAAAATTTTTAAGTCACGCCATTTTATAATTTTTATTTATAAAAAATATGCCAGTTAAAAAATCGATTTATTTAGATAATTCGGCGACGACCCCGATTGACCCCCGTGTCTTAAAAGAGATGTTGCCGTATTTGAAAGAAAATTTTGGTAACGCCTCTTCTCTTCATTACGCCGGTCTGGATAACCGCGTGGCCGTGGACCGGGCGCAAGCCAAATTAGCCAAATTTTTAAACGGCGACAAAGAAGAGGTTTATTTTACTTCGGGCGCGACCGAAAGCGATAATATGGCCATTTTTGGCCCAATCAGAGCTCTCCAGAGGCGCTATCCAGGTAAAAAATGGCATATCATTATCTCTCAAATTGAGCATGACGCAGTTTTGGCCGCGGGCAAAGAAATGGAAAAAGAAGGGGTGGAGGTGACTTATTTGCCCGTTAACAGTCGGGGCTTGGTGGAAATTGAAGCCCTGCAAGACGCGATTAAAAATAATACGGTTTTGATTTCCATAATGTATGTTAATAACGAAGTCGGCACGATTCAGCCGATTGCCGAAATAGGCAAGTTAATATCGGAGATTAATAAAAAAAGAAAATCAGGCCGCGATTCTTTGAGAGGAAAAGACGATTTGCAAAAAATTTATTTTCATACCGATGCCACTCAGGCGCTGGCTTATTATCCTTGCGATGTCCAGAAGTTAGCCGTTGATTTATTGTCATTGTCAGGCCATAAAATTTACGGACCCAAGGGCGTGGGCGCTATTTATATAAAAAACGGTACGCCATTTTTGCCGATAATTTTCGGCGGCCATCAGCAAAATAATATCCGCCCGGGCACTTATAATGTGGCTGGGATTGTGGGCTTGGGCCAGGCCGTGGAATTGTTAAGTGACCAGAAGGCGCGGGAAAAAGAAAATAAAAAAATCAGAGAGTTAAGGGATTATTTAGTTAAAATGATAATGAGGATTCCCCACCTTGCCGTTAATGGCGATACGCGAAAGAGAGCGCCGAATAATGCCAGTTTCATTATTGAAGGTGTGGAGGGCGAGAGTGCTCTTTTGATGCTTTCGGAAAAGGGCATTGCGGTTTCCACGGGCTCGGCCTGTTCTTCCGGCTCGCTGGAGCCGTCTCATGTTTTGTTGGCTATGGGCATTAAGCCGGAATTGGCTCACGGCAGTTTGAGGGTAACCCTGGGCCGATTTAATAAAAAGAGCGATGTTGACGTTTTTATAAAAGAATTGCCGCCGATTGTGGCAAAATTAAGAAAAATGTCGCCGATAAAGATAAAGGTATAGTTTTGACTTTTTTTAAATAAATTGATAAAATAGAAACGCACATTTGAAAAATAAGGAGGTATGTGAAGGATGACGAAAACTGGAAGAGTTGGCATTATTCTGGCGGGTGGCCGGGCAACGCGGCTTTTTCCAAGTACCCTGGTGGTGAGTAAACAGCTTTTGCCCGTGTATGACAAGCCCATGATTTTTTATCCCTTGTCTACATTAATGCTTGCCGGCATTCGCAGGGTTTTGATTATTTCCACGCCCGAGGCCATCGGCCAATTTGAAATGCTTTTTGGTAATGGCAAAGAGCTTGGTTTGGAAATTTCTTACGCGACCCAATGCCAGCCCAGGGGACTGGCTGATGCTTTTATTGTCGGTGAAGAATTTATCGGCCAAAATTCGGTTTGCCTGATTTTGGGCGATAATATTTTTTACGGCCATGATTTGCCAAAGCATTTGACGGAGGCCGCTGGTCAAGAGGCGGGAGCCACGATTTTCGGCTATTATGTCCACGACCCGGAAAGATACGGGGTGGTGGAATTTGATGAAAGCCGTAGGGTTATTTCCATTAAGGAGAAACCGCGGCATCCCAGGTCAAATTATGCCGTACCCGGCCTTTATTTTTATGACCCTCAGGTTGTTGGCATAGCCAAGAACATCAAGCCATCGCTAAGGGGCGAGATTGAAATCACCGACCTCAACAATGAGTATTTGCGTCGCGGAATTTTAAAGGTTATTCTTTTGGGGCGCGGATATGATTGGTTTGATGCCGGCACGCCCGAAGCACTGCTTGAAACATCGCAGTTTATCGCCGCCATGCAAAGACGCAAGGGCCTTTTGGTGGGCAGTCCCGAAGAAGTGGCCTATCGGATGGGCTACATCAGCCGGGAGAGGCTCCTTGCCCTGGCCGGAGAGTATAATAATGATTATGGCCGGTTTTTAATTGGCTGTTAATTGAAATCATTAAAAAATAACGAGGCATTCGTCAAAACGGAAATGCCTCGTTTTTAATTATGGCCTTATTTATTGTTTGGCGCTTGGTGGCGGCAAAAAAGGATTTTTGATATTATCTATCAGTACGGCCGGTTTTTTTATTTTTTCTTGGATTTTTGCCAAAATTTCTTCAAATTGCTTTTTTTCTAAATTTTCCGGCGGCACTTTTTGCTTTAAGGCCGTAACCATCTCCGCGTAGGCCAATGTTTTATAAACATTATTATACAAAAAGAAAATCAAGACCAATATAATAATAACAATCACCGCGATTGTTATCGGGTACAGATAACGAAGCAGATAGCTGAAATTGAATTTTATTTTTTTAAAGTTGATTTTTTTCATCACTTTTTTTATTTTGGGACCTGCTTACCGGCAGGCAGGTTAGCGTTTTCTTGCAAATAGATTTGGCCGATTAATTGCATAAACATTGGACCGTTGGCGACTGGCTGCTTTGTTGAAGCCACGATTAGATTAATATTATAGTAGTTGGGCAACGATTCAACCTCCTGTAAAAATTTTAAAATATTCATATAATCACCCGAAACGTTTACCTGCAGAGAAATTTGTTGAATGCGCTCGGCAATTTTTTGGCCGTTAAAATCAGAGTTGATATTTAAGGAAACGCCACGGGCGGCGGCGATATTTTCCAATTGGGTTATGAATTCCAATTCCTGGTTTTGCTTGATGAAAATCCCATCCAATTTTTTAATCACCCCCTCTATTTCTTGAAGGGCGTCGTTGATTTTATTTATATTCAGGCCGCGCGCTAATTTTTCTTCCAATTCTTTTCTTTCCTGAATTATTTCTGTATTCATGGCCATAATTTCCCGTATAGTCGGATAAATAATAAACAAGATTATCAAGACGAAAGGGATGATAATCAAGCCCGCGTTAATAAAAAATCTTTTTTTATTTTGATAATTCATTTAGGTTTATTTTTGCTTTAATATGGAAAATATTGTTTTCTTTGGCTAATAAGTCGCCCAAAGGCAAATCCACATTATCAAACAAGCCAGATTTCTCTAATTGTTTTTTAAGTTTCAACAGATCTGATCTGGTTTTGGCTGTGCCCTCCAATTCCAGGGCGGCATTTTGATAATACACTTTGGCCAGGCCATATTGGATATTTTCCGGCGTCATTTGTGAAAGTTTAATAAAAAATCCCGACCACTTGATAAAATTTTTTTGAATATTGGCAATGGTATTTAATTTTTTGTTGACCGCGATGATTTGATTATTCTTTGTCTGGCTGGCCTGTATCTGGACGGCGTTTTTTAGGATGAGATTGGCCAATTGCTCATCAAGCACATATTTAGAAATAACCAAGAGAATGGCAATGATAGAAGTAAAAAGCAAAATCAGCATGGCTGATTCTTTAATGGCGCTATATATCCTTTTGGTTTTAGTTTCCTCTTTCTGTTGGGGAGAAAGCAGGTTTATGGTAATCATCATAAAAACGATTTAGAATCAAGTCCGCGCAGAGCCAGACCCATGACCGTGATGAATGACTGCGCTTTTTGCTGGTTAAAGTAAGGAATTTGCGGATCAACGACATTTTGCCAAGGGTCGCTGATACCAACCGGGATATTCAATTTTTCCTGTAGGACCTGGATGATATTTGAAAAATTGGCACCGCCGCCGCCCAAGACGATTTTTTCTATTTTTCTCACTGAAGAAAAATTATTTTCATAAAAATCAATGGCTTGGTTTATGTGATTAATTAAAGCGCCGATTGAATCCGACATAATTTCTAAAAGAGCGCCGTGGCACTTGTTTTTATCAAAGCCGCAGATGATTTTCGCTCTCTCGGCTTTCTCCGCCTCCAGGCCCAGGGTCTCGGCGATAATTTTAGTAATGCCGTCGCCCGATAAGGGCAAGCTCACCGTGAATTTAATGGTGCCCTCATCATAAAGAAATAAGCCGGTCCGGTTGGCGCCAAAGTCAATAATGATTTGCGTTTTTTGTTCGCGCGTTTGGTCAAGCAAGATGCGGGCAATGGCCGCGGCTTCAATTTCTAAAGCGATGGGCGTCAGGTTTGCCTCGCTTAATACGGCCACATATGAATCAACGATTTTTTTAGGCGAGGCGCCCACTAAAACCGTCTGAAAATTTTCTTTGGCGCTAATTATCTGCCAATCAAAATATATATCGTCAATGGCCAGGGGAATATGCTGGGGCAGTATTTCTCTGATTTGATTTTCAATTTGATTTTTGCCGACCAAGGGAATCTCAATTATTTTTAAGAAGGTCTTGTCTTCGGGCAAGACGCTAATCACTTCATCGCTTAATTTCCCTCGGCCCTGTTTGGTTTTAATGAGTTTGTTTAGGGAATTTAAAAATAATTTTGGGTCATTAACCTCGCCTCCCCTGATGCAGTCGGGGGGGAGCTTGATTTCATTATATAATTGGATGATATTTTTCCGGCCCTTTTTCCTAAGCTGAACCAATCTTAAATTGCGGTCAGAAATATCCAAGCCAAAGGCGATTTCCGAAGTGTTAAATAGGGACATAGTGGGTGTATTATAACACGAAAACACAAAAACAAAAAAGCACAAAAACATAAAAACATAAATTCAGATTCAATTAAATGATTTCTGCTCCCGTGCTTTCTTGTTTTTTTGTTTTTGTGTTTCCATGTTTTTGTGCTTCTAGTATTCCTCTTCCCAATGCTCCACCGTGACGACCGGCGCGAAGGTCGGGTCGCCCAAAGAATAAATGACCACATTTGGCTCTCGCGTGATACTGGCTCCCCGCCACAAGCTGGTTAGGGTTAATTTGCGGGAAATCACCGCGCCCGTAACATTAAAAGCGTTGGGTAAACTTAACAGATTAATTTGGTCATTGGCATAAATCAGGCCGTTGGCGTTGAAGCTATTCAGACACAGCTCAAAATAAAGCTTACTTTTCGCAAATAAACCGGCCGGTTCCGTCTCCGACACCTTTTCAATAGTGACATTTGAGGTGCCGCAACGGGTGCTCCAACAGCAAAGAAACGTATATTTGCCAACTTCTATGGTGCCGCTGGCCGCCAGCACGCCTTTAATGGTCAGGTTTTGGTTGCCCTTGATTTCAATATCGCCGTCCACATAAGTGATGGGACCGTTTAGGGTTAAATTTTGATTATTCCACATTAAATTTTCAAAGGCACTTTCACTATAAATTACATCGGCGCGGGCGCGATAAGAATTCGGGTCGCCGGCCGTGTCAAAGGAAATAGCGGGCATGGCCATGGGCGCTACGCCCTGTTGTTGCGACTGAGCGTTAATGGTTGAATTCCAAAGTATATTGATATTACCCGTGGCTTTTACATCATTGCCAATAGCATTAAGAGTACTATTATAATTTACAATTATATTGCCATTGGCGTGGACGCCGCCATTGTAAATATGTAAAACCGAACCAGAGATATCAATATTGCCGTCGGCAAATTGGGCATTATCGCCAATTGGGCCGTCGCCCAGCGCCTTATAAACCATGGTTTTAATCACGCGTTTGGCGCTCGTGCCGCCTAAGTTCAAAAATCCCGTGGCCGTGATTTCGCCTCGGGCCAAGCCCGTATTCTGAATTTGGATTTGATAAGAGCCATTAGGGTAAAGCGCCGGATTTTTAGTATAAGTGAAAGACCAAGTCGCGTTGGTTTCAAAATTATTTTTCCAATCTGGGTCGTTCTTGAGGCGCCAAATCGCTTCGGCCACCCCGCTCTCGGCCAGATAATAGGTTTGCAGAGCGGTCGCTTGGCTGGAGGATATTTTTAATTCGGTGATGGTAAAATTGGTGACATATACGGCCAAAAGCACGAGCAAAGAAACCACCAGGACGGAGGCGATCAGAACAAAGCCGCGTTGTTTGTTTTTATGAATTGCGTCCATAGACCGCGGTGTAAATAATTTCTTGCTGATTATTTTTATTCAAATAAAGGTTGATGTTGATTAAATTTTCGCCCCAGAATTCAATATCTTGAACATATTCGCCGATAATTTTATTTTCTAAAATATGTATGGTCGGTGGGTTGCCATTAATATCAGTGGCCTGCCAGAAAACATAAGTGGTGGAAGCATCGTCAAAGGAGTAGGCGATAATTTGTTTTTTTATTAAAGAAGGGGTGTCCAGATAATATCTAATATACTTGATTTGCGAAGTGTCGTGCCCGTCTTGAAACATTATTTCATGAGCCAGGGTTGCCGGGTCGTTATTGTTTATCGGCAAATTGGTAACAATATCCGGCGTTTGGCGCAATTCCCTGACTAACCGGTCAATTATAGTGCGGCCGTTTTGGGTGATTTCCGCTTTGACATCGGTTTTAAAATAGGCGTTCTGGCTGATTTCGTAAGTATAGGCCACACTGAAAAATATAATTAGGGAAAGGGAAACGGCCAGCATGACTTCTAATAGAGTGAAGCCATTCCCCTTAAAGATTTTGTGGCTAAAGATTTTGCGGCGGCGGGCGATCATTTTTTACTGATTAAAATTATTAAATCACGGCTTTTTTCCAGCGCCAAAACCGAACTGCGCCAATAAGCGGTAACCGTAATTTTTTTAAGGCCGGTTTCCGTGGCGGAATAATTTAAATCACTGTTCACATATTCGGCCACGGTTTGTCTTTGATAATAATAAAACGGATTTTGCGGGTCGTCGGCCAAGCGATGTTTGGCTTCAATGGCGCCGATTGGTATATTGTCATAGTCCAAATAGAATATTTCCTCTATTTTGGCTTGGGCTAAATTTATGGCGATGGTGGTCTGCTCGGCCGATTTAGCCACCTTAAGGGCGAGTGGAAAAATTCGGGCGACCGCTAAAATGCCGATGATTAAAATGGTGATGGCGATCATTACTTCTAATAAAGTAAACCCAGTGGAATAAAATTTTGTTTTAACAAAATTTAAGGCGAAGCCTTTATTCCACGGGGTGAAGCCGCTGGATTTATTTGATTTTGACATAACCCGAGGGTTTGATTTCAATGGTGGAGGTATTATTGGTTTCATTAAGCAGAACAATGAAGCCGCTTTCCGTGACGCCGCCGGTCGCGTTAAAATTGACCGTGTTGTCGGTTAGTCCGTTGATTTGCTGAATGAGGATTCTGCTGTTTATGGTTTGGCTTTTTAGGGTTTGGCCCGACGCGCTATTAATAATTGAATAATTATTTTGCGGTATGTTGAAACTCACCCGATAAACAACCTGTTCGGCCACGGCTAATTGCTGGGCGTATCGCAAATCAGACGCCACATCTCTAATGGTTGAGTCCAAAATTAATTTTGGCGCAATTTGGCGATAAACCGGGAAAGCAATCAGAGTAAGCGCGCTGATAATGGCGATCACCGTCAGGATTTCTAAGATGGTAAAGCCCCGTTTGGTTTTCATGATTGATTAGTTATATAATTTTGAATTTTGAAATAATTTTGAATGAATAAATTTTGAAATAAATAATTAATTCAAAATTCAAAATTAAATCATTATTTCAAAATTGAAAATTCAACATTCAAAATTATATAATGTGTTAGAAATTTTGGGTAAGCGAGTATATGGGCATCATCACGGCCAGCGCCACGCCCGCCACGCCGATGGCGATCAGAATCATTAAAATCGGCTCAATAATGGTCGGCAGGGTGTCCATGGTTTCAGAAATTTCTTCCTCGTAAAAGCCGGCTAAATTTTCTAAAATTTCATCCAGCGCGCCGGTTTCTTCACCGACCGCGATCATTTGGATAATGACGGGCGGAAATAATTTCGGGTAAGCTCTGAAAATACTTTCTAATTTTTGGCCCTTCTTGACTTTATCAATTGATTCGCTCAAGGCCCGGCGATACAAAGAATTGCCCAAAACGCGGGAAGTGATGTCCAAGGTATTGACGATATCAATATCAGTTTTAATTAGCGAACTTAAGCTTCTGGCCATTCGGGCCAGATTTATTTTTTGGATAATCGGGGAAACGACAGGTAATTTAAGGAAAAAAGCGTCCAAAAAATATTTACCTTTCTTGGTGCGGCCTATTTTTACCGCCGCCGCCAGCAATACCAAGAGAGCGGCCACTAACAATATCCCGTGTTTTTGGGCAACATTGCTGATGCCGATTAAAATCCGGGTGGCCAAAGGCAATTGAACTTGCAAATCGGATAACATGCTTATAATATTGGGCAAGACGAAAAAGAGCACAAAAAGGCCGATGCCGATCATGGCCACGACAATGATTGTAGGATAAATCAAAGCATTGCGTACTTTGGTTTTTATCTCATGGTCCTTTTTGGTCTGGCCATACAGTTCTTTAAGCACTTTTTCCAACTGGCCGGAGACCTCGCCGGCCTTGACCATATTGACAAATAATTCGCCGAAGTCCCTTTGATATTCAGCCAGCCCTTCTCCGAAATTTTTGCCCTGCCTGATTTTTTCGCCCAAATCATTCAAAATCAATTTTAATTTTTTGTTTTTGGTCTGCTCGCCCAAAGTCCTTAGGCCCTCGGTCAGGGGGATGCCGGTCTTAATCATTATGGCTAAATTTTGCAATAGAAAAATTTTTGCCGTAATCGGGACTTTTTGGAGTTTGAAAAACCAATCGTTTATTTTCATAAATAATAGATTTCAAATTTTAGAGTTTATTTAGCTATTCTCTCGTCACCCTTAAAACCTCCTCAATCGTGGTAATCCCGTTTTTTGCCTTAATGAATCCGTCCTGCAAAACAGTGGTCATGCCCGATTCAATGGCGGCCCTTTCCAAATCCTCGCGCGGCGCTTTGGTCAAGATTAATTTAGAGATTGCTTCGTTCATTTCTAATGTTTCATAGATGCCGATTCTGCCTTTGTAGCCGGTATTGTCGCATTGCTGACAACCCTTGCCGCGGTAAAACAGCGTGGATTTAATATTTTGTTCCTTGGCCATAAACCCTTGACTGACCAGGCCTTTTTCTAATTTGTCCAAGTCAAACTGCTGTTCCATTTCCTTGACGGTTTCTTTGTCTAATTTGTAGCTTTCAATGCAATTCTTGCATATTTTTCTGGTCAGCCGCTGGGCGATAATCAGATTCAGGGTAGAAGCGATTAAAAAAGTCGGTATTTTCATATCAATCAGGCGAGGAATGGCCGTGACCGCGTCATTGGTATGAAGAGTGGATAAAACCAAATGCCCGGTCATGGCCGCGTTAATGCTGATTTCCGCGGTTTCCAAATCACGAATTTCGCCGACCATGACAATGTCCGGGTCTTGCCTTAGAAAAGCCCGCAGCCCGGTGGCAAAAGTAAAGCCGATTTTGGGCTGGATTTGGCATTGGTTTATATTGTTCATGCGATATTCAATCGGGTCCTCAATGGTAGAGATATTCACTTCCGGTTTATTTAATAATTCTAAAATTGCATAAAGAGTGGTGGTTTTGCCCGAGCCGGTCGGACCAGTCACCAAGATCATGCCATGCGGTTTTTTAATGTTGCGCTCAACCACGGCCAAAGATTTTGGCTGAAACCCCAATTGTTTGAGAGAAAGTTGCTGGGTTTGTTCGGGCAGAAGACGCATTACTATTTTTTCGCCGTCAAAAGTGGGAATGGTGGAAACGCGAAAAGAAACCTCATATTCCGGCGTCTTAATCTTGAAGCGGCCGTCTTGGGGCAGGCGGTGTTCGTCCAATTTTAAATTAGATAAAATTTTTATTCTGGCAATGACGCCGGCATGGATGGCTTTGGGCAAGGTCATCACTTTTTTTAAAATGCCGTCAACGCGATAGCGGACATTGACTTCTTTTTCCGCCGGTTCAATGTGGATATCCGAGGCCTTCTCCAAGATAGCGTATTCCAAAAGCGTGTCTACGACCCTGACTACGGGCAAGTCCTGGGCTAAGTCCTTTAATTTTTCCGGATGGTCAAGGTCAGTTGCTTCCTGGCCGTCGCTTTCAATATCTTGGAATTCGGCGTTAAGCCCTTTGCGATATTGTTTAAGCGCTTCAAGAATATTTTCCGGCGCGGTAATAAATAATTTGATTTCCAGGCCGGTTTTTTTGGCCAAAAAATCAAAAAGTTCAATATTGGAAATATCCAAAGTGGCCACGTTTAATTCCTTGTCGGTTTTGTCAAAAGCGATGGTTTGATGCGACTGGGCCGTGATTTCCGGAATTAACAGCAGGATGTCCTTGCGAATGGTTTTATTTCTTAAATCAATAAAAGGCAGTTTGTAAAATTTGGCCGCTAATTCATATAAAAGAGCGGGCGCGATAATTTTCTCGTCCAATAGAATTTTTTCTAACTTCTCATTTCTTTTTCTGGCTCTTGAGGAGAAATCCTTGATTTGCGCCTCGTTCAAGACCTTATTCTGCTTTAATATTATTTCCAGGTCTTTTTGGTTGATCATAAAATTGATTTAATAGATGAATATATTATAACATAAAGCAATCTGAATATAAAAGGTAATCCCTATGGAATAAATTTTTGCTAAAACAAAAATTTGGGCATAGCCCTATTCCATTAGACAATAGTTTTAAAAATGGCTATAATATTTTATAGTAACATCGCCTATGATTTTTTTTCAAATAAAAGAGAAAATTAAGCTTAGTCCGGCCAAAAGGGACAAGGCCATAATATTTAATTTGACCTTTGCGTTATTAATAAATTTAGCGTTGTGGATAATTTTGTTGTTTAGTTTTTGGCGGACGAGCGATTATATCATTTTGGGTTATAATATTTATTTTGGCATTTCGGCTTTTGGGCCTTGGTATCAGATTTTATTATTGCCGCTTATGGGCTTGATTATTATCGCGGTTAATTTTTTATCGGCCTTTTTTGTTTATTTACCGCAGAAAATTTTGAGTTATTTTTTGGCCGTCGTCGCCACCGTGGCCAATGTTATTGTTTTGGTGGCCGGATTATTATTGGTTTTTAGTAATTTGTAAAATTAAAAATTAAAAATTAATTGCTATGCCCATAGATTCCCTAGTCATCAAAATTTTTTTCTTAACTTTCCTTTCGTTTATCATCGCGGTCGGCTGGACGCCGCTTCTAACGCATTTTTTGTATAAGTATAAATTAGGCAAACAGATTAGGGGTTCTGATAACGCGCCGATTTTTTTCCAGATGCATCAGAAAAAATCAGGCACGCCGGTGATGGGGGGGGTGTTGGTTTGGGTGACCACTCTTGTTTTGGCTTTGGTTTTTTATTTTTTTAGCCAATGGTTTGATGGTATTTTTGGCCAATTAAATTTTTTAACTCGTTCGCAGACATTATTGCCTTTGGGCGCTTTGGTGGCCACGGCCATAGCGGGGCTGATTGATGATTATTTAAATGTTAGGAAAATCGGCCCCTATGGCGGCGGCTTTTCTATGAAGCATCGCTTGATTGTCTATACCATTATCGCGGTCGGCGTGGCTTGGTGGTTTTATTATAAACTGCAATGGGATTTTATCCGTCTGCCCTTTGTTGATAATTTTAATATCGGCCTGTGGTACATCCCTTTTGTTATTTTTGTGGTGATTGCTACGGCCTTTTCGGTTAATGAAATAGACGGCTTAGACGGGTTGGCTGGCGGAACATTATTAGCGGCGTTTATCGCCTATGGCGCCATCGCTTTTGTCCAAGGCCGATATGATTTGGCCGCCTTTTGTGGCGTGATTGTCGGTTCATTATTGGCTTTTTTGTGGTTTAACATCGCGCCGGCCCGATTTTTTATGGGCGATACGGGCGCCATGGCATTGGGCGTGGTTTTGGCCATTATCGCCTTGCTTACCAACGCGGTTTTATTGTTGCCGGTCATCGGTTTTTTATTTGTGGTTGAATCATTATCGGTAATAATTCAGATGATTTCCAAGAAATTTCGCCACGGCAAAAAAATATTTTTATCCACGCCCATTCATCATCATTTTGAAGCCATGGGCTGGCCGGAAACAAAAGTGGTCATGAGATTTTGGGTGATTTCCGCGATAATGGCCATTATCGGCTTGGTCGTGTTTTTAATGGATAAGGGAGCGTGGAGAACATAGAAAAATTAATTTTGAATTTCCAATTTTAAATTTTGAAATAATGTCTTAATGATTTAATTTTGAAACATTAAATCGATGAGTTGATTAAAAAGATTAAATAATAATTTTACAATATGGAAATCAAAAAAAATGATGATTTTCTTTCCAGTGTAGATGAATATGACAAGAAAAATGAACCCAAAAAATCAATAATTACAAACACAAATGATCCTCGATTGAGTATTTTGGTATTAATATTGGGACTAATTTGGGGTGGAATAACAATTATTGTCGCATTAAACGCATGGAGCATGGGAAATGCCCAATATGGACGGTCTAGATTAATAAGTGGTGTAATAATTATTATATTAACGGTTATCTACCATAAGTATCTGAGAAGGAAATTGAAAAAATAATTGTTTGAAACGTTACAAAATTCAAAATTATTTCAAAATTCCAAAATTCAACATTCAAAATTTGCGAATATCTTAAGTAAATCTTATTTTTAATGCTTAATTTCAAAGATAAAAAAATTGTAATAATGGGTCTTGGCTTATATGGCGAAGGGAGTGGCATTTCAGCCACTAAATTTTTGATTAAGCGGGGCGCGAAGGTGCTGGTGACGGATTTAAAAACAAAAGAACAATTAAAGGACCAGATTAAACGGCTTGGCGCCTCGGCCAAAAAAATTGAATTTGTCTTGGGCGGGCATCGGGAAAAGGACTTTAAAAATGCGGATTTAATTGTCAGAAATCCGGGTGTACCAAAAAACTCGCCTTATTTGAAAATAGCGCGGGAGAATAATATTCCCATTGAAAATGATATTTCCTTGTTTTTTCAATTAGTTGACCGGAAAAGAATTATCGGCATTACCGGCACCAGAGGCAAGAGCACGACGGCCAGCTTGATCTATGAAATTATAAAAGTGGTTGATAAGAATGCGGTTTTGGGCGGCAATATTACCAAATCGCCATTGGCGCAAATGTCCGAGGTTAAAAAAGGCGGTGCCGTGGTTTTGGAATTGTCTTCTTGGCTGATTGAAGAGTTAGAGGGTCATCATTTGAGTCCGCATATCGCGGTAGTGACTAATATTTATCCCGACCATTTAAATACTTATGACGGCATTAATGATTATGCCTCGGCCAAGGAAAATATTTGGCGCTGGCAAACCCGCCAGGACTATGTGATTTTAAATCGCGATAATAAATATACTTTGGCGATGGGTGGACGCGTGCCTTCGCAAAGATTTTGGTTTTCTTTGAAAAAATTTAAGGAAGAAAATGGCTGTTTCCTTGACGGCAAAAATATTATTTTTAGGCGTGACGGCAAAGAGACAAATATTATGGCCGTTAAAGATATAAAAATAATTGGCGAACATAATTTGGCCAATGTGCTTTCGGCGGTTTGCGTGGCCATGATTTTTGGCGTGGCGTCAACTATAATAAAAAGAGCGGTAAAAAATTTTAAAGGCATTGCCGACCGATTAGAATTTTTGCGGGCCGTCGGTGGGATAAAATACTATAATGACACCACCTCCACCACGCCGGAAGCGACCATTGCCGCGCTCAAGGCGCTAAGTTGCCCCCCCTGCCCGAGGGGGGGCGGACAGCGCAGCGGAGCGAAGCTGGCCGGGGGGGTGGGAGATTTCAAGAAGATTGTTTTAATCGCGGGTGGCGCCGACAAGGGCTTGGAGTTTAATCAATTAGTCAAGGAGATAAAAAAATATTGCAAATCTGTTGTACTTTTAAATGGCACAGGAACGCAGAGAATTTTAGAAAAAATAAAATTCGCCAAAGTGCCGATGGCGACCGTAAATTCCATGACTGACGCCGTGGGCGTGGCGCGAAGTTTTTCCAAAAGGGGAGATATAATCTTATTAAGTCCGGCCTTCGCCAGCTTTGGTATATTTATCAATGAGTTTGATCGGGGAGAGAAGTTTAAAAAAATAATTAGCCGTTTAAAGTAAAAGAAAAAAGCGAGCAAGGACTTTTGGTCCCATACTCGCTTTTCCAGGACTCGCGCGTTGGCGAGTCCTGACTGGTACTGACCGCGGCCGCATAGTTTTTATGGCAGGATCTCTTTAACATAAGTGCCGCGGTCGGTGCTCAGGTCGGCGGACATTAGACAGGTTCGTCACTCGTTGTCGCCGTGAATGTTCGCATAAGGTTACTCCTCTGTTTGGATTTGTGTTCCGTGCCTTATAATTAAAGCATTGTGTGGATATGTTATCATACTTATTATAAAATGTCAATACCCGCTCCGTTGTTATTTTAAAAAATTCTCTAAATTTAGATAAAATGCCCAAGAATATAATAAATTTTTTCAAGGATTTTTTCCGGGATATATTTAGAAGCCAAAAAAACCAAAAACCCGATTGGTATTTAATTGGCACGATCGTTTTTTTGATTTTATTTGGTTTAATTGTTTTGGCTTCAGCCGGCGTGGCCCAGGGCTGGCAAAAATTTAACGATAGCTACTGGTACATTAAACATCAATTATTACTTGGTTTTTTGCCGGGCGTTTTTTTATTTATAATTTTATCGCGATTTGATTATTTTAAATTAAAAAAATTGGCCTTGCCCCTGCTTTTAATTTCAATCGCCTTGTTGTTTTTGGTTTTTATCCCAGGCATCGGCGCCAAATATGGCACCGCCAAAAGCTGGCTTAATGTTTTTGGTTTTTCCATTCAACCGTCGGAAATCGTCAAATTGACTTTTTTATTATATTTAGCCACTTGGCTTTCCAATAAGGAGGAAAAACATTTGCGCGATTTGCATTACGGTTTTCTGCCCTTTATTTTTATTCTGATAGTGATAACCGCGCTGGTGATTATGCAGCCGGATTTCGGCACCATGTCCATTATTGTGATTATGTCTTTGGCCGTTTATTTTGCAGCGGGCGGGCGATTGTGGCATTTAAGCTGGCTTGCGGCTTTGGGCGCGGCGGCGCTGTTTTTGATGATTAAAATTTCTCCTTACCGCGCAAATCGTTTAACCACTTTTCTTCGTCCGGAATTAGAACCGCAAGGCATCGGCTATCATATTAATCAGGCGTTGCTGGCGGTTGGTTCGGGCGGTTGGTTCGGCAAGGGCTATAGCCATTCCATCCAAAAATTCGCTTATTTGCCGGAAGCGACCGGCGATTCAATTTTCGCGGTTTCGGCCGAAGAGCTGGGCTTTATTATTTCGGTTTTAATTGTGGCGGCTTTCGCCTTTTTGGCGCTGCGCGGATTTAAGCTGGCGCAAAAATGCCGCGATCCATTTGCTAAATTATTGGTAGTTGGTATTATTACTTGGTTTGTGTTTCAGGCGTTTTTAAATATCGGCGCGATTATCGGCATCCTGCCGCTTACCGGCGTGCCCTTGCCATTTATTTCTTATGGCGGGACGGCGCTGGCCATGTGCCTGGCGGCCGCGGGGATATTGGCGAATATATCCAAGCAAGCAAGAAACGAATAAATTATTTTATGAAAATACTATTATCCGGCGGCGGGACAATGGGTTCAGTGAGCCCCCTGGTTGCGGTTTATGAAAAAATAAAAAAACAGGACTTACAGGCAGAATTTTTATTTATCGGCACAAAAAACGGCCCGGAAAAAAAGGCGGTAGAGGACTATAAAATAAATTTTAAATCAATTTGCGCCGGAAAATTTCGGCGGTATTTTACTTGGCAAAATTTTATTGACCCGTTTTGCGCGTTTTGGGGTTTTTGGCAGAGCATTTTTATTTTATTAAAATTCAAACCCAAAGCCGTGATGATTGCCGGCAGTTTTGCGGGCGTGCCCATGGCTTGGGCTTCTTGGCTTTTACGGATTCCAATTTTAATTCATCAGCAGGATATTGTGGCCGGCCTGGCCAATAAGCTGATGGCCAATATTGCCAAAAGAATTACCGTTTCTTTTGAAATTTCGCTTAAAGATTTTTTTTCAAACAAAACCGTTTTGACCGGCAATCCGGTGCGGGAAGAAATATATTCTTGCGACGCCGAGAAAAGCAAGGAATTTTTTAAGTTAAAAAAGGACTTGCCCCTTTTGCTGATTTTGGGCGGCGGCACGGGCGCGCAATTTATTAACGAATTAGTGGAGAAATCATTGGCCGAACTTTTGCAGTTTTGCCAGATTATCCACCTTACCGGTTCGGGGAAATCTTTGGCTGTGGAAGCGGAAAATTATCATCAGTTTGAATTTTTAACCAATGAAATGCCCGAGGCGCTCTGCGCCGCCGACCTGGTAGTCAGCCGAGCCGGCATCTCTACGCTGTCCGAATTGATTATTTTAGGCAAGCCCGTGATTTTAATTCCCATTCCCCGGAGCCATCAGGAAATTAATGCCCAGTATTTTCAAAAAAATAACGCGGTTTTAACCCTGCGCCAGGAAAACTTAAATCAAGCGATATTCACCGACGCCATTAAGGAATTATTTGTTGATAAGGCGTCAATGGCAAATTTATCCAGAAATATTTTAAAAATGATGGATCGGCGTGGCGCGGAAAGAGTGGCTGATTTACTTTTGGAAATCGCGAAATAATTTTCAATTTAAAATTTTCAATTTTCAATAAATGTTACAATTTTTAATGTTTCAATTGATTAAATTTTGAAAATTGAATCATTGAAAATTCATTGTAAATTAAAAATTGAGAATTGAAAATTTATTAACAATCTAAATAAATTATTCATGCTTAAAAGTTTAATAGATCTAAATAAAATTAATAAGGTTTTTTTTATAGGTATCGGCGGTATCGGCATCTCGGCCACGGCCAGAATATTAAATCAGCAAGGCAAAATTGTTTTAGGCAGTGATGCGGCGGCGAGCGAGATAACCCAACAGCTTAAACAGGAGGGTATTAAAGTTGTTATTCCCCAGAGCGCCGATAATATAAAACTCGGCATTGATTTGGTTGTTTATACGGTGGCCGTGACCGAAGACAATTCAGAAAGACAAAAAGCCAAAAAATTGAATATTCCACAAATAACTTACCCGCAACTTTTGGGAATTTTAACGGGTAATAAATACGCCATTGGCGTGTCCGGTACCAATGGCAAAACCACGACCTCGGCTATGCTCGGCCTGATTTTTATGGAGGCCGGCTTGGACCCGACCATTGTCATCGGCGGCAAAACCGATTGTTTCGGCGGCAATTCGCGCCTTGGCCAAAGCCAATATTTTATTTTTGAAAGCGATGAATACCGGCGGGCTTTTGTTAACTACAATCCCAAAATGGCCGTGGTCACCTATATTGAAGCCGACCATCTTGATTATTATAAGGATTTAAATGATATTAAGTCGGCTTTTAGCGATTATTTAAAGCGAGTGCCGGCTGACGGTTTTATTTTTATCAACAGCGACGACAAAGAATCGCAAGACGTAATAAAAAATTGTCCAGCCAAAATTATCACCTTTGGCTTAGATCGGCCGGCTGATATTGGCGCCAAAAATATAAAATTAGAAAACCGCCGCCAATTTTTTAATGTTTATTATCAGGGCAAAAATTTGGGAGAAATTGTTTTGCCGGTGCCCGCTAGATATAATATTTATAATGCTTTAGCCGCCATGGGGCCAGCGTTAACCCTGGGCGTGGATTTTAAAATTATCCAGAAAACGCTCAAAGAATTTCAGGGGACTTGGCGGCGATTTGAAAAATTAGGCCGACTGGGCGCCACCGAATTTATTGCGGATTACGCGCATACGCCCGATGCCGTAGAAAAAACCATCGTGGCCATCAAAGAATTTTATCCGAGCAAAAAAATATTGGTCATTTTCCAGCCGCACCAGTATAATCGCACGAAGAACTTTTTTAAGGAATTTGCCGCGAGTTTTAAGGGGGCGGACCAGGTAATTATTCTTGATATATTTTTTGTTAAAGGACGGGAAAATCCGGCGGACTTTGATGTGAGCGCCGAAAAATTGGCCGTGGCCATCAAGCAGAATGGCGTTGACGCGCGATATGGCGATGAAATGACTTTAAATGAATTATCAAGCATAGTAAATTTTTCTGATTTTGATTTGGTTTTAATAATGGGCGCGGGCGACATCTATAGTAATGCCAAAGAGATGTTCAAGGAAGTGATTGACGAGGAAGTGGAAGATGACTTGGCGACCGAGGAGGAATTGGCGGAAAAATATAAATTTGCAGAGGAGTCGAAAAGACCAAAAATGAAGGGCGCGGGCTTCAGTCAGCAGAAAAAAATCGTGGAGGAAAATAAATTTTATACTAAAAGAGAGAAGCGATAGCATGGAAACCAGAAATAAATTATTTGAAGCCACCACCGGCAAATTAAAAAAAAATGAGCCACTCGCTCCTTATACGAGTTTTCGCGTCGGCGGACCGGCTGAATATTTTTATGCGGTTGAGGATTTGGACGAACTTAAACAGCTCATAAAAATTTGTGAAAAGGGCGGTTTGCCTTTTTTTGTTTTAGGGGGCGGCAGCAATGTTTTGGTGAGCGATAATGGCTTTGACGGCTTGGTGATAAAAATAAATTTTTCTAAAATGAAAATCAAAAATCACGTTATGGAATGCGAGGCCGGCGTTTTTCTAAATAAGGCGGTGGGGGAATCAATTTCCATGGGATTCGTCAATTTGGTTTGGGCCGTGGGCATACCGGGCACCATCGGCGGCGCGATTTGCAATAACGCGGGCGCTTATGGCGGCGATATGGCCGGTATTGTCGAAAGCGTAACAATTTTAAGGAACGGGAAAATCAAGAAATTAAAAAATCAGGACTGCGGTTTTGGTTATCGGGAAAGTATTTTCAAACAAGGGGGTAATGATGATATAATTTTATCAGCCACCCTAAAGCTCTCGCGTGGCAATATGGAAGAGGCGAGGCGGAAAATGAAAGAAATTTTACGCGCCCGAAAAGAAAAATTTGCCGAGCCGTATTCGGCCGGCAGTATTTTTAAGAATTGCGTTCTAACGGATAATGAAATTAGCGAACTGAAAACTAAGTTTCCCGAATTGCCGGAAAAATTTGTGAAAGAAAAAATTATTCCGGCTGGCTGGCTTATAGACCGGTGCGAATTAAGGGGCAAGAAAATCGGCGAGGCCAAAATTTCGGAAAACCACGCCGGGATAATTGTTAACTGCGGCGGAGCCAAAGCAGAAGAAATTGTGATGTTAGTGAGTGTTATTAAGCAGAAGGTCCGCTCCCGATTTAATATTCAGTTGCAGGAAGAGATTGAGTATGTGGGGTTTGGACAAAATTAAAAATTAACAACATTTTATGAAAATCACCATTAAAGCCACCAACGCTAAGCTCACCCCGGAAGCCCACGAAATTATCAATAAAAAAATTGTCGGCTTGTTGAAGTATTATAATCAAATTATGGAAGCCGATGTGGAAGTCGGCATCACCACGACGCATCATCAAAAAGGAAGTATCTATCGCGCCGAAGTAAATTTGCGGGTGCCAAAGAAAACCATCAGAGCCGAAGCCGAGACAGAAAACATTACCAAATCAATAAATCAAGTGAGGGATATCTTAAAAAAAGAATTAGTTAAGTATAAGGAATTGCATCAGGAATAAATTGGGACCCCGACGTAACGTCGGGGCGACTTGTCCTGGCAATTTTTTATGTTATTTGACCAGAAATTTTTCGGGCTTGACAAATTGTCTTATTTAATATAGGTTTAGATTAGATTTGTATAGACATATTATATAGATATATAA
Organism: Patescibacteria group bacterium; assembly: GCA_041645075.1. Taxonomy (GTDB): domain Bacteria; phylum Patescibacteriota; class Patescibacteriia; order 2-01-FULL-39-33; family 2-01-FULL-39-33; genus JBAZQS01. The sequence goes on along the minus strand of JBAZQS010000010.1, from coordinate 9,795 downwards.
TGTCTAAAAATTAGCGGCTGAAAGGAGGTGATAACTTTGGTTGGCACCATCTGTGTTCATGGAAGTAGTGGGGAAGTAATGGCGCCGCTTGGTGTTGATTTTTATCGGGGCGAGCGTGTACCTATTCGTATAACTCAAGTGGACCCCGATGAGGATACTCCGCTGCCAATTCGCCAAGCCCTGGTCGGGTTGGTCGTGAGCGCGATTTTTACCAAACAGCAATTAATGGAAGTCGGCTCATTTGGCCATCTTCCAGACGGTTGCCGGTTGGCTTATGCCGCCGAGCTGATTGAATTGCTTCGCTCGGCAAAATTTGAGGCCGAGGCATGTCTATTGGCACAAATTTGCCCAGGCAATCTTGATATGTACGTTTTTGAACCAGGCACCTTTGAAGTTGTTGCCTGATTTCAATAATTTTCAACTTAAGCCGCTCCTAGCCACGCGCTCTGGGCGGTTTTTAATTTTATAACCACAATTTTTTAATTGCCAATTTTATTCGTTTCTGTTAAGATAAAGGCGATTTTAATAATTTAATAATTTAACAATGTTTTTATCCAAATTATTTAAAAATCCCAACCAAAAAGTGCTGGACGAAATGTGGGCGGTGGCGGCCAAGATAAATGGACTTGAGCCCAAATTTCAGGCCATGCCCGATGAGGAATTAAAAAGTCAGACCGAAAAATTCAAGCAGGACTTAATCAGCGGAAAAAATTTGGACGATATTTTGCCCGAGGCCTTTGCCGTGGTGCGCGAAGCGGCTAAAAGAACCATTGGCCAGCGCCATTTTGACGTTCAGCTTATCGGCGGTATTGCCTTGCACAAAGGACAAATTTCGGAAATGAAAACCGGCGAAGGCAAAACCCTGGCCGCCACTTGCCCCTTGTATTTAAACGCGCTGGAAGGCAAGAGCGTTCATTTGGTGACGGTCAATGATTATCTGGCGCGCATCCACGCCGACTGGATGGGAAAAATTTATAATTTTTTAGGCCTGACCGTGGGCTGTATCCAACAGCAGAACATCTCTTATAAATTCAATCCTGATAAACCGCCAGCCGGCGGCGACGAGCAATTAGATGTGCAATATCTTGAGCCCTGCGGCCGAAGAGAGGCCTATGCCTGCGACATTTTATATGGCACTAATAATGAATTCGGCTTTGATTATCTGCGCGACAATATGGTGCAATCGTTGGCAGAAATGGCCCAGCGCGATTTGCATTACGCGATTGTGGATGAAGTGGATTCTATTTTAATTGATGAAGCGAGGACGCCGCTTATTATCTCGGCGCCCGATATGGAATCAACCGACAAATATTATCAATTCGCTCGTTTGGTCACGACCTTAAACGAAAAGGATGATTATAATATTGATGAAAAAATGCGCGCCGCTACCTTGACCGAAGCGGGCATAGAAAAAATTGAAAAGGCCTTGGGTGTGGGCAATATTTATACGGAACGGGGCATCAGCGAAGTCCACCATATTGAGCAGGCGCTCAAAGCGCGCGCCCTATTTAAAAAAGACAAGGACTATGTGGTCAAAGACGGCGAGGTAATGATTATTGATGAATTTACCGGCCGGATAATGTATGGCCGAAGATACAGCGAGGGCCTGCATCAGGCCATTGAAGCCAAAGAGGGCGTTAAGGTTCAGCGCGAGAGCGTTACTTTGGCCACGATTTCTTTTCAAAATTACTTTCGCTTGTATAAAAAATTGGCGGGCATGACCGGTACGGCCGCCACCGAAGCCGAAGAATTTTCAAAAATTTATAAATTGGAAGTGACGGTTATTCCGACCAATCGGCCCATGATCCGCCAGGATTTGAATGACCGGATTTATAAAAACGAACCAGGAAAATTTCAGGCCCTAATTCGCGAAATCAAAGAACGACATATAAAAGGCCAGCCGATTTTAATCGGTACGATTTCCATTGAAAAAAATGAATTAATTGCCGAATTATTGGCTCGCGAGGGCATTGACGGCCAGGTTTTGAATGCCAAGTTTCATGAAAAAGAAGCGCATATTATCGCGCAAGCCGGAAAATTCGGCGCCGTGACCGTGGCGACCAATATGGCGGGACGCGGCGTTGATATTATTTTGGGCGGACATCCCTTTAATGAAGAAGGATATAAGAAAGTGGTGGCGGCCGGTGGGCTTTTTGTCCTGGGTACCGAACGCCATGAGTCAAGGCGCATTGATAATCAACTAAGGGGACGCACTGGACGCCAAGGCGATCCCGGCGCTTCCCAATTTTATATTTCTATGGACGACGATTTAATGAGAATTTTCGGTTCCGACCGGATGAAATCAATAATGACGACCTTGCGCGTGCCCGAGGATATGCCCATTGAAAACGGCATGATTTCCAAATCAATTGAGCAGGCGCAGAAAAAAGTTGAAGGTAATAATTTTGATATTCGCAAACATTTGGTGGAATATGATGACGTGATGAATAAGCAGAGAGAAACAATTTATAAAAAACGGCGGGAAATTTTAGGCGAGGGCGACAGCAAGCAAATGATTTTGGATATGGTGGGCGCGGAAATTGAAACGGTGGTTAATTTTCATACGCAGAGCGAAGAAGAAAATAGTTGGAATTTAAATGAGATTTATGAAGTGGCGGGGACGATTTTTCCCATTAAGCCGGAATTAAAAATTGAGCTGAATAAAATCAAAAGCGAGGCGGGCGACCACGAGCAGGATATGATGGCGCGCGACAAGATTATAAATTATTTGAAAAAATTATCGGTGCTGGCTTATAATAATTTGGCCGAGCAGATTAATCTGCTGCCAAATCCGAATCCGGAAATATTGCCTATGAGGCAGATTGAAAGGGGAATGTTGCTTCGCGTCATAGACACTTTATGGATTGAGCATCTTGAATCCATGCAATATATGCGCGTGGGCATCGGCCTGCGCGGTTATGGCCAGAGAGATCCGTTGGTAGAATATAAGCGGGAAGCGTTTAGAATGTTTAAGGAATTATTGGACTCTATTAATAAGCAGATGGCGTATAGCATTTATAAAATCGGCCTGGTGACGCCGCAAGAAGTCGTCGCCTCGGAGGAGAAGTCGCAGAATTTACAATTTTCCGCGCCCAGCAAGGAATCAGGCCTGAAATCGCCTATGGCAGCGGACGCCGGCGTTCAAGAAAGAAAGGCCGATAAAATAATAAAAGACACTACTCATTTTGACGGCAAAAAAATCGGCCGCAACGACCCTTGTCCGTGCGGGAGCGGCAAAAAATTTAAGCAGTGCCATGGAGCGTAGGAAATAAAAAGCCCGACCATAGATAATAAATAGTCGGGCATGGTGATGGTTTCAGAAGTTTACTTTTTCTCGAGCGTGACGCAGTGGTAAAATCCACCATCTGCACCCTCTTTAAGCTCAACCTTTGCGATTACTTCTGCCACGAGCCGGTCGTCTTCGTAGACGAGGACGCGGGCAGGATGAGGGGAAGTCACCCTTTCTGACTCAATTTTTACCCTGACAGCCATACAGAATACTCCTTTTCTGAAGATTATGGGAACTGATGATAGATTACCAAAAAGTATGTTCAATGTCAATTCTGCTTTCGTATGCCTGCTTTCGTAAATTTCAATAAATAACAAAAGTGTCATGAAAAATAATAATCATTAATTATGGAACACATCGCGATAATGAAAAAATCATGGGGATTGACCCGAAAAATTTTTTCTGGCGAAAAGAAAATTGAATCGCGTTGGTATAAATCAAAACATTCTCCATGGGGAAAGATTGAAAAGGGCGACACGGTTTATTTCAAAGACTCGGGCGAGTCGGTAAGAATAAAAGCCGAAGTCAGTAAGGTTATCCAATTTGCCGATTTAACGCCTGAAAAAGTTAAAGAAATATTAGATGAGCATGGCAAAAATGATGGGATAGAACCAGAAAAAATTCCTGAATTTTTTGAAAGGTTTAAAGATAAAAAATATTGTCTGCTCATCTTCCTGAAAAATCCAGAAAAAATACCACCATTTGAGATTAATAAAACTGGATTCGGGATAATGTCGGCGTGGATTACAGTTGATAGTATTAAAAGAATTAAAAAAATTAAATAATTTATAATTTTGATTATAAAAAATATGCTTCAAAAAATTCTCACCCTGTGTTTAATTAGAAATGGCGACCAAGTGCTTTTGGGTATGAAGAAACGCGGTTTCGGCGCGGGCCGTTGGAACGGCTTTGGCGGCAAGTTGCAAGAAGGCGAGTCCATTGAAGAGGCGACCAAGCGTGAGGTGCTGGAAGAATGCGGCTTAACGGTTAAGGCCATGGAGCTGGTTGGGGTTTTTGATTTTGAATTTGCTTTAAAGCCGGAATGGAATCAAACGGTGCACTTATTCCGCGGCGATGAATTTGAGGGCGAGCTCGCCGAGAGTGAGGAAATGAAGCCGCAATGGTTTCATAAAAATGAGATTCCGCTCGATTCCATGTGGCCGGATGACCGGCACTGGTTTCCGCATTTTTTGGCCGACCAAAAATTCAAAGGCCGATTTTTATTCGGCGAGGGTGATGCGGTTTTGGAGTATAATTTGGATCTTATTGATTCGTTTTAAATTATTGACTTTTTAAAAATTTTGTGATTAAATAATTTTGTACATTATTTTACAGGAGGTGCGAAATGGCAAGAACGGCAACCATTGTTCTGCCCGAATTTTCCGACATGCTTATGAATGAGCTGGGGAGACACGAGGTGGCTGAGTTTCTGCTGCGGTTTTTTCGCTTATGGGAAAGGTATGGAGAAACCACAGCGGACGCAGAGCTGGGTATTTTTCGGGAATTGGCCATGGAAATCAGGGCGGACCTAATGGATTTTTTCCATGGGCATCAAATGCCCGATTTGAACAAAAGACGGGCTTTTGCCAATGCTTTAGTCGAATGCTGGAATAAGGCCTTAACTCAGCCGGGCATTTCTTCGTTGGGAATGAAGCGCCTATATTATCATTACCAAAAGGGAAAATTGGTTTTGGTCAGTTAGCGGCTTCGTAATTCTCCGGAATTTTTTAAAAAAGTCATGGAAAATCCATGACTTTTTAAATTTATAAATTTAAGGTAAGATATAGATATTATAAAAATATGCCTGAATTACCAGAAGTGGAAACTTTACGGCACGAGTTGGCGGCCGCGGTTATCGGCAAAACCATTAAATCCGCGGCAGTTGATTGGCCTAAAATGGTCAAGCCGCTTGCTATTGGAGAATTTCAAGAAAAAATAAAAGGTAAAAAAATCATTGACATCAGCCGTCGAGCCAAGATGCTGATTTTGAAATTATCAGGCAGGAAATTTTTGATTATTCATTTAAAACTTACGGGCCAACTGATTTTCCAGCCCGCTCCCACCCCCTCTTCGCCCCGCCCGAAGCGGGGCTCTTCGTTCCTGGGCAGCGCTGAATGCTCCCAGGGTCGCATTCATCGACTCTCGCTCCGCTCGCTCCTGCCCGTCGCTGCGCGACCCCCTCGGGCAGGGGGAGATAAAATTATTGTCGGCGGACACCCGCTTCGACTTCGCCAAAGCGAGGCGAGTCCGCAAAAAGGCGGCACCAGCGATTTGCCTAATAAATTCACCCATGGCATTTTGAATTTTACCGACGGCTCAAAATTATATTTTAATGACTTGCGAAAATTCGGCTGGATGCGTCTGGTTGACCAGGCGCGTATAGATAAAATATCCGATGAATTTGGCGTCGAGCCGTTAACCAAAGAATTTACGTTAAAAAAATTTTTACAAATTTTAAAAAAATATCCCAACCGAAAAATCAAGCAGATTTTAATGGACCAGACGCAGATCGCGGGCATGGGCAATATTTATACGGACGAATCGTGTTTTTGTGCCAAGATTATGCCCACTCGTATTGTTAAGACGCTCAAAGACAGCGAAATTAGAGGCCTGTATCAATGTATAAAGAAAATTTTAAAACTGGCGATTTCTAAAAAAGGCACTTCGGCCGATACCTATGTCCAATTAAACGGCAAGCCAGGCGGTTTTGTGCCGTATTTAAAGGTTTATGGCCGAAAAGGGGAGAAATGCAAGCGTTGTAGCGGAACAGTCAAGAGAATAAAGCTTAACGGCCGCGGAACGCATTTTTGCGATCAGTGTCAAAAATAATATTATAAAAATTAAACACGGCTTAATCCTTATCAAGCCGTGTTGATTTTAAACTTTTTAGCAGAAGTCAATGACCAATTGGAAAAAGTTAATGACCAACCGATTCCTCAATAAGATTGAAATGATTGGCGCCCCAGCCGCAGCCCGCATGACCCGGGCCGCAGATGCCGGCGTTGAAAATTCTGATTTTTCTGCCCCCGCCGTCTTGAGCGGTAACTCCAAGCGGATCAACATTCACCACCATGCAGTGATTTAGCCCGCTTCGACTCAGCGAGGCGAGCCCGCTGTTCATCCCGGGCGCGAAAGGAGCAATCAAGCTGATGTGCCGCCCGACAACCAGCACACCCGAAGACAGAGCGCTCTGCAAATCCATCTTATCCCTCCTTGAATCAGATTAAATATAGGCCATAAGACCTATTATTTTTCTATATATCGGATATTTTCTTTTTTGTCAATATGGATTATTATAATAAAAGAGCTTAAAGAGCTTTGTGTGGGATTTCTATCATATTAATAAAAAAAATAAAACCGCCGACAAACCGCAACCGATAGCCAAGCCGACTAAAATTTGCGGCAGAGTGTGCCCGACTCTTTCCTGAAGATATTCCACTTTTTTATTTTTGAAAATTTCCTTGGCGATTTTATTGGTTAAAACCGCGTTGCGGCCAATCTCCCGGCGAAAGCCGATGGCGTCGCGAATGATAATAATCATTAAGATCAAGCTGACGGCAAAAGCGGCCGAGTCCAAGCCCTCTCTTAGGGCGACTACGGTTGTGAGCGCCGAGGCATAAGCCGTATGGGCCGAAGGCATGCCGCCATAATCATTAATCAAATGCCGCCAGCCAAAATTGTTCGGTATGCCGTCCGCCATTAATTTAATGGCTTGGGTGATGAGGCCGACTAAAATCGGAATAATAATTAATTGAAACATATTTAATTTAAATTAATAAACAAAAGGTTTTATGGAGTATTTATTATCAATTTTGGCGGGAGTTATCCAGGGAGTAGCCGAATTTTTGCCCATTTCCAGCTCTGGCCATTTGGTTTTGTTTCATGATATTTTCGGTTTCAATCTGCCCGACGATTTATTATTTGATGTTATTTTGCATTGGGGGACGCTCCTCGCCCTGGTCTGGTTTTTTTACCGAGATATCTGGCAAATCAGCCGCGGTTTTTTGGCCAGTTTAACCAATTGGAATTTAGCTAATGATTTTAATCAGCGCTTGGCCTGGCTTTTAGTCATCGGCACCATTCCCGCCGTGATTATTGGTTATTTTTTTGAAAAATTCATTGTGGCTAATTTCCGTTCCGCCATATCAGTAGCCGTGATGCTGATAATCGGCGCTATTTTGTTTTGGATTTTTGAAAAGTATTCGCGCCAACAAAGAGATATCGGTTCCATAAATAAGTGGGATTCTTTGATCATCGGCGGCGCCCAAGCGCTCGCCCTGATACCTGGCGTCTCGCGGTCCGGTGTTACTATTATAGCAGGTTTGGGCCGCAATATAAAGCGGGAGGACGCGGCTAAATTTTCTTTTCTTTTATCAATCCCGGTGGTTTTTGGCGCCGGCCTCAAGGAAATTTTTTCTCTCGGCCCGGTTTCGGGGGCTGATTTTTTTTCTTTGTTTTTGGGATTTTTATTCTCGGCCTTAACCGGCTATTGGGCCATTAAATTTTTACTTAAATATTTAAGCAATCATTCCCTGAACATTTTTGCCTGGTATCGATTGATTATCGGCTGTTTGATATTGATTTGGTTCTTCTTTCGTTGAGGCGTATAGGAAATAAGCGCGAGGCCGACCAAGATTATTAAAAAATAATTATTTATGCCGTTTAATTTCTCCAAATTTTCCAAAGAGGTGATTTTCTGCCAAAAGTTCTGTTGATAAAAATAATTATCAACTAAATTTTTAATCGGCGCCGGCTGGCGGTCAGCCGATTCATTTGCGCCCAAAATTCGCGTGCCAAAAAGCTGGACGACCACCATTGTCGGGCGGTTTTTGTATTTGCCTTTCAGGGCGGCCAGGCCGATTTCCGAATATTGCGGTTTAACGATATTGTCTTTATGCGTCGGACTATTCACCCACGCCTCAAAAACTTCTTTATTGCTGTCAAAGTCAATGGCCAGGTTTTCGCCCACATAAAAGTATTGATAGTTGACTTCCTTTATCCAATCAGAGAAATTTTTACCCTCGGGGGAGGTGTGGTTAAAATATTGTTTTGCGAGCAGGTCGCGCGCTTTATTGACCGCCGCCTGGGTTAGTCGGGCGTTGGGGGAAAGAGCGGAAAGGCCATGTTCTTGCCGGTATTGATTGGTCAAACCGATTAGTTCCCAGGCATTGACATCCATATTCTCGTCACTAATAATTTTGGGATATAAAAAAATCGCGGCCGTAATGGCAATTTTTGTGATGATGAAAAATATCGCCGACAAATAAAGTAATTTTTTAATGGTAAGGCGCATAATATTTTCTTTTAGTTATTATAGCACAAAAATACGGATATTTTTACTTGTTTTTTTGCCCCAGGCCTGCTATAATTTAATGAGATGGTGGCAAAATAGCCTTGCCACTATCTCAAAAAAATAATTAAATTTTCATGTTTAAGTTGAAGCCAATCGTCATATTGATTGCCGTTGCGGCAGTTATCCTGGCCGTTTATTTTTTGGGCGCTATTTTTTCTCCGGCCGCTCGGGAGGGGAAAACAATTTATTTTAAAATTGAGCCGGGCGAGGGCGTGAATAAGATATCAGCTAATCTGCAAAATTACGGTCTGATAAAAAATAATCTGATTTTTAAGGCCTATGTTTTTTTAATCGGTTCTAAAAGCAAATTATTAGCCGGAGAGCACAAGTTAAATACGAATATGAATATTATTAATATTATTAAATCACTGGCCACCAATGAAGATAAAGCCAAAGAAAAAAAAATTACCATCATTGAGGGTTGGGGCGCCAAGGAGATTGCCGACTATTTGGAAAAACAGCAATTAGCAAAGAGTGAGGAATTTTTAAAGGCGATGAAAATAGAGGACTGGCGAAGCGGTTATGATTTTTTAAGCGGCGTGAAAGCCAAGACAGTGGAAGGATTTTTGTTTCCCGATACTTATCGAGTTTTTGCTGATGCTTCGGTTGATGATATTATCAAAAAAATGCTTGATAATTTTGATAAAAAATTAACCGATAAAATGCGAGAGGATATTATTGTCCAGAAAAAAGATATATTTGAAATTATAACCATGGCCTCTATTATTGAGCGTGAGGGGTTATCTGATGGTGATAAGAAAATGATTGCCGATGTCTTTTGGAAGCGACTTGAAATAGGTATGGGCCTGCAATCAGATGCGACCGTCAATTATATCACGGGGAAAAATAAAACCAGGCCAAGTGTCGCCGATACGCAAATCAACTCTCCTTATAATACCTACAAATATCGCGGTCTGCCGCCCGGCCCGATTAGCAATCCGGGGCTGGTGGCGATAGAAGCGGCGATATATCCCGCCAAAAATGATTATTTATTTTTCCTGACTGATAAAGACGGGCAGGCGATTTTTGCCAAAATCTATGAGGAACATCAGGAGAATATCAGGAAATATCTTGATTAAATTATTGAAAATTATAAAATTTTGAAATTATATTTTTATGGACGAGAATTACTATACAAGGGGCGAAAAAGAAT
>JBAZQS010000023.1:0-13348 GCA_041645075.1 Patescibacteria group bacterium | reverse complement strand
AAGTCGCCCGCGCCACCCTTGAACTCTACATCTGCCACGGAGAAAAATTTGAGCCGCAAACCTTAAATCAAAAACTATGGGAAAAGCGCGGCGTTTTTGTTTCACTTCATAAAAATGGCCGGCTTAGGGGTTGTATTGGTTTGTTAGAGGGCGTAGAGTCCGTAATATTAGCGGTTAGGGACAATGCGATTGCGGCCTCTTGCGATCCGAGATTTCCGCCGGTAGAACCATCGGAATTACCAGATATTAATATTGAGATTTCCATTTTAACCGAACCGGAAAAAATTAAATTTGAAGATATTGAAGAGGGCGATGGCGTGATTGTTAAATATGGGCTATATCAAGCGACATATTTGCCTCAGGTTTGGGAGGAAATTAAAGACCGGGAATTATTTTTCGGGAGTTTATGCCAAAAAGCGGGCTTGGATGAAAAAAGCTATCTTGATCCCAAGATGGAGTTTTTTAAATATCGGGCGATTGTGTTTATGGACATCACATTATGAAACCGCACTCCATAAGGACAACAAAAACGGCGAATCGCTTGTTTTTCGCTCGAAAAAATCCTCAATGTATGTCTAATATATTTGCGGTTTTTTCGAGCTCCAAAACTTCGCGCTTCACTCATTTTTGTTGCTTCTAAGCGCCGTTTCATAATGTGATGTCCATAGTCAAGCAAATCATTAATTTGATTTGAATTTGTCAAAAGGAGCAACGGCAATGGAAAATTGGAAACCGGTTCATCGGCAATCTACGAGCTTGCTTGAGCCAAATCTAAGTCGTGATTATAAAATTATGATCTGGATGATCATAATTTTATTCCTGCTTTTGTTGGCGGTATGCGCGTTGGGTGATCATCGGAAATCAGAAACTTTAAGCCAATCCAATACTCGGACCGCGGCGGAAAGGGTTGGTATTTAAGATGAATACCCAAAAATAAGGGGATTCGTAAAAAAACGAGTCCCCTTTGACATTTTTACGGAATTTGCTATAATTAATTTATAATAATTTATATTTCCCCAGACAGCGGGCGTAAAAATAAGACCTGCCGAGGAAAAAGGCTTTAATTAAGCCAATTTTATGTCTGCGGAAACGCGGTTTTTTATTATAAATTTAATTAACAATATAAATTATGCCGAAAACAAAATTACAAAAAATAGAGATTATTAAAAAATTACAAGACAATATTAAAGAGATGAAATCAGTTGTCTTTGTGAATTTTTTTGGTATTCCGGTTAAAGAAATCAGCCAATTGCGCCAGAACTGCAAGGATCAAGAAGTTGAATATGTGGTGGCGAAAAAGACGTTATTGAAAAAAGTGCTTTCCGAAAGCGGTTATCAGGCAGTGGCGGAAAAAAATTTGAGCGGTGAGATTGCGGCGGTTTTTGGCAAAAAAGATGAAATCTCGCCGTCTAAATTAATTTTTGATTTTGTCAAAAGCCACGAAAAAATGAAAGTGGTAGCCGGTATTTTAGACGGTCGGGTCATTAATGCCGATGAGATTATGGCCTTAGCCAAGTTGCCGTCAAAATCAGAATTATTAGCCAAAATTGTCGGCTCAATTGTTTCGCCGTTATCCGGCCTGGTTAATGTATTACAAGGCAATATCAGGGGTTTGGTTTTTGCGTTAAACGCAATAAAGGAAAAAAAGTTATAAATTATATATTAAAAATTAATTAATTTTAAAACCATGTCAGAAGAAAAAAAAGAAGTTATGGTGCCGGAAAAATTCAAGTCCTTGGTAGAGCAGATTGAACAGCTTAGCGTCATTGATTTATCCGAGCTGGTCAAGGTATTAGAGGAAAAATTCGGGGTATCGGCCGCCGCGCCGGTGGCCGCAATGCCGGTGGCCGCAATGGCCGCCGAAGCCGTAGAAGAAAAAGACCGCTTTGATATTGAGCTTACGGCCGCGGGCGATAATAAAATCAATACCATCAAGGCGGTAAGAACTGTTACCGAACTTGGCTTGAAAGAAGCCAAGGACTTAGTTGATGGCGCGCCCAAGATGATTAAAGAAGGCGTAAAAAAGGAAGAAGCCGAAAAAATTAAAAAGGACCTGGAAGCGGCTGGCGCCATCATCACCTTGAAATAAATTTTAAATTAAAAACGCTCTCGATAATCGGGAGTGTTTTTAATTGACCAGATAAGCTACTTTAATATTTTATATCAATTTCGTAGACCCTATTGTCATTTAGCGCGTATATTTTTTTCTCTTTTTCCACCACCACTATTGATTTTAGATTATTGAACTGCTTTGAAGTATATTGGATTTTTACCTTGCCGGTTTTATCATAGACCACAATCCTTTGATTTTGCGGGTCTAAAATATAAAGATAATTTGATTCCAAATTGCTGAATAATTGAGTGGGCGACTTGATCGCCTGGTCCATGGGAATGAATTTTATTTCTTTTGGTTTGCCATTGGCGTAATAGCTTATTTCGCCGTTATTTTTGGCGACAAAAATGCCGCCGTCCACGGCGATGGCGCGCGCATTTTTTAAATCAGCGCTCGCCTTGAGCCAGGCGCCTCCGCTGTTAAAAACGCCGCCCGTCGGCAAGTGCTTGTAAATTTGATTTTTATCGGCTTGCAGGGTGTAAATCTTGCCGCCATAAACGTCAAAATCATTAACCTCGCCAGCAATGGCCAAGATTTTTTTAGTGGAAGTGCCGGCTAAGTCGTATCGGTAAAAATTATTTTTGTTATCGGCTAAAATGACGCTTTTATCATTTAAAGCATCAATTTTTTTAATATTTTCCAGGCCGTTTAATTTAAGGGGCAATGTTTGTTTTTTGTCCAAATCAATTTTGTAAAGATTTTGATTTTGATTATCAAAAGTAAAAATAATATTATTGATTTTTGCCAATCCATCCACGTTTGCCTGATTGTTTGTGTTTGATAAATCCGCGATTGCGGCTGGATTTTCCAGATAAGCGATTTTTTGCAACTGCCTGTTCACTTCATCTATTTTATTTTGCAGGTCAATTTTTGTCTTTTTATATTTTCGATTATCGGGTATTTTTTTCAACAATTCATCGGCCTCGGCAATTGAATTTTTAGCGCCCGACTCGTCATTAAAAATATTTTTTGCCGTCGCTTTATTAATGGCCTCATTGATTTGCTGGATTGTTTTTTGCGCGTCAGTGGTTGTGCCGCCGCCTTGGTTTTGGCCGCGCCAGACAATGCTTTGGCTGAATAAGAATATTAAGGCAAAGGCCGAGATGAGAAGCGATTTTTGCCATTTGTTAAGCGAGAAAAATTTGGCAATTTGTTTATTGAGAAAATAACTGATTTTTTGTTGGCCGCCGCCATTTTTCTGGCTCGGTTTTATAAACCCAAAGTTATTTTGTTGGCTGGTGGCTGGCGATTCGTCTTCTCGCGCTTCAACCTCTAATTCTTGTATCGCCGAGCGCGCCGGATTTTCCGCTTTTATTTCTACCGCGTATTCCTGGCGCTCTTTTAGTTCCTTGACGGCATATGGGCGGCCAGGCCTTTTTTGCCTAATTTTATTTTTAATGATATTAAGGACACGGCCGAATAATTCAGAAAGTTTTTTAAGGCCGTATCTTATAGATATTCCTAAATATTTGAGCAGGTATCGCAAAAGTTTTTTAAGCCCGATCACGGCCAAAAGCAACAGCTTTTTCCAATTTGGCATCAATGATGGCATTAGGTATTGTTCGGTGCTCTCCTGGGTCTGAATAAGCTGATTAATGGAGGTTTGGGGTGGTATCGGCGTCATCCGGTCTTTGCGGATTTGGGTGATGGGGGCGACCCGAGCCACAGTTTCTTCCACCTCTAAGGGGGCGGCTGGTTGAATGATGATCGCATAAAAATTGTTTTTGCCGCTTTGCGGTTCAAGTTCGCTGGCCAATTGTCTCGGGGCGGTAATGTGGTCGTTTTCTGATATTATTTCCGATAATTCGTTTTGGGAAAGATATTCTAAAATCGTATCATTACAAAAAAGCAGATTATCCTTAAGGCCGATCTCGCCGCTGATGATATTAGAAAACATTTTTTCCGGGTCAATTTTATGGCTTGGCGGCCGAGCGGTTGATTTTTTATCGGCGGCTTGGCTGAAAATATCCACAATAACGCAATCATATCTCTTTTTTTTGTGAAATAAAAAAGCATTATTTTTCCCGATTTGCGATAGATAAATTTTGTTGCGGTAAATTAGGCCGACTAAGGCGTTGAGGTTTTTTAATTCTATTTTTATAATTGATTTTTTGATGATTTTGCTGAGGCGGCGGTTGGCTCTTTGCAGGCATTCCTCAAATCTTTTCTCCAGGCCATATTCGTTTTCCAGCGGCGGCAGGTAGTATTCGGTTTTTAGGTCAGCGATTATTTCAAAAAATTTGTCCCCGAATTCTTCGGGCAGGGCGAAAAGTTCAATCATGCCAAAAATAATCCCAAGTTTTCCCTCAAGATTTTTGTCCGGCCCGGTAATGAAAGCATCACCCGCCGCCGATTCGTTATCGGATTCAATTAGTAATTTATTTATTTTGGCCTCAAATTGTTCCATGGCTTTACAGTTAACTTGTAATATTATACTATATTTAGTAGTTGTAAGGCAAGGAAATGGGTATGTTTGTCGCTGTTTATTTCAAAATTCAAAATTTTTATATTATGCTTGAACAAATTTTTGGTTCAAAAACCAGGGTCTTATTATTGAGGTTATTTCTAAATAATCCCGAGCGGTTTTATTTTGTCCGCGAGTTGACGAGAAACTTGAATATCCACCTAAATTCAGTCAGGCGCGAATTACAAAATTTGGAAGACATAGGCATTGTTTGTTTGTGCGTCAAGGCGGATTTGGAGAGAGAAGTGGAAAAAAAACTCAAGGACAATAAGAAATATTATAAATTGAATAATAATTTTGTTTTTGTTGATGAATTGAGGGCGCTCTTAATCAAGGCCCATCTTATTTTAGAACGGTCATTAATTGAAAAAGTGAGAAAAATCGGCAAGGTAAGTTATTTTTTGCTCTCCGGCGTTTTTGTCGGCCGGCCGGACGCGCCCGTGGATCTGCTGGTCGTGGGCAAAATCAACAGAAAGAGATTAAAAAAATTAATAAGCGAATTTGAAAAAGAATTGGGCCAGCCGATAAACTACGCCATAATGGCGGAAAGCGATTTTAAATACCGTCAAGACATCACCGACCGTTTTTTGTATGATTTATTGGAAAAAAAGAATTTGGTGGTGGTTGATAAATTGACCGCCATATCTAAAATGCGGTGGCCGTAGATGGGCGGGTATAATATATTAATTTTTGAGCTATTTATTTTCCGCCAGGGGCGGATCTGCCTATGGCATGAAAAAATTAAAAATTACAAAATTAAAAATTATTTTCATGTTTCTCATAATAAACACTACTAATAATGAATTTATCTTACTCATTCTGGCCAAGAGCCAGACCGATTTTAAAGTTAAAAAAATAAAAGCCGAGTTCAAGCAGTCGGAAAGATTGTTATCCGCTATCGCCGAGTTATTAAAGAAAAATAATATTAATTTGACGCAACTTAAGGGGCTGGGCGTGGTGAGCGGTCCGGGCGGTTTTACCTCATTAAGAATCGGCGTGGTTACGGCCAATACCCTGGCCTACGCGCTTAAAATTCCGGTCGTCGGGATTAAACGCGCCGAATTTGAGAATAATCAGGAATTAATTAAAAAAATATTAGCGCCATTTAGACGTTCCGGGGGAAAATTTATTTTAGCCAAAAATATTATCTTGCCTTTTTACGGGGGAGAGCCGAACATCTCTTATCCCTCTCATTAATTTTTTATTGTGGATAAGCTGTTATCAATATTATTTTAAACAAGGGTTGAACCGCGGAAACTTATCCACCCAACGGGTCGATATTTTTTAAAAATAGCTTATTTAAAGCTATTTTTTGTTTTTTTAAAAAGTTTACAAGTGTTGACCAAGCCCATAAAGTGGTTTATAATAAGTACATAGTGGTGAAAGGTGGGGATAAGTGGGGAATTACCAGAATACCAAAAAACACGTCTCACCACCAATTTTTAACTTTGCTAAAATGTTTATCGGGCAATACTCACACAATATTGACCTTAAGGGGCGACTGGCCGTGCCGGCCAAATTTCGCTCTGATTTAAAGAAAGCAGTTGTCACCAAGGGTTTGGATAGCTGTCTTTTTTTGTATCCAAAAAAGGAATGGGATGTATTAGCTCCAAAATTAGCCGCCTTGTCGATTGCAAAATTAAATACTCGCGCCTTTGCCAGGCACATGCTTGCCGGAGCCATGGATGTTGAGGTGGATGGCCAGGGACGCATTGTGTTGCCCGAGTATTTAAGGAAATTTGCTGGTTTAAAAAAGAATACCGTCATCGCCGGTTTATATGATCGTTTGGAAATTTGGGATGAAGATAAGTGGAATAAATATAAAACCGAGACCGAAAAAAATTCTGGTGAAATTGCCGAGGCCTTGGATAATATTGGCGTTTAAATAATTTAAAATGGCGACCATTCACGAGCCGGTATTGCTTAAAGAGATATTAGAATATTTCAATCCCCAGCCCGGCCAAAATTTTATTGACGGCACGTTTGGCGGCGGCGGGCACGGCTTGGCGATTTTAGAGAGAATTAAACCGGACGGCGTGTTAATCGGCATTGATTGGGATCCACATGCTGTTCAAGACAGCAGTAATAAGAATCTGATTTTGATTAATGATAATTATAGGAATTTAAAAAATATATTTGTAAAAAATGACCAGGGAATTTCTAACATTAGCGGCATATTATTGGACCTGGGGCTATCATCAGATCAGCTCGGCGTCGGGGATAGGGGATTTAGTTTCCAAGGTAAGGGCTTTCTTGATTTAAGATATAACAAAAATAGCCAAACCTTGACGGGCGCGGAAATTCTAAAGACCTATAATCAGCAAGAATTATTTAAGATATTCAAGGAATACGGGGAAGAACCATTATCCTGGCCGATCGCCAAGAAAATAATCGCTGATCGCCAGATGGGCCGAACCGTGGAGACGGCTGATATGCTTGTCCAGCTTGTCTCCGGTATTTATAGGAGGAATTTTAAATCGCGTTCCCGAAGAAATCCGGCGACCAGGGTTTTTCAAGCCCTAAGGATCGCGGTCAATGATGAGTTCGGCAATTTGAGAAGTGTTTTACCTCAAGCTATTGAGATTTTAGCTCGAGGGGGTCGATTAGCGGTCATTTCTTTCCATTCGGGCGAAGACCGGATTGTTAAAAATTTTTTTAGAGATGAAACCAAGAAAGAACCACCAATGATAAAAATTTTAACCAAAAGGCCGGTGGTGGCGTCGGAGGAAGAAATTGAAGCAAATCCGAGAAGCCGAAGCGCTAAATTGAGGGTGGCGGAGAAATTATAAATTTTAATAACTTTTCGAGTTAACGGGTTAAAACAATGCCAGCAAACAACTCGTTAACTCGCAAGATTATTAATAGAAAATAGAAATATTATGTGTAAATTTTGGAAGCCGGAAAAATGCAATCACCATTTTCCCGAATTAAATAAAAGAAAAAATAATATTCGCTTGCTCGCCAGATTTTTTACCCCAAACAAAATCGCGACCATGTTGGTTTTAGCCGTGATGGGCGTCGGGTTTATTTATTTAATGGAGACAAATATCGGAGCGACTAAGGGTTATAAAATAAGTGATTTGGGAAAGAAAGCGGAAGAACTTAAGCAAGAATACGATAAGCTGAACTTGCAATATATTGAATTGCAATCAATGGCTAATATAATTAATAAAACATCGGATTTAAATTTAGTGGCCATTGACAACATTGAGGTGATTAATCAATTGGGGTCGGCGGTCGCATTAAGGTAAAATTAAAAATTACGAATTTCAAATTTCAAATTAAATCCAAACAATGATTTGGCGGCAGAGCTTAGCAATCCATAGAAGATTATACCGCGTCCGCCATAGCGATAAACAAAATTCCAGGACTAGTGGTGGAGGCAGGGTTAAATTTTTGGCGCTGCTTTTTGTTATATTTGCCATCCTAATCGTGGTCCGCCTTTTTTATTTGCAGGTTTTACGAGGCGGTTTTTACGCGGCTCTGGCTCTCGGCCAGCACGAGCTTTATAAAAAACTATTCCCCGAGAGGGGTTCTATTTATGTTATTGAAGATAACGGGCGAGACAAGTCCCTTTTTCCCCTGGTCACCAATAGGCAATTAAATTTGCTTTACGCCGTGCCGGCCAAAATAGCTAATCCCGAGGAAACCGCTCAGAAATTATTTGAAATTTTGGGGCGGGCGGAAAATATTGACATCAAGCAGGTGGAGAAGGATTTATTTGCCGATATTTCGCCCGCCTTAGATCCAAAATTAGCCGAAGAAATAAAAAGCAATCGGCGGGAAAAATGGCATGAAGACCAGGAAAAAGCGGAAATTGAACGGCTGACTAAAATTTTATCAAAAAAGGATGACCCCTATGAGCCGATTAGGCATCGCTTAACCGACGAGCAGGTAGAAAAAATAAGAGCTCTAAAAATTGAGGGATTGGATTTCAGCGAGGAGGCCTGGCGCTTTTATCCGGAAAAAGGCATGGGCGGCCATATTTTTGGTTTTTTGGGCTTTAGTGGCGA
The DNA here is from genome assembly GCA_041645075.1 of Patescibacteria group bacterium. Classification (GTDB taxonomy): domain Bacteria; phylum Patescibacteriota; class Patescibacteriia; order 2-01-FULL-39-33; family 2-01-FULL-39-33; genus JBAZQS01. The sequence continues at coordinate 4,758 of JBAZQS010000023.1, read as the reverse complement.
TAAGAAGCGGGGGCAATATGGCTTAGAAGGTTATTATGATAAAATTTTGTCCGGCCAGATTGGCGAGATTCGTTCAGCTAGAGATGTTTGGGGCGATATCATTGCTATTGGCCGTCATTCTTTGAAGGAGAAAGTGGACGGTTCGTCTTTGGTTTTAACTATTGACCGGGCGATTCAGTACAAGGCCTGCCAGTCGCTATACGCGGCCGTTGACCGTTTCAAAGCCGAGGGCGGCAGCGTGATGGTGATGAACCCGAAAACCGGCGCCATTATCGCGATGTGCGGCGCGCCCGATTACGACCCCGACCAATATAATAAAATTGAAAATATAAATGTTTATAATAATCCGGCAATTTTTAACGCTTATGAGCCGGGTTCCATTTTTAAGGTCATTACCATGGCGGCCGCTTTGGATGCCGGCAAGATAGAGCCGGAGACGGCTTATATTGATACCGGTAGCGTTAAATTCGGCCCCTACACGATTAAGAATTTTAATGATAAGATATATGGTCAAAGAACCATGACCGAGGTTTTGGAAAATTCCATTAATACGGGCGCGATCTGGGCCATGGAACAGGCGACGGCCAAAGTATTTACCAAGTATGTTAAAGATTTCGGTTTCGGACAATTGACGGATATTGGTTTGGAAAAAGAGGCGGCCGGCGACATTGCCAATTTGGATAAAAAAGGGGAAATTTATCCGGCCACCGCTTCATTCGGGCAGGGCATTGCCGTGACCCCGCTCCAGATGCTGACGGCGTATGCCGCTATTGCCAATGGCGGAAAATTAATGAAGCCCTATATTGTTTCTCAAATTATCAATGATAAAAACGAAATTCAAAATTTTTATCCGCAAGAGATTCGTCAGGTAATTTCCTCCAAGACCTCAACCATGCTGTCCGCCATGCTGGTGAGCGTGGTGGAAAGCGGACATGGCAAAACCGCTCAAGTGCCAGGATATCGAGTGGGCGGTAAAACCGGCACGGCTCAAGTGCCGAGAAAAGACGGACGGGGCTATTCCAGCGACGTTGATGTTTCTTTTGTGGGTTTTGCGCCATTCGCCGACCCAAAATTCGTGATGATCGTGGTGATTTTTAAGCCGCAATACGGCAAAGAAGCGGTGGTGATTAACGGGCCGGTTTTTGCCGATATTGCCAAATTTATTTTACAGTATTATAATGTCCCGCAGGACAAATAGCATATGGCGAATAGCTAATGGCATATAGCAAATACAAATAATTATGGGAAAAACAAAAATATTATTTATTTATCACCAAATTCCTAATAAAATAAAAGGAGATGTTTTATATCCGCTCAATGAAATAAAAAAGATATATCCAGAGATTTATCGTCAAGGAATTGAAAAATACAAGAATCGGAAAAAAATAATGAAAAGTAAAATTTTGCCATTAGATTGTTTATGGAACGATGCCTTGCATTTTAATCCCATAGATCCTCGTTTAATAAAAAAATCTTTGGCAAAATTCGGCTATAAATTCAGTGGCGAATTTTTTAGAATTCATTGGGAAAAATTAGATCCAAAAATTACGACGATATATAAAAATACCAGCCCCCGCCGCATCTTCAAAAAAGATTTTGAAGATTATAATCTGGAAAATTTAGTAAAATATAAAAAAATACCCGCGACAACCATGAAATATTATGAAAAATTAATTAAACAAGGAAAAAAGCCATTAATTTATTCAAGGATCCCTCATATTTTTTATCGCGGTTCAATGAATATTAAGAATACACCCATAATCAAAGTATAAATTTTTATGAAAGACATATTAAAAAATATTGTCAAAAAAATACTGCGAGGCCTGGCTAAGGCGATTCTAAAAAAATACCAGCCGGATATTATTGGCGTAACCGGCAGTTTTGGCAAGACCTCGGCCAAGGACGCGATTTTCACGGTGCTTTCCCATAAGTATAATATTCGCCGAAATATTAAAAATTACAATAATGAAATCGGCCTGCCCCTGACGATTATTGGCGCCGGTTCGGGCGGCCGGTCAATTTGGCTTTGGCTGGGCGTTTTTATCAAGGCCCTGGTGATGCTGGCCTGGAAAGAAAGGAGCTATCCGGAAATTTTAATTTTGGAAATGGCCGTGGACCGTCCCGGCGATATGCCATATCTGATTGATTTGGCGCCATGTAAAATCGGCGTGGTTACCAATATCGGTCCGGTTCATTTGGAATATTTTAAAACCCTTGAAAGGATTGCCAAAGAAAAATCACTCCTGGTTTCGCATATTGATAAAAATGGCTGGGCGATTTTAAATTGCGACAACCAATATGTTCGCGAAATGAAAGAGATTGTCGGGGCCAGGGTTTTAACTTATGGCTTAAAAGATGAAGCCGACATTAGGGCTTCGGAAATAAAAATTCTTCAAGGCGAAGCCAATTCCGGCGACGAGGAAATCGAGGATAGCGGGACATTTGGTTTAAATTTTAAATTAACCCATCGGGGCAGTACCGTGCCCGTGTTTCTGCCGAATATTTTAGGCGAGCATTTAATATACGCGGCTTTAGCCGGAGTAGCCGTGGGTGTGGCTTATGAGATGAATTTGGTAGAAATTTCCCAGGCCTTAAGATTTTTTGCGGCCCCGCGCGGGAGAATGAATTTAATCCCGGGCATAAAAAATACCATGATTATTGATGATACCTATAATGCCGGGCCTGATTCAATGAAGGCGGCGCTTAAGGCCCTGGAAAAAATTAAAGTCGCCAATAGAAAAATTGCGGTTTTAGGCGATATGCTGGAATTAGGCAGTTTTACGGATGAGGCGCATGAAATAATCGGCCAGGCGGTCAGGGAAAATAAAATTGATATTTTAATTACGGTTGGCGAGAGGGCGAAAATTATTGTCGCCGAAGCGGAAAAGCGGGGTATGGCGCCAGACCGGATATTTTCTTTTTCCGACGCTTTGACGGCCGGCCGTTTTGTCCAGGACAGAATAGAACCGGGCGATATTATATTAGTCAAGGGCTCGCAAGGTATGAGGATGGAAAAGATAGTTAAAGAAATAATGGCCGAGCCGCTAAAAGCCAAGGAACTACTTGTCAGGCAGGATAAAATTTGGTCTTGATTTTATTTAAAGACCCCTTAGATGGGTTTAAAGTTTTAAAGGTAGAGATGGGGCATACCCCGTCTCCTTTTGTTTTTTAATTTGTAAAAAAGTCCATTATGCTTTAAAATAAGATAAATAATATATGTTAGAAATTTATAATACCCTAAGCAAAAAAATTGAGGAATTTAAGCCGATTAAAAAGGGCCGGGTCGGGATGTATACCTGCGGGCCCACGGTTTATGATTATGACCATTTGGGCCACGGTTGGAATTATTTTAATGCCGATATTTTGCGGCGGGTTTTAGAATATAATGGTTATAAAGTTAATCAGGTAATGAATATTACCGATGTCGGCCACTTGATTTCGGACGGCGATACGGGCGAGGATAAGCTGGAGAAAAGCGCGAAAGAGGCGGGCAAAAGCGCTAAGGAAATAGCCGAATTTTTTGAAAAAATTTATTTAGCAAATAGGAAAAAGCTGAATCTTTTGGCGCCGGCCGTTATCTGCCGCGCCACCGGCCACATCAGGGAAATGATTGACTTGGTGCAGACGCTTTTAAACAAGGGTTATGCTTATGAAATTTCCGACGGTATTTATTTTGATGTTTCCAAATTTCCCGATTACGGAAAATTATCAGGCAATACTTTAGACCAGTTGAAAGATGGCGCCAGAATAGAAGTTAATCCGGAAAAAAGAAACGCGGTTGATTTTGCTTTGTGGAAATTTTCGCCCGAGGGAGAGAAGCGGCAAATGGAATGGCCGGCCTTTGGCAAAAAAGGTTTTCCGGGCTGGCATATTGAGTGCAGCGCCATGTCCATGAAATATCTGGGTCGGCACTTTGATATCCACACGGGCGGGGAGGATAATATTTTTCCGCACCACGAATGCGAAATCGCGCAGAGCCAATCCGCCACCGGTGAAAATTTCGTGAATTATTGGTTTCATACCAGATTTTTGCAGGTTGAGGGCGGCAAGATGAGCAAGTCAAAGAAAAAATTTTATACCTTGGCGGATTTGGCGGCAAGAGGATTTGAGGCGCTTGATTTGCGCTATTTATTTTTAACCGCCCATTACCGAAGCCAGCTTAATTTCACTTGGGAGGGGCTGGAGGCGGCAAAAGTTGCCAGACAAAAACTAAACGATTTTATTGTTGGCATTCCAGCCCGTCCCTCCCCCTTTATAAGGGGGAGGTTAGGAGGGGGTAAAGCCAATAAGGATTATAAAAATAAATTTGAGGCCTTGATAAATAATGATTTGGCCATGCCGCAGGTGATGGCTTTGGTTTGGGATTTGGTCAAGAGCGATATTGCCGATAAGGATAAAAAAGCCACGCTTTTGGATTTTGATCGGGTTTTGGGGTTGGATTTAGATAAAGTGAAAAAATTAGAAATTCCTTCCGAGGTTAAAAAATTGGCGGAAAAAAGATTAGAGGCGAGAAAAAATAAAAATTGGGCCGAGTCAGATAGGTTAAGAGAGGAAATAAAAAATTTAGGTTTTGAAATTGAAGATGAAAAGGAAGGATATAAATTGAAAAAATTTTTCGTTGTTGTTTATAAAATAGATTAAGGGACCTGGTTGTGGCAAATTTTTGGTTAAAAATTAGAAAATTTAATCCAGCGAATAGCGGACCAATTTTGGTCTTGGCGCCCATGGCGGGCGTAACGGATTCGGCTTTTCGGTAAA
>JBAZQS010000006.1:0-43893 GCA_041645075.1 Patescibacteria group bacterium | reverse complement strand
AACCAGATTTCTGGATCCCGGATAGCCGCTCGCTTGACTCGCGTTCCGGGATGACAATTAAGACACTTTAGGCCCGGCGATTTCCATGACTTCAATATCCGTTTCTTGGCCGGTAATTTTTACCACATCCTTGTCTATCTTTTTAAATTCTTTGGCCGCCGCCGTATAAGAATTGACAGTCGTATTCAAATTAACTCCCAATTTTTTCAGATAATCATCATAAGCAATAATATGCCTTTGCAATTTTTCCACATTTTTAATAATTTCTTTGGTTTGTTCCTCAATTTTCAGGGCGCGCAAACCATGCAAAACCGTTTGCAGATAGGCGGCAAATGTGGTCGGCGAAACAATAATCACTTTTTTCTCTTTAAAAGCGTAATCAATTAAATTTCTGGTATTGACTTTAACCGCGCCCACTTCATTGACTAATAAATCATAATAAATCGCTTCGGCCGGAATAAACATAAAAGCAAAATCAAGCGTGCCCTGGCTTGGTTTGATATATTTACTGGTTTCATCAATTCTTTTTTTCAAATCATTTTTGAATTCTTTTTCTAAGATCTCTTTTTTAGCCGCGTCGTTTTCATTAATAATGCGATTATAATTGTCTAAAGAGAATTTGGCGTCAACCGGAATAATGCCGTCTTTGGTAAAAATCGCCGCATCTACAATATCGCCATCATCAAATTGATATTGAAGCTTAAAAAGGGTCGGCGGCAGAATATTATCTAAAACCAAATTAAGCGCCGCTTCGCCAAGATTTCCCCTTTGCTTCTGGTTGGTTAAAACCCTTTCCAGGTTTTTTAATTGCTCGAAAAAGCCCATAACTTGCTTGTTGGTCTCTTGAAGCTGGGTAACTTGTTCCGTCACGCCGCGAATCACGTTTATGCTTTGGCCGAATTGCAATTGAATCTGCCGGGCTGATTCCGACATTTTATTGTCCATGGTCTGATTGATTTCCCTAAGCCGTTCTTGCAACATCAAAAACGCCTGGTCGTCTTTCTTACTGGCGGCCAGTTCACTGAATTTTTTATTAAAAAAAATAAATATACCAATTACGGCGATAAGTAAAATTACGATTAAAAAAATTGATACAAATTCCATATTAATTTCATCTAAATTTAGATATTTTAACAATATTTAGGCCAATTAACTATTGACAACTTTATCAAAATAATATATAATAATTATACATTAAACTAACCGATTAGTTATTGGTGCCAGGAAATTTCCTGGAGTTCCGTCCGCTGGATATCCCTCAACACTGAGACCGCTATTAGTCCAAGGAGAAGAGGGGCCGAATATCACGACGGACCTAAAAAAGATTGGCCAAAAAAGCTAATCTACACCATTTTACAAATCGGACTCGCTATACCGCTTACGGCTTTGCGAATAAGTGAGTAAATTATAACCCTTCGGACCTCCTAGCCAGAAACGTCCGAGGGGTTTTTCTTTTCTCCAAAATCGGAGATTTTTTTATTTTAAAAACCGTCTCTAAGATTACTTCATCACTCGCCCCTGAATGGGCCCCTTTGGAGCAATAACAATATAACAATATAACAATCCGCTGTTTTATTCAATGGTTGCCTTGATCGCCTCAATTTTTACGGTTTTGGGGATAAATTTGTTAAAAATCCAGGCCACGGGCAAAGTAATCAGCCAAATGGGAATATACTTGGCTTTTGTCTTAAAAGTAATTTCCGGATCAAAAAACTGATTTTTTATCTTTAAAATCGTATAAAAAAACGACGGCGCAAAATCCCCTTTTTGGCTGTTTATTTTTTTGCCCAATTTAAACATCAGCCAAAGAGTTATAAAAATAAAAAAACTTTTTTGGCTTCGCTTCAAAATCTTAAAATCGGCCGCGGCCAACATTTTTTCCAAATCCCCTTTTTCAAATAAACGCCGATGGCCGACCGAGGGCCAATAATCAGGATCGATTTTTTGTAATATTTTTTCAGTCCGCCAATGGGGCACGGTAATGATAAATCTGCCACCGGCTTTTAAAATCCGACCGACTTCATTTAAAACTTTTTCCAAATTCTCTACATGCTCTAAAACATCATTAGCATAAATCTCGTCAAAAATGCCATCGGAAAAATCCAATTTTTCGGCCGACATTGATAAAAAATTCAAGGCCGGATATTTTTCTTGCGCTTCTTTAACATCCAAATCAATGCCAACCACGTCATGGCCGGCCTTGCTTAAAAAATAAACATTATCGCCATTGCCGCAGCCCAAATCCAAAACCCTCTGGTTTTGTCCGCCTCTGGCGGATTTTTCATTTTCTGGCATATTCAATTATTTTGTCTATATACCCATTCAAATCATATTTCTTCGCTTCCTCTAAACATCTACTGGCCATTGATTTTAATTTTTCTTTATTATCTATACACCATTTAATTCTTGACTCCAAATCGCCATTGGTAATAAAACCCGTCTCGCCCTCTCTTACCAATTCCGGCAGAGCGCCCTTATTGGAAACGATCGCGGGCAGGCCGTGGGCCAAGGCCTCAATAACCACCAGACCAAAACTTTCTGGTACTTTAGATGGGTTGATTAATAAATCAATATTCGGCCAAATTTTTTGTTCAATTTCTTCTTGGCTTAAGCGGCCATAAAATCTTATTCTTTCATCGCTAGCCGCCAACTCCTTGGCTTTAGTTAACGCCTTACCGTCGCCGGCAATATGCAATAATAAATTGCCGCTAATATTTTTAACGGCCTTAATTAATTCTAAAATTCCCTTATATTCTTCTACCTGGCCGAGGAATAGAACATTGAAATTCTCACCACCCACTTTGTCATCCCGGGCGAAGACCCGGGATCCAGAATTCTGGTTCCCCGCTCCCCGATCGCGGTCGGGGACAGGCTTCGCGGGGATGACAACGGGCGCAACCGGATTCCCCAAAACCACCCTTTCCGACTTCGGAAAAAATCTATATTTTTCGTAAACTAATTTTATATACGACGAAGGAAAAATCACTACTGCCGGCGAAGCAAATAATCTTTTACAAAACCAAGCATAAATTTTTGCGACCAGGCCCAACCCGCCATCTTGTTTTAATAATCCCGATGGATGAAGTAGTTGCATATCATGAACCGTGTGGATATTTTTTATTTTTAAATCCCTTAATAGCCATGGCGTATAATACCCCAGCCCTTTTAAGTTGTGAGTTAGGACAATATCTGGTTTTTCTTTTTCTAAAATCTTATAAATACGCCAACACTGGATTTCATTAAACATATCTATAATATGCCAAGGCAAGCGCAGCCAAGCCGGCTTTTTATTGATATCTAAAAAATTAAATAAATTAAATGGCTTAATCCGATATACTTTTATACCATTCACCGTCTCTGTTAAATTTTTTCTGCCGACGGAGACCATAAAAATATCTTCGCCCCCATTTCTTAATCCGTCGGCAATGTTTTGTACCACGGTTTCAGCGCCACCCCTTGTATCTGGCTTATAAATTGAATGAATTATAGCGATTTTCATCTAAATTTAGATAATTTTTCTAATTACTATTGACAATATTATAATCATATGATATAATGTATATTACAAGATTAAAATATCGGAGGATATATCATGTTTGAGCGGTTCGTTGAATTGGTAAAAAACCCACAGTGCAGCAACGAGCAGGTCAGGGCGGAATTTTACCGCCTCGGAGCAAAAGATGCCATGATGGCGCTTATTATGCTCCTCTACGCTCGTCCCGAACTTTCCAGGCAGATCTCATACGAACTCTGCCAAGCATAAAATTCCAAGGTTCGCAGCCCACCTCAAGAGGCTGCTTTCTTTTTTGTCCAAAAAAATATAATGGCCACAACCGAACCCAAAATATCAACCAACCTATTAATTTATTTTTCATTTTTTATAAATTCTTATATAGATCATCAATCTGCTGAATAACTTTTTGCCAGCTATACAATCCTTTGGCTCTAATTTGGGCGCTCTCCCCCATTTGCTTTTTTAGTTCGTCATCGGTTAATAATCTAATCAATTTTTCCGACAAATCATTAACCTCGCCCGGCTTAATTAATAACCCCGTCTCGCCGTCTTTTAATGTCTCGCGGCTTCCGGGCCAATTGGAAACAACCGCCGGCAAACCGCAGGCCTGCGCCTCGGCAATGACAATACCAAAACTCTCGGTGCTGGCGGTTGAGGGCAAAACGAAAATATCGGCCAGAGAATAATATTTGGGCAAGTCAGCATTATCTATCCAGCCCGTAAATATTACATTTTCATTTATACCCAAGTCCAAGGCCAATTTTTTATAATGTTCTTTTAAATCCCCTTCGCCAACAAGCAATAGCTTAATTTTAATATTTCCCCTAATGTCTTGAACCGCTTTAAGTAATATTTCCACTCCCTTAAAATAATGCTGCTGATCAAGGCCGCCCACAAAAATTATCACCTTATCAGCCAGACCAATATTATATTTTTGCCTTAAACCATCGTCTTTTGTTTGCGGTTTAAATATATTTTCATCAATGCCGTTTGGTATGGCCACGAATTTATCCGGCCATTTTTTTATATATTTTGCCAAATATGAATTTTCCCCGTGGTCAAACGACAAAACAATAATTTTATTGCTCGCCCTAACCATGGGGCCCAAAAATAATTTAATATGCCAGTTAAAAATTATTTTTTGCCAGCCGCGGCCAATCGGATCCATCTGATAATGCAAAATCAATTTTTGCGATTTTAGACCCCCTCCTGGCCGTTCCTGGGCAGCGCTGAATGCTCCTATGGTCGCATTCATCGACTCTCGCTTCGCTCGCTTCTGCCCGTCGCGTTGCGACCCCCTTCGGACAAGGGGGAGGAAAATCCTATACAGCCAGATAATCAAATCGGTGCCGAAAAAAGGATAATAAAGATGGATAATATCAAAATCTTTTAATCGGCCCAAAAGAGCGAATAAAAAACCGGCTAGGCCAAAGCGGGGCCACATTGGTAAATAATTTACTTTAAAATTTTCTTGCCCGGCCTTGGTACTTTTGTATTTTGGCGTAAATACTTCTACTCGATAATCTAATACCGCTAATTTTTTAGCGTGATAATAAGCATTATTGCCCATGCCCCCGCCTTGCGGCGGCCAAGCGCAAACAATAATCGCTATGCTATTGCCCATTTTTATTTTTTACGTTAAAATAAAGACACCTAAAGTATAGTACTTCAATGTGTTTTAGTCAAAAATAACAATAAATAATGTGGCCAATGGCAAAAGCTTCACCGCCGAAGAAGCGAAAAATATCGGCGAACAATTGGGTATTGTCTGGGATAAATTTGACGTAGAGCAATTTATAATGGGCCTGAATGTGGAGTCGGAACACGGCGCGCGCCACGCCAATACCAATGTAACCAATGACGACCCGTTAATGACCGGGAAAATCGCGCTGGCTCACCTAAATGAATTCCCCGATTATTATATCCGCCTTCACGAAATGGAAATGGAAGCGGAAGAATTTTGGGGCAAGGAAAGTTAAATGATAAATGACAAAAAGTATCTAATCGGCCTAGACCTTCACGGCACTCTTTTAGACGAAAATTGGAAAATAAAGGGAAATCTAAAAGAAAAATTGATAAACCGGCTGAAATCACTAAAAAATTTCTGCCGGATTTATATTTGCTCGGGCAATGACTTAACGTTTATTCATCAATATCTTCCTTCAAAGATTTTTAATCTTTTTGATGGCTTTATTTTAGAAACCGGCTGTGTCATCAGCAATGGAAACGACGAAACAATTATCGTCCCCCAAAAATTAATTGCGATAATTAAAGAGCTGGAAAATAAACTTAAAAATCTCCCGACTGAAGAAATAAAATATTTTGCCAGGCGGCTGGCAACCATCAGTATGTTTACCAAACATGAGGGAGAGGGCCTGGATCCGGCCACCATCCATTTTAAAATAAAAAAATTAATAGAAAAGTTGGGCTATAATAATAAGGTTTTGGTCACCCATTCTAATGTCGCTATAGATATTATTCCGGCTGGCTATAATAAATTCACGGGTATGAAATTGGCCGCTGAAAATTTAAAAACAATCGGCATTGCCGATTCTTTAAATGATTACCAGATGATTCTTGACGCTGATTATGCTTTTATGCCGCATAACGCCTCACTAAAATTAATAAATTTATTAAAACGAAGTAACAAAAAAATAAAAAATATTGCCGCGACCGTAAAAATAGACAAAAATATTATTTTACAAAGCAATTACGGCGATACGGAGGGTGTAATTGAAATACTGGATTTCATTAATAAAAAATTTACCAAAAAATTATTTTCCTAATGATAAAAAAATATATCTCCATTAACGGATTAACGACATGGGTTAGAAACGGATAACTGATCTCTTGAAATTTAATGGCACCGCTATATTTTTTCAGAATTGCCCGATCGGAAATTTTTCTAATCTTGAATTGAATTTTTAGGCGATGGCTTAAAATTGACGGCAAATGCCCAATAAGCCAAAAACCGCCCCATAATTTTTCTTTAAACCAGCCGTTTTTTATGGCATAGAAAATCAGGCCCAATTCCAGCAAAATCAAAGCGGGCAAAATCATAATCAAAGTCAAAATCCGGTAGTTCTGCAGCAAAATAATCCATCTATTCCTTTCCATATAATAAAATTTGTATTTGGCCTTGCTAAAATTATATTTGTGATAAACCACGGCCAAGGGGTCTAATAAAATCTTATAGCCCGCCAGCCGCATTTTCCAGCCCAAATCAACATCTTCGTGATACATAAAAAGCCGGTCGTCAAATAAGCCCGTCTTTTTTAAAACTGACATTTTTAATAAGCAAGCGGCGCCGGAAGCATAGGGCAATTCAAACGGCTCGGTAATATTATACTGGTCTTTATAACGATATTTATTGCAAAAAGCAAAGCCGAGAAAATGAATGCTATTGCCAAAACTGTTAATCAATTGTTTTTCCGGCCAAAGCAATAGCTTCGGCTGGACGGCCGAAATCGCGCTATCGCTTTCGGCCAATTTAACTAAACGTTTAAGCCAATTCGGCTCAACAACCGTATCTTGATTCAATAAAACCAAATAATCGGCTTCCTGTTTTTGCGCCAAAAAATAACCCTGATTATTGGCCCGGGCAAAGCCGGCATTTCTATTGTTGGTTATCAGTTTTATTTGGGGATACGCCTCCCGCAAATAACCAATCGTGCTATCCGTGGAATGATTGTCAATAATAATAATTTTTACCAGCTCTTTGGGGTAATTTTGATGATAAACGCTTGCCAAACATTCCGGCAAATAATGACGGGCGTTGCGCGTAACAATAATAATGGTAACCCTTTTATCCGTCTGCGCCATATTTCGCGATAATTATTAATTTATTTTTTTTATGGAAAATGATCGCTAAGCCGTTTAATAACTCCAAAAAAATCCTCGGCAGAAAAAATTTCCCCTTCAACGGAAAAATTCTTTTAGCCGCCGTATTTTTCTGGCGTATCTCTAAAATTTTAAATCCATTATCCGCCAATAATTTTATCAAGGATTTTTTGGAATGTAAAAATAAATGATGATAGCCGAACATCCAAACAGCTGGCCAAACAAGGCCTAAATCCGCCAAAAATAATATGAACTCATTTATTAAGCCGTTATTATTAGGCGTTTCCATAATAAGATATCCCCCCTTAACCAGCCAGCCGCCTATCTTTTTAATCAGGGCCGGCTGACGCGGCAAATGTTCCAGCAAATCCCACATAAAAACCGCGCCAAATCTTTTCTCGTCAAAATTAATACTTTGCGCGTCAGCCGCAATACACTCTACCCCAAAATTATTTTTTGCAAAATCCACGGCTTGGCTGCTGATTTCCACTCCTAAGCCCTTGAAATCATTTCGTCTGATAATATCCAAAAAGGCGCCTCCCCCGCTGCCTAAGTCCAAAATTTCCCAGATCTTATTAAAATCATATCTACTGACGAAATTTAAAAAAAAATCTTCCCGCTCTTTACCCTCTTTGGTTTGTCTATAATTTTTAAGATCCCTATAATAATTATCCTTCTGGCCGATGCTGTCATAACTTTGATAAAAATCATTTAAAAAATTTTCATCGGGAATTGGATCGGTGTACACCAAACCGCAACTTAAACATTGTAGCAGTTTATAATTGCCTTTGCCGATTTTGTGGTAATCAAAATATAATTTTGCTTTTCCCCGGCAAAGGGGGCAAAGATTATTCATTTTTATCCTTATCTTTTAAGGCAACTTCGCGAACTATCTTAGTAATATCCGACTCTATTTTCTCAATCCTTAATAATAATCTGAACAATAAATAAAAAACCAAAATGACCGAAACATAAACCACCAAGTCCACCCCGCGAGTGACGCCGACCTTAATCGCCAAAAAGCTCGTAATATCCGGCCACCAAATCACCACCATAGCCGCCAGCCAAATCACCAGCCAAGTAAAAAATATTCCCAAATTAATTTCTTTGCCTCTTAATTTAAAAATAAGACGGGAGATGATTAAAATTATCGCGACGATTAGAATTATCTGAATAATTAACATATTTTGAAATTATCTTTTTATTATCAAATCCCACAAAATTTTAAAAGCATTTAAAATGCTTTGGCCTTTTTGCTTTGAATAGGCGGTGTACAAAATCGTCACCGGAACCTCGGTGTATTTTAATTTTTTATCGGCAATTTCTTGCAACAGTTCCGAGGCATAGGCCTGCCGGTCTTGGGTTAAATTAATTTTTTTTAAGGCCGCCGCGCTCCAGGCCTGAAAACCATTATGGACATCGGTTAATTTTAAGCCAGTCGCAAATTTTGTAAAAATTAATCCTAATTTTAAAGTTATTAATTTTAGAATCGGCGCATTCCTGGCTTGGCCTAAAAACCTTGAGCCCAAAACAACTTCATATTTACCTAATAATAACGGCTCTATTAAATCTTTAATCTCACCGGCCAACATCTGGCCGTCAGCGTCAAAAAATACTGCCGCTTCATAATTATTTAGCAAAGCGTATTCTAAGCCGGTTTTTAAAGCCGCCCCCTGTCCCCGGTTTATTTTATGAATTAAAATTTTAGCGCCCGCTTGATGAGCTAAATCAGCCGTGTTATCGCTTGAACCGTCATCCACCACCAAAACCTGGTAATTTAAATTTACAATCTCGGCCACGATGCCGTGTATTTTTGAACCCTCGTTTTTAGCGGGAATTATAATTAATGTTTTCATAATTAAATTATGACACTTTTTTCTAAAAAAAACAAAGTTGTAACTGAAAAATCCCCGCCACGGGGATTTTTCATAAAAATATATTACTCAACTAATGAGATGGTTACAAAACTATATTTCTCTAAATTTGTCCTTTTCGGCTGCGACTGCGTCGGGCGGGCGCAAAATGACTTTCACCATAGCCCCGCTATGCCTTAAGTCATTTCGCTGGCCCTCCTGGTCTCGCTCAAAAAGTCCTAAATTTATAGCTAAAATAGTTTTGTAACTATCTCAATTTATCCGGCTCCAGGATATTCACCTGGGCGCTTAAATAATCAGCGGTTTTTTTTAAGCCCTCATCCAGTAAAATTATCGGAAACCAGCCCAATTTCTCTTTGGCCAAAGAAATATCCGGCAACGGCTGGCTAATCATCAAATCACTTTTTTTAACGTATTTAATTTTGGATTTGGCCTTGGTTATTTTAATGATTTTTTCGGCGATCTCGCTAAAATTACTGCGCCATTCCGAGCCCAAGTTAATCGGCCCATTTTCCGCGCTTTCCATGATTTTTACTAAGGCCCTGATTAAGTCGTCAACATAAAACAGGGTGTCGGCGCTGTTCTTATCGCCATAAATAAGAATGTCTTTGTCGGAAATCGCGGCTTTAATCATTTCCGGAACCATCCGGCCGTCATCAAGCTCCATTCGCGGGCCATAACAATTAAAAATCCGGACGATTTTTGTGTCCAAATTATATTTCAGGCGATAATTATTGACCAAGGTTTCCCCGAATCTTTTGGCCTCGGCAAAACAGGCGCGCTTGCCCAATGGATCAACTTGGCCGACATAACTTTCGGAAATCAGTTCGTCTCCCATAACTTCGCCATAAACCGCGGCGCTGGAAGTATAAATAAATTTCGCTTTATATTTAACCGCCAAATCCAAGCAATTCTTTAACCCGATGGAATTAACCGTTAACGTTTCTATGGGATACCGGCTATAAGCCGAGGGTGAAGCCGGCGAGGCCAAAAAATATATTTCCTGAACCCCCTGAAATTCAATTTTAAATTTTTCCAGCGAAGGATAGTGCTCCAAGTCAATCGGATTAATAATGTCATGATTGATAAATTCAAAATTAGGGTCCTGCAACAAATGAGCGATATGGACTTCAGCGCCGGTTAAAAAATTATCAACGCAGATGACTTTATTTCCTTTTACTAATTCATCGCAAAGATGGGAGCCGACAAAGCCGGCGCCCCCGACGATTAAAATATTTTTCTGGTCAAAAATTGCGTGTTTAGCCATAATTATTTTATTAGATGGTTATAAGTTTATTATACAAAAACGGTGGCAAATAACAAGGGCCGGGAAAAATTATAATTCAACTTTTCTAAAAGTCCAAAATCTATTCAAAGAAAAATTAAAAAAAGCCACCATAAATGCCGTAAACAGCTTGGCGCCAAGATCGTGGAAACCGGCATAATCAACCAAAATATAAAGCAGTGATAAGTTAATAGCCATGCTGATTAAATTAGCCACGATAAATTTTACATATTGTGCTCTGATATTTTTGCCGTCGTGCCTGAAAGTCCAGCGGCGATTAATCAGAAAACTCCAGCTCACGGCGAAAAAAAACGAGACAATGGCGGCCAAGATATAATAAAAATGGAAAACTCTGGTGCCAAGCCAATAAACCGACATATCTATGGCCAAATTGGTTAATCCAACCAAACAAAATTTAATAAATTCCTTGGCGATCGGATATTTCTGAAATAAATAAAATTTATTAACCTCGCCGCTAATTCTTCTAATTATTCTCATTTATTATAAATTAAAATATTCTCTTCAAGGCTGCTGATTGCGTTTCCGGTCCCATAATCCATGTCCGGCCGGACGTTTTTGATAATGGCCTCAGATTTAAATTTGTTGGCGATAAAGGCCTCGGGCAAAACTTTCCTTTTAAAATTCTTTTCTATATACCAAATGTCCTGGGAACCTTGATATTGAATCAACGAGCCGTCGGGATATTTGGCATTATCATTTAATTTACAATAACCGTCATTATTATAATCCGCCTCAACATTGCTCCCCAAAGTTACTACCCGATTCTGCCACTTCGCGCCATACAAAGCCGAAGCCGCGCTCCCATTGACAATATGGCATAAAAACGAACCGGCAGTGACGGCGTAGACCCTTGGACTATTATCAAATTTAATCAGCTTGACTCCCGGCCTCATGCTAATATTCTTGCCCGCTTTAAGCGAGTCAAAGTCGGCTTGAGAAATGGTTCTGACATCTTGATCGGCCCACTGGCCGCTATACCAAGACCAATAAGTCACTTCGTTGGGAAATAAATGCCTCTTCTTGTTGGCCTCAATATAATAGACCGCCGGGGACCAGGGTAATTTGGCGACATAGCCCTTCATCGGCGTGGAGGTGGCATTAACCGCCTTAGCCACGTTTAATCGGCCACTGCCAATCGTGCCGGCAAGGCCCGAATTTTTTTCATCAATATTATCAGTATTATTGATAATCGCCGAAATTATTTTTTGCGGTCCGGCCGCTCGGTCTTTGGATTTGACTAAAGCGGCCGCGCCGGAGACAAGGGCGGTGGATAAAGAAGTGCCGCTCCAATTATAAGAATAATAATCATTAAATTCTCCCTTGTCCGAATCAAAGAAAGCCAAGCTGAATAAATTTTCCCCCGGCGCCGCCACATCCACGCAAGCGCCATAGTTGGCGAATTTTGATTTTACCTCATTAGCGTCAACCGAAGTGGCCACTAATAACAGCTGATTATCCGATTTGTTGCCATAACAGGCGGGATAAGACGGGGTCTTATTCAAATCAATACCCCCGGAAGAGGACTCGGCATTGCCCGCCGCCACCACGATTAAGACACTTTTATCTTTGGCCCATTCGATGATTTTAAATGATTCCTCGCTGTAATCATAACCCACCAAGCTCAAATTTATGATATCAGCCCCGTTGTTGACCGCGTATTTTATGGCCGTAATTAAATTGCTCATTTCCCCCTCACCATTACTGCTCAATATCCGAATCGGCATAATTTTGGCATTAAAAGCCACGCCGGAAATCCCCTTGCCATTATTGCCGACGGCGGCAATAATGCCGGCGATGGCCGTGCCGTGATTGATGCCGTCGGAATTGTATCCCGGTTCAAACTTCGGCCTCGGATCGGGAGTATTTGCCACAAAATCCCAGCCATTAATATCGTCAACATAGCCATTTTTATCATTATCAAGGCCATCGTCCGGGATTTCACCGGGATTTTTCCAAATATTAAATTTTAAATCGGGGTGATTAATATCCACACCCGAATCCAAAACCGCCACCACCACCCCGTTCCCCTGCGCCGTGTCCCAGGCCTTCTCTACATTAATCTGATACAAATAATTCTGCTGGGAATAAAGCGGGTCGGACGGAATATAAGCCAAGGCGGTCGGGGCGGTAAAAAATATGATAATTAAAAAAATTGAGATGTATATTTTTTTTGGCATTGAAAAAAAGTTTTATTTATTCATATATAATATATCACAAGCCAAAAATAAATGGTAGTCGCTATTTAAAACAAACAAGCTCTTGCTTTTCGCGGAATTTTGTTATATAAACATATCATACCATATGTCCGACTTACTACTGAAAACCAAAAAAATTATTCTGCTTCTCGGCGACGTCGCCATGCTTTATATTTCCTTATACTTAACGTTAATCGCCAGATACGGTTATGCCGATATAGGCGCGAATTGGGAAAAGCATTTTTTGCCGTTTTCGCTGATTTTTATCATCTGGCTGATTGTTTTTTTTATCAACGATTTTTACGATTTAAAAATAAGCTATAACACCAATAACCTAATCAGCGCCCTAATCAGAATTTTAATCATTGATTTGGTTATCGCGGTTATTATTTTTTATTTTCTCAATCCCATGTTGCATGGCCTCAAGCCGCAAAGAATTTTAATTATTGACGGAGGCGTATCGCTGATTATATTATTCTTCTGGCGAAAAATATTTTATAATTTTATCAAATCGCCGAATATCGTCAACCGGGTCTTGGTCATCGGCCAATCGCCCTTAAGCGAGGCCCTGATGGACGAAATAAATAAAAGGCCGCAATTGGGCTACCGGGCCGCAAACGCGATTCAAATGCCCGAGGACTTAAAGGCCTACTGCCTAAATAATAATATTGATATATTGATAAGCGCCCAAGACCTTAAAAACGACCAAGAGCTTTCCCAAGAAATATTCAAATGCTTATCGTTGGGCGTTGATGTGTATAATATAAACAGCTTTTACGAAACCATAACCAATAAAATACCCGTGGAATACATAGAACACAGCTGGTTTTTGGAAAATTTGGCCGAACATTCAAAAAAATTATATGAATTGGCTAAGAGATTTTTAGACATAATTTTATCAATATTGGGACTGATGATGGCAATTTTTTTAACGCCACTAATTGCTCTCGGCATAAAATTGGCCGGTCCCGGGCCGATAATTTTCAAACAAATCAGGATGGGAAAAAATGGTAAAACCTTTCTGGCTATGAAATTCCGGTCAATGGTTAACAACGCAGAACAAAACGGCCCCCAATGGGCGCAAAAAAACGACCCGCGCATTACAAAATTCGGTTCGTTTATGAGGAAAACGCGGCTGGACGAAATTCCGCAACTACTAAATATTTTGAAAGGCGAAATGAGCTTTATCGGACCGCGGCCCGAACGGCCAGAATTCGTTGAAACCCTGGAGCAAAAAATACCTTTTTATAATGAACGACTTTTAGTCAGGCCGGGACTAACCGGCTGGGCCCAATTAAAAGGGCCGAGCTATGGCGGCTCGCCCGAGGAGACCCTGGAAAAATTGAAATACGATTTATACTATATAAAAAATCGGTCTTTCCTTTTGGATTTAAGCATTATTTTAAAAACCATAAAAACCGTTTTGAGCGGGAGGGGGCAATAAATCTTTATTTATTTAAATGAAATGGCAGAGTGTTTAGATACTTGAATTGAAATACAATTTCGTGCTCCCCGGCCGGCGCCATAATTCCTTGAAATAAATAATTCGCGCTATAAATCTTGGTTTTTTGATTATCAATTCTTGCTTCCCAGCCGGGCAAATTACTTTCATTAAAAACCAACCACGCATCCGCCATGAGGCGGGTTTTTAATTTTAAATAACCACTACTATACTCTATCGCTTTTATTTCACCCTCTCCCCTCCCCGCTGTTTTACAATCTGAACATTCAATAAAAGTAACTTCATTAAAGTTATTTTTATTATCGGTAATAATTTTATAATTATCATCGGCCGGATTTATATACTTGACATTTTTAGCCAGAAAAAATAACGGCAAATAATCAACGTTTTCATAAACATAAATGGGAATTTGGTATTTTGTCGCCTTGGTTTCAAAAACTTTTTTCAAGTCCTTATTTTCCAAATTATAACCAGAAATTACATATTTTACCCCAAGCAGATCCAGTAAATTATGGCGCTCCTGAAATAATTTTATTTTGTCCGCCAAGGGTATTTTTAAATCAACCAATCTTTCACTGGCCACGGCGCGGTCACTGCCAATTGAGGCGATTACGGCGCCATATTTTTTGGGCATCATGCTGTCAAAACCGTCGGCGCTCGGAATATTATAAAAATTATTCCGTTTCGGCGCCAGCAACTCCGATTCAAAAATAAATATTTCCTCCTGATTGGGCTTGTAGGGCACGGTCAATTGCTCATACTCGGTAAATCCCGGCAAAAAAGAAAATATCCGACCGGGGTTTTTTAAAATAAATTGTGCCGTCTGCGGCTTATAATTAAAAACGCTGCGATTAACAACCGAAAGCATCGGCGTATTAAAAGGAAAGGTAGCCGCGAAATTTAATCCGACTAAAACCACCATGGCCGGCAAAAAATAACCCGCCCGGTTTTTATTTTTGTGAAAATATTTTATCACAAAATAACTTACGGCCAGAGAAGCAAATGGCCACAAAAAATGCGGGTTGAAAAAACTGAATAAATTAATCATTTGCTTGAACAAATCGTCAATCACCTGATGGTAATGTTCCAGAGGCAATCCCGTAGTTTTTAAATAAATCCTTGAATTAAAATAATCTTTTATAAAAGCCAAAATTTGTTTGCCGAAAAAATAAGAAATCACGTTAATCGTCAAGGAAAGCGCGGTGATAATTATTATCAACCAGCCCCAAACCGCCATGATCGCCTTTTTAATTTTATCGCTAGATGCTAAAAAACCGTCGGCGCCAAAAGCGGCGGAAACCGAAGCGGCAAAAAAACCCAAAAACAGCCAGCGCGACGGCGCGCGTAAATACTCAAAAACCGGCAGCTTCTTAAGCAGCCAAAATAATGGCGAATACCAAATGGCCAGAAGAAAACAAAAAGCGAATAAAAGTAAAAAAAATCTGGCGGGCCGCGATTTTATAAATATGGCCGCAATTAGAAAAATCAAGGGGGCAATCCCAAAATAAAGAAAGGGGAAAGAAGTGAAAAAGGGCAAGCCAAAACTGGGAAAAATAAAACTGGCTAAATCAAACGGCTTAACCGATTCCGACAAGGAAAGACGATAAGCCATTCCTCCCCAGCGATAATTTAGCGGCGTAAAAACGATCATCGGCAAGAATTGAATTAAACCGATGGCGCCGCCGATTATCCCCATTATTAAATAACGAATCGGCGCTTTTAAACGCCCGCGCCAGCCGGTTGCTTGATTCAGCCAGCCCAAACCCAAAGAAAATAAAAATCCGCCCGTTAAAATAATAACTAACCAATTAACGTGAACGGCAAGGCCGGCAAAACCAATTAGTAAGCCGCCCAAAACCACCAGCCACCAACGATTTCTTTTAAAATCAGCCAGTAAAATCAAAAATAGCAAGGGCAAGATCGGTCCGGCGCTAACCAGCGGCAAGTCAATGCCCATGGCCGCTTCTAAACTGATAACATAGGCCAAACCGCCTACGATTGACGCGGACTTGGAGGCGCCAAGCCGTTTAATCAAACGAATGGTAAAAAATCCCGCCAAAATCAAATTGGCGGCCAATAACCAATGAAAGGCCGTCAAAAAATAAAAGAAACCGAAAAAAATAAAAGAAACCGGCGAAAAAAATTGGCCGCTGAAAATAAAGGCGGGAAAACCGGAAAGGGTTAATGGGTCCCAAAACGGATTAAGATTATTTTTAATCGCCTGGCCGTAAGAAAAAACGGTTGGATAATAATAATTCACAACATCCGGCTGAGTAAATACTTCTCCCCTAAAAAAAACTAAAACAAAAATTATTAAAATCGGCCAAGAAACCAAAAACAATTGACCCCACCACCGGTCAGACAAATACGCCGATAAAATTAAAATTTTTCTGAAAAAACTTTTTAAAATTTTCATCTTATTAAATAAAACTTTTTATCAGCGACAGAAATAATCGTAGGCCCATCTTTGAAAGATAATACCATTCTTTTGGTTTCAAATACCATTTATTCGGCAACGATAACCAGCCGCCGCCAACATTGCCGCTGGTCAAAATCCGGCATATTCTGACCGGCGAAAACCAAAAAAATAAATTGGCTCTCGCGATATCGCGACGCAGTTCTTTTTCGGTGGTGGTCAAAGGACAATAAGATAATGGCGAGCTTTTAAACGGACTTTCTACAAAAGTCCCGCAAGCGCTCAAATTTTCCCAATTCTTCCCGGGATTAAACCGCCCCTCCTTTATCGCGATGTTATAAAGTTCAGTTCCCGGATATGGAGTGGCGTTATTGAATCTGACATTATCCAAAGATAATTCCTTAGCCATTTTATAGGCCTGGCGCCTTTCTTCTCTGGTTTCGGTCGGCAAGCCCAAAATAAAGGCGGCCGAGACCTGAAAACCGAAATTTTTTGCCAATTTAACGCCGGCAAAATTTTGCTTGACCATTTCCCCTTTATTTATTAATTTCATTAGTCGCTCGGAAGCGGTTTCTAGGCCGAAAAAAATACTCTTAAAGCCGGCTGATTTCAATTCCTGAAGAATGTCTTCATTAACAGCATCGCCACGCGTCTGGCAATCAAAAATCACGTCTTTGGGAAAATTCCTTTCCCGTATCAATTGGCACAATTCTTTTGTTCGATTTTTATCAACCACAAAATTATCATCAAAAAAACTGATATTTTTTTGACCATATTTATTTACCAGCAAATCGATTTCCGCCACCACTCTTGGGGAACTTAGATAACGATAATTGCCTCCGGAAATTGATCTTTGGCTGCAAAAAATACAATTATAAGGACAGCCCCTTGAACTGAAGATAAAACCAAAATTATATTTATCCTGATGGTCTTCAAATAAATGATAAGGGAACGGGGGAAGTAAATTTATATCGGAAAATAGGGGCGCGTCTGAATTATGTATTATGCGGCCTTCTTTGTTTTTAAATGATATCCCCAAAAGTTGAGAATAATCCTCGCCTTTCTTGATTAAATCATAAAGCAAATTCAGGGTCTCATCGCCCTCCCGCCTGACCACGATGTCAACATCGCCGGAATTTAAAACTTCCTCGGGCAAAACCGTCGGGTGGATTCCGCCCATTATTACCCAACCGTCTGGATATAATATTTTTATAATTTTCGCTATTTCGTACCCCCGGCCAATGCCGGCCGTAAAGCATGAGATGCCAAAAATATAAGGCGGCCTTATATCCCGGACATATTCGCGCAGAAGTTCTTCGCTTACGGGTTTTATTTGTTCGTCCAAAATTTTTACGGTCTTGCCTTTTGATTGCAAATAACCGGTTAAAATGGCAAGGCCGATGGGCACGCTGATCGGCACATACCGCGAAAAATCGCCTAATTTCTGAACGCGATCAAATTGTGGATTAATTAATATCATTAATCGTCATTTTCATTTATCTTCCGATGATTATTTAAAATTTTTTTTATTATAAACTTCGGCCGATTTTTTACTTCTTCAAATATTTTTCCCAAATACTCGCCAATAATACTAAGGCACAACAATTGGATGCCGCCCAAAAACAAAATAATAATAATTAATGTCGGTATTCCCCTAAGACTTCTGTAATCTGGTAAAATAAAGTAAAGAACCAAATAAATCAGCATGCCCACTATCGACAAGGCAACAACAATGAGCGCCAGATATGATATGAGCTCCAAAGGCATATATGAAAAAGAAAAAATGCCTTTTCTGGCCCACCTAAAATTACCAATTAAATTATTGGTAGTTCGGCCAAACATTCTCTCCGGTCGCTTATAGGGCACACCGGTCTGCTTAAAACCGACCCAGGCCCTAAGCCCTCTCATAAACCGGTCTTTTTCCGGCATTGAATTAAGGGCGTCGACCACTTTTCTATCCATCAAAGAAAAATCTCCGGCATCAACCGGCACCTTAATATAAGACATTTTTTGAAAGACGCGGTAAAAAAGTTTGTAAGCAATTTGTAAAAACATATTCGCCTCCCTTTGTACTCTAATGCCATAAACAACATCAAAACCCTCTGCCCATTTTTTTGCCAGCTCTTCAACGAGCTCCGGCGGATCCTGCAAATCACCGTCAAGCAAAACAACGGCATCGCCAATTGATTGAATCATGCCGGAAGTAAAAGCGTTCTGGGAACTGAAATTCCGGGAATGGAAAATGGCGGTTGTTTTTGGATCTTTAGCGCAAATCGCTTCTAAAACTTCTTCTGAATTGTCCGGACTGCCGTCATTAACGAAAATAATTTCATAATTACAGCCTATTTTTTTAAAAATTTCAGTCAGCCGACTGTGCATTATTGGAATGGCTTGCCCATCGCGATAACAAGTAATAACCGCTGAAATCATTTTATTTTCTAACATATTATAATGTTAATTTATTTAAACTTCAATAATATTTTACAAAATTTCAGCTTATTTTTCAACTTGACAAAAATCGTTATGCGTGATAATTTAATAAATGGTAAATTGAACTTTTTTTTATGGTTATGAATATTTACCATGATTCGTTCTTAAAATCACTTTAAAACGGAGGGAAAACCGTGATTAATCTTGGAGAAGTGCCGACCGACGATCTATGCCGCGAAATAAGAAAGCGCGGTATTGCGATGGGCGAGATGTCATTTGAACAATTCATAATGACAATCTCCATTACACCAGTAGCGTGCGTGGAATTATGCATCAGAAACACAGACAATGAAATACTGCTTATCTGGCGAGACGATGCGGACTTCCATGCCAATCATTTTCCAGGGAGTTTGGTTCATATGTTTGAAAACCTCACGGCTACTTGCCGGCGCATTGCTCTAAAAGAAACCGGGGTTGCTATACGAAACATCTTCTTTGCTGGTGTTCATAATTATAATGACCCGAAATCAGACATTCGGCATTGTGATGATGGCCAAGAAGTGGCAAACCACTTTATCGGGCTGGTTTTTGTGGCCGATATTGAACCAAGTGAAACGCCAAAAAACGGCAAATTTTTTAAACAAGTGCCCGCCGACATTTTGGTTTCCCATCGGGAAGTATGGAAAATCTCAAGTGATTTTCTGGTCAAGGGAAAATCGCAAGTCATCAACCAGGAATAAAATCCGCCAAACCCGGAAGCAACTTGCCAATTGGGCAAAACGCTTCCGGGTTTTTAAAAAATTAATATTTTCTTAAATCTTTCCATTGCTTATAAATATTTTCCGTAATTTTATCCGGCGTTAAGCCGTAATAATCCCTAACATAATTCCAACTGCCAACGATTTTGGGGTATTCATCGGGCAAAGATATCTTCTTAAAAACAACATCGGTTTTATCCTCGGCTAAAATCTCCGCTATCGCGCTTCCTAACCCGCCAATGGCGCAATGCTCTTCAACGCTAAAAATTATTTTGGTTTCTTTGGCTGATTTTAGAATTATTTCTTTGTCGATCGGCTTGACAAACGGCATGGAAATCAAACGAACTGAAACGGCTCGCTGAACTAACTGGTCGGCCGCCGCCTTGGCATTGGCCAGCATATTGCCGGTTGCCATAATAGTAATGTCCTCGCCATCCCTTAAAACAATTCCTCGGCCGATGGTAAATTCCGGTTCTTGGACGTGGATATTTGGCTCTCCTTTGGCGGCTAAACGCAAGTATAGGGGGCCGGTATTTTTATAAGAACTAATGACCGCCATTTTAGTTTCAATCGGATCGCCTGGACATACTACTGACATATTCGGCAAACTGCGCATTAAGGCAATATCGTCAATCGGCTGATGGCTGGCGCCATACAGAGAATAAGTGAAGCCGGATCCCACGCCAATAATTTTAACATTTAAATTTTGATAACAAACGTCATTTCTAATTTGTTCCAAACAGCGCGCGGTAGCAAAAGTGCCAATTGAAAAAACATAAGGTATTTTTCCCGCCAAGGCCAATCCGGCCGCCATGCCCACCATATTGGCTTCAGCAATGCCAACATTTATAAAACGCTGGGGAAATTTCTCCTGAAATTCCTCCAAGACCTTATAACCAAGATCGCCGGTCAAAAGCACGACTCTTTCATCGGATTCGGCAATTTTTATCAAATTAGAAATAAAAGCGGATCTCATAAAATCACATTAATTCCTTAAAAATATTATCTAATTGGTCGGGGGCGGGATTTTCATAATGCGATTCCAATCTGCCCTCCAAAGAAGGAACTCCTTTGCCTTTTATGGTATGAGCGATAATTATTAGCGGCTTGCCAGGCTCAACCTGGCTTTCTTCAAACGCCGACAAAATTTGGCCAAAATCGTGGCCGTCAATTTTTTTTACTTGCCAGCCGAATGATCGCCACTTGTCGCCCAAGGGCTCCAGACCCATGACCTTTTTAACCTCGCCGAATCCCTGAAATTTATTATAGTCAATGATGGCGATTAAATTATCAAGCTTTAAATGCGAGGCGGCCATAGCCGCTTCCCATACCGAACCCTCATCACACTCGCCGTCTCCCATAATGGTGAACACCTTCGGTGATTTCTGATCCAGCTTCATCCCATAAGCCAAACCGACGCCCATAGACAAGCCATGGCCCAAAGAACCTGTTGACACTTCTACGCCGGGCATACACCCAATGACTGGGTGGCAAGCCAATTCCGTTCCATTGGTATAAAAACCATTTAAAACATCTTCTGATGAAAAACCGCGCTCAACTAAAACAGTATAAAGCGCAAGAGCGGCGTGCCCCTTGCTGAAAATCAAACGGTCGCGGTCTTCCCAGCTCGGATTCTGCGGATTGATATTTAAAATTTTAAAATAAAGGCAAATTAAAATATCCACCACAGATAAGGCGCTGCCTAAATGCGCGGCCCGGTGGCGGACTGAGATCTCAATAATTTTTCTTCTTGCTTCCCGGCTTTTTTGCTCGAGCGAAGACAATATCTCATTTTCCATACTATTTATATTGACCTAAAAATTCATCAAGATTCTGACAAACATATTCAATCATTTCCTCGGTCATCTTTGGCTGAACACCGATAAAAAATGTCCTCTCCATAACCTGGCAGGCATTGGGATAATTTTTTGGATTGCCCAGATAAGCAAATGGCTTATGAAAAAGAATGTTGCCGGAAAAATAATTACGGGTCTGGATTTTTCTACTTTCCAAAAAATTAATAAAATCGTTTCTGATAAACTTGTCGGTAATAATTGTAAGCGGAAAACCGAACCAGCTCACCTCGGCTCGCGGATCAACCCTGACCATTTTGACTAATTCCGGATATTTACCGCACACTTCATAAAACTTCTGGAAAATTTTTTTCCTATTTTTATTGTTGTCTGCTAATTTTTTCAATTGCACCGAACCAATGGCTCCCTGAAAATCCAAGGGCTTTAAATTATAACCGATTTCATCATAAACATATTTATGGTCAACAATGCCGTCATAGGCCGGCGCCAGCCACCGGTCAAAACGATGAGCGCAATTGCCATTCAGAGAAAAATTAGCCGCCCCGACGCAATAACAAGCCCGACCCCAATTAATCATACTGCTTATGACTTTGGCAAGATTCTCATCGTTGGTACTGACCATTCCGCCCTCGCCGGTGGTAATATGGTGAGCCGGATAAAAACTATGGCTGGACATCAAGCCGAAGCTGCCCAATGGCTTGCCATTCCAAGAACTGCCCAAAGAATCGCAATTGTCTTCCAATAAAATTAAATTATTCCTTCGGCAAATATCCACCAACCTATCCATATCCGGCGGATTGCCCAAAACATGCGCGAAGATCACGGCTTTGGTTTTGGCCGTAATGGCTTGTTCCAATAAATCCAAGTCTAAATTTAAAGTATCCATTTCCACATCAATAAATTTGGGAGTAAATCCGCATTGAATAATCGGCGCCACCGTAGTCGGAAAGCAGACAACCGGAGTTATGACTTCAATATCCCTAAAAGCGAAGGTCTTATCCGACTTTAGGGCGGATAGCATCAATAAATTTGCCGAACTGCCGGAATTGCACATAATAGAATGAGAACGGCCGATAATCGTAGAAAATTCATTTTCAAATTTAGCCACATTTTCTCCTTTGCTCAGCCACTTTCCGCGAAGCAGAGCGTATATCGCCTCTTCCACTTCTTCGTAATTCCAGGTTGGTCCCGAATACTGAACTGGGGACTTTCCGGGAATAAAGTTGCCGCCATCCAGGCCTTTCATGGAAGTGATGGGCCAAGATTTTTTCACCAATTCAGAGATGGTCTCCCTGATCTCATCATGGCAGATATAACGATCCTTAAATCTCTCCTGATTATCCCTAAACCAACTAATAGTTTTTTTCAAGCCGGTTTCCAAATCATTCTTGGGCTGCCAATCCAATAATTTAACGGTTTTGGAAATATCCGCCTGCCAAATATTCTGGTCCCAATTTCTTGATGGCATAGTCCCCCATTTGGGTTCAACATCAGCGCCGATTATTTTAATGGCCGTGGCGACTATTTCTTCCAAATCCACCTGCTGGCCGCGGCCCATATTAAATATTTCTCCGGCCAGTTCCGGCCTCTTGGCCGCGGCCAAATAGAGATCAATGACATCATCAATATAAATATAATCGCGCGCGGTTTTAGGCGATACTAGAGGCGGACAAATATTGTTAAGCAAGGAAACAACTAATTTTGATATCAATCTGGTCGGCTCTTCATATGGGCCATAAACCGAAAACGGCCGCAGAGTAATAATCGGCAGGTTCTCCTGTTGGGCCAAATACTGGCACAGCATAGTGGCCGCCGCTTTATAAATCGCATAATGGCTGTTCGGCTCAAGCCGGTCAATTTCTTTCATCGCCTCGTTTTTAAAGCCATACTCCGATGATGAGCCGGTATTTATAAAAATGTCAAAACCAACCTCTCGGCCGGCCTCAATTAAATTTATGGTGCCGTCAAGATTAACGGTTTTTATTTTACTGGATTCTTTCTGGAACGGATAGGCGCCATAAACCGCCAAATGAAATATGGTCTTTGGTTTTATTTCTCTCACCGCTTCAAAAATTTTTTCTCGCTCAACCAAATCAACCCGATGAACCTTTACTTTATCCAAAATATCGCTTAGGCGCCAGGTGTCTGATTCATTTCTTAAAATCAAATGAACTTCGTTATTTTCATCTTCAATCAACCTTCTCACTAAATTAGCGCCTATAAAACCACTGCCGCCGGTAACTAAAATAGGGCTGGAAATTTTGCCGTTCATAAGTTCAATTAATACTAAAAAGATAAAAAAATCTTACCAGAAAGCGGGAAAACCGTCAAATGTAAAATAATATCAAATTTACCTAAATATTTTACTTAAAATTTTTTAATGCCATTTTTATAATCTAAGCAAAGTTCTTGGAGCGCTTCCTCTATTATGGGATGAAAATTTTTAACAATACCCTTTTCTTTGACGGCCAAAGTGGCCTCAAGTAAGGAATCGTGCGTGCCGGCATCCAACCAAGCGCCGCCAAAAACAGTTACCTTCAATTCCCGATTATTCATATAGAATTTATGGAGGTCGGTTATTTCCAATTCGCCGCGAACGGATGGCTGAAGGGCTTTGGACGCCGCCACGACGCGACAATCAAAAAGATAGAGTCCGGTTATAGCATAATCGCTTACCCATTCTTTTGGTTTTTCTATAACCATTTCCGGTTGGCCGGTTTCATTTAATTTTACCACGCCGAATCTCTCCGGGTCGGGTACGCGCTTAACAAAAACCTGGCCGCCGCCGGAAAAATTTTTAATCTCCTGAGAAAAATCATCTTCAAAAATATTATCACCCAAAATCAGGGCGACGTGATTTTGGTCAATATGATTTTCGCCCAAAATAAAAGCTTCTGGTAAACCGCGCGGCTGCCGTTGAACGCAAAAAGAAATTTTTACGCCATGGTTTCTAAAAATAGAGCCGAGCAAATTGATAAACGAGCCGCTATGTTCCGGCGAAACAATAATCAAAATATCTCGCACGCCGCCTTTAATCAAGGTATTGAGAGGATAAAAAATCATGGGACGGTCATAAACTGGCAAAAGCTGCTTGGAGACAACAATTGTGGAGGGAAAAAGACGGGTGGCCATGCCACCGGCTAAAATTATGCCTTTTATTTCTTTTTCCATTTTTTTAATTTATTTTATTTAAAAAATTCGCATTTAGAAGGCCGGCGTTGCCAATAATTTTTGATTTTTCAATTTAAGCGAACGCCACCAATTTTCATTTTCCTGATACCATTTTACGGTTGCCATAATACCGCTTTCAAAACCGACTTTCGGCTCCCAGTCCAATTCATTTTTAATTTTTGAAAAATCAATGGCATAGCGGCGGTCGTGTCCGGGACGGTCAGGCACAAATTCAATCCAATCATCGCCCTTATTCATAATTTTTAAAAGCAAGGCGGTAATTTCTTTATTGGTTTTTTCTGCATTGCCGCCAATACAATAGGTTTCGCCGATTTTACCTTTTTGAATAATGAGGTCAATTGCCTCGCAATGGTCATCAACGTGCAGCCAATCACGGACATTAGCGCCGTCGCCGTAAAGCGGCACTTTTTTGCCTTCAATCAAATTCGTAACAAAAAACGGAATTAACTTTTCGGGAAATTGATAGGGTCCGTAATTATTGGAACAATTAGAAACAGTGATTGGCAAATTGTAGGTGTGTTGATATGCCCGAACCAAATGGTCGGAAGCGGCTTTAGACGCACTGTAAGGACTTTTCGGGTCATAAGGTGATTTCTCATTGAAAGGAAAATCGTCCGGTCCAAGCGAACCGAAAACTTCGTCAGTGGAAACATGATGGAATCTCACTGACGGGTTTTTACAGATTACCTCAAGCAAAGTATGAGTGCCAACAATATTAGTATGAATAAAAGCCGAAGAATCAGCAATGGAACGGTCCACATGCGATTCGGCCGCGAAATGAACCACTAAGTCGGACTGACTGACTAATTCTTCGGTTAATTTTTTATCCGCAATATCACCCCGTACAAATCGATAACGCGCATCATTTTCAAAAAATTTCAAATTTTCCAAATTACCAGCATAAGTTAGCAAATCAAAATTAACTACACTGCAATTTGGATATTTTCTTAGCAGGTAATGAATAAAATTTGAGCCGATGAAGCCGGCGCCGCCGGTAACGACAATTTTCATTGATTTTTTTAATAGTTTTCCCCTTATTCTCTCTAACCAACATTTTAGAAAAAGTTAGCTTTTTTGTCAAATTTACCCAAATATTTTACTTTTTAAATGCTTAATCGCTTTCCGGGGATGGAGAACGACAAATCTCAAAGCCCTAAAATAAGCGGTTGGATTTTTTATTTTATCAATCAAGTCCATTTTTGCCATCTTTTTTTCAAATTCAAAAGCCAGGTCTTTCAGTTGGCGCGGCGAGAAATCACCGGTTTCAATCAGTCCTTCTCCCCTGGCTTGAGTCGCTTTCGCCAACGATGCAGAATCCGGCTCCCTAACCAGGTAGCCGTGTTCTTTGCAAATATCATACAATTTAGTGCCAATCAAAGGCGTCGCCACCATAAATCCCGGCACCACTCCGTATTTCTGGCGGAGCATGATGGCAAAATCCATTGATTGGCGAATGTCTTCAATTTTTTCCCCGGGAAAACCAATCACAAAGAAGGCCTTGGTTTTAATCTTGAATTTCTGGCAAATCCTCGCCGACTCAATCACGGAATTTAAATCCAAATTCTTACTGACAATATTGGTCAAGACATCTTGGTCGCCCGATTCCACGCCGAAAATCAATTCCACACAACCGCTTTTTTTCATCACCGCCGCCAAATTCTCATCTAGGCGATCCGCTCTGACCCCATTGGGCGTGTCCCAAGTAATGTTAATTTTTTTATCAATCAGGCGATTAAATATCTTCTTAGCCCTGGCCATATCGGCGGTAAGATTGTCATCTTCAAAAGAAACGTGCTCAACGCCGTATTTCTCAACCACATACTCTATATGGCTGATCACATAGCCATCACTGTGGGCGCGCCAAAGCCGGCCCATATGCAAATGAATGGAACAGAAGATGCAATTAAACGGACAGCCGCGGCTGGTAATCATGGAGATAGATTTTTTTTGGCCCGAAGGCCGAGCGGACAGGCCGCCGGCCAAAAAATCAAAGTAAAGCGGCAGGTCAATAAGATGATAAGCCGGAAAAGGAAGGCAGTCCAAGTTCCTAATGAAATCGCCGCGTTCCGTAGTGATGATTTCATTTTGTTGATTGCGATAAATTAGATTTTTTACCGAAGCCAGGTCTTGCCCGTTCTCAATTTTTTTTACTATGTCCAAAAAAACAAATTCCCCTTCGCCGGCCACGCCCAGGTCAATATTGGCGCATTGCTCCAGTAGCTGCCTGCCTCTGACCGCCACATGGGGGCCGCCGGCCACGACCACAATATTACTATCAGCCCGCTTAACCAGATTGGCGATTTTGATGGTGTTATCAATTTGGACGGTAAAGGGACCGCCGATGCCCACAATATCCGGCTTCTCTTCTTTGATAAAATCCAAAATATCATCATCGGAAATGCCATGGAATATGCCTCCGTCTTTTGAAATTACCCGCGTCTTTGAATGGATCAAGCAATCCAAAATTTTCGGCTGGTAGCCGTCTTTTTCCAAAACGGCCGCCACATACAGCAAACCAAGGGGCAGGCCGAGCCTGACTCCCTTGGATCCTGGCCAATAAGTTCTCGGGGGATTAATCAGCAGTATCTTCATGGTAATACCTTAAGGTTTCTGCCAGTTGCTTAGCCAAGGAAAAATTATTTTTGGCTCTCTGATACCCGGCTTCGCCGAATTTTTTAGCTTTATTTTCATCAGACAACAAATCAATTATTTTGCCGGCGGTTTCCTTGATATTAAAAGGATTGATTATATAACCGGTTTCATTGTCAACAACCGCTTCCGGCGTGCCGCCGAAACAAGTGCCCACAACCGGTTTCTTAAAAGCCATGGCTTCCAAATTGTTGTTCGGAAACGAATCAAAGCAAATAGACGGCACCAGGCAAACATCGCAGCCGGAATATAATAAATCCAAATCGGGCCTATCAAGCCAGCCGGTAAAAAACAAATGGTGGGAAATATTTTTTTTCTCGGCCTGCTTCAAAATATTGTCAATATAACCGCTTTTCTTGCTCGCCACCACGACCATAAAATTGTCAAAACCCTTTTTAATCTCTTCAATATAAGCCAAAATTAAATTTCCACCCTTGAGGCCGCTGAAACGGTTGGCCATAAATATGATTTTAACCTCTTCGCCGATATTGAATTTTTCCCGAATCAATTCTCGGCTATTGATGACGATATTGCCGGCCTCAATGCCATTATAAATTACGGCCACATTATCAATACCATTCTGCCGTAAGGCGTCTTTTAAGGCCTCACTGACCGCGAATATTTTATTGGCAGACCTTAAATAATGCTTAATGATTAAATTCCGGAAAGGATTAAGGGTATTTTTAAATTGCCTGATTTTTTCTTCCAGAGTTAATTTATAATTAAAACTTTTCGGTCGGCTTAAATCTTTTTTATCAATATAACTAAAAAACTTTCCCTGATGGAAAATATTAACATCATGAGCGGTCAAAAAAACTTTGGGGCAATATTTTTTGCACAACTTCAAGACGGCATAAGAAAAATAAACATGGATGATGTGGGCCTGGACCACCTCGGGATTTAAAATTTTTAAATATTTTTCCAGAACGGCCAAAATTTTTCTCGGGCGCAAACCGAGCCGATGGCTTAATCGCCGATCGCGGTGAGCAGACAAAAAAAGAACCTTTAACCCATCAACCTGCCGCCACCCCGCCTCTTTTAAGTCCTGGCAGGTGGAAATGACCATTACCTCGTGGCCGGCTTCTTGAAACGCTTTAGCCGACCGATAAGCGATAATATCCGCTCCTCCGGTGTGCCGAGGCGGAAACAAATCACTTAATATTATTATTCGCATACTCAATTGTTTGTGAATTAGTCAAATACACCACCTCGTCTTTTTGGGAAATAAATTGAAGTAATTTTTCCAATTGGCTCCACATTTGATATTTTTCTATTTCCCAAGAATGCCCCCAAAGATGAAAAACCCCGCCCCTTTCCCTAACGGCGGAAAAATACGACCGGGCGAAATTATGCCAACTCAAGCAGGATTTAAGCGGCAAATTATACTTCTTAATTATCCCATAATTACCAATCAGCGGCTGCAATAAAAATTTAGACCAGTGGATTTTATCAGCGCTTCTTCGTCGCAAAGGAAAAGGATAGAGCTGAACACTAACGGGCATTTGGAAAACATCATCAATATTATCACCATTGGCGACCGTTCTGGCGCCGATAAAACCGGCGCGGACAACCAGGTTTTTTATATTGTCGTTGTAATGGCCTCGCGGATAACAAAACATTTTGGTCTCCCTATTCAGCAGGCCGTCAAGCCAATTTTTTGATTCGGCTATTTCCCGCCAGGCCTCTTCCGGATTGATTTTATCCAATGAAAGATGGCTGATTGTATGGGCGCCGATTTCCTGGCGCCGTGACAACTGGCTGATATCCCCATCAGACAAGCGATTATTAAAATTTTTGGGAATATAAAAAGTGGCTTTGACGCCGTATCGCTCAAGCAGGTCCGCCAATTTCAAATCAAGCTTATCACCATCATCCCAACTGGTTGTAAAAATTATTTTTTTTGTAGCGTTTTCCATATTTAACCGACTTTCAACCAATTATTAAAATATCGGCCGGCCATTTTTAATCGCTTGCCTAATTTTTTCCAACCGTCAATAGTGCTCAATGACTTGATAAAAAACTTAATAAAATACCAATAGCCGTTTTCAAAACGGAAAAGCAATATTTGATAATATTTTTTGATTTCGGCGCTAGTCATAGTGTTAGTATGATGGACCACGGTAAGACGGGTATCGTATTTCATAAAATCAAACTCGTCAATCTGGCCATTTTGATAAAGTTCTTGCCATAATTCGGAACCCGGCAACGGCGTGGCAATATGAATTCTGATTTCTTCCGGCTTAATGGCTTTGATTAATCTGCTGGTTTTCTTGATGTCATCTTTGGTCTCGTCCGGAAAACCGACCATAATAAACATCAATGAATATATGCCCGCCTCTTTCGCCAAAGCAAAGGATTTATAAATATCTGCCAATTTCAAGTCCTTTTTAATGCGATCCAAGACCTTTTGTGAACCGGATTCAACGCCCCACCAGATCCAGCGAAAACCAGCTCGGCGCATTTCTTGAAGGGTCGCTAAATCAACAAACTTACTGCAACGGCCCTGACAGATATATCCCAAATCATCAAGTTTCCGATCAATAATCTCCCGGCAAATTTCCCCGATCCATTGATTTTGCGCCGCGTTCATCCCCACGAATTCATTGTCATAAATCTGGACTGATTTTACCTTCAATTCTTTTTTGTAAAATTCTATTTCATCAACGATATTTTTGGCGCTTCTAAATCGCGGTCTTTTGCCGGCATTACAGCAAAAAATACAGCGATGCGGACAGCCGCGCGAACCCATCATCACCGCATTTGGCAATTCAATTTCCTTGTGCGTGCCGTGCACGCCGTGGTAATAAGAAAATTCCGGCTCCAACAATTTATAATTGGGAAATGGAATGGAATCCAAATTTTCAATCAGCGGCTGGGGCTCGGTTTTGATAATTTCACCGCTCGCTCCGCGAAAGGCAATGCCTTTGACTGGCGACCAGTCCCCGCCTAACTCCAAGCGCTTAATCAATTCCACAATGGTAATCTCGCCTTCGTCCAAACCCAAAATATCAATCGCCGAACATTCATTTAAAGTTTTCTCCGGTTCCAGGGTCGGCCCGAAGCCGCCGGCGATAATTTTCGCCCGAGGCAATGCCTGACGGCAAACTTCAGCGGTTTTATATAAAATCGGCATGCCGAGAGTAGTGGCCGTCAGACCGATAACATCTGGATTTTCTTCTTTCATTCTTTGGGCTAATTTGTCCCAAGACCAGCCCAGGGCTTCCGCGTCAATCACTTTCGCGGCATAACCGGCGCAATCTAAAACCGTCGCCAAATACATCACGCCCAAAACCGGGCTAGTGGCATTTACCTGGCCGGTAAAATTGCAGACCGGCGGATTAATAAAAATTACTTTCATAAAAAATTATACAAAATTTTAATTGTCATTGCGAGGAGTCGCCTTTAGCCGCGAGCGAAGCGTGGCGGGACGAAGCAATCTTTTTTCTTGCCACCGCATAGACGCCGCCATAAATATTTTCATTTTTAACAAAATGACGGTCAAGCCAAGAAGCTAATTTTCCGGCATACTTTAAACACCTATCTTGGCCGACAAATCTCTTTTTGGCAAAACACCCGCCGATTAAAATTTGCAGCAACGCGGAATACATCGGGCAATATATATCTGACTCAATAATTTCAAACTGCTGGTCATTAAGCATTAAACCCAAACCTTCTTTGGTGTATCTGAAATAATCATTGGGCCGGGCATGATAGGAAAGCAAAAAAGGAACAGTTAAAATCAAAACGCCGCCCGGTTTTAAAATTCTTTTTATTTCTTGCAATGCCGCTTGCGGCCGGGCTGTATGTTCTAACACTTCCAAAGCTAAAACCGCGTCAAAAGTATTATCGACAAAATTTGAAATTCCGCCCTCAATATCTTCATCATCGGCAGAGCTAGCATAGGAAACAATCTTCGTCATTAGCGATCTATACTTAGCGGCGCCGCCCCTAATATCAATAACTACTCCCTTGATCTGGTCAAGGCAGTGGCTGATTACCTCTCTGGTTTGGATAAACTTGTTCATATCTTAATTAACAGAATCTTTTTGACAAATAATCAGCCAAGCGATCGTAAATTTTTTATTGGCCTCGCTTCTGTCAATTTTGTCAAAAAAAATCATGAGGCGGCCAAAAGCTAAAAAAATCAAATTAAAAACTCGACCCCAAAAATTATGTTGATAAAGATTTAACGCCCTAACCGAATATTCAATTATGCCCTGGGCAATCATGGCGTAAAAACCGCCGATCTTACTAATTTTTATGATTTTAAAACCGCTCTCTTTTAAAATTCTTTCAAAATAAAAATTAGTGAAACGAAAATAATCAAACGGCTCATTATGGATGGCGCCGAAGAAATTATCCGTCAAAAGGCAGTGTCCCCTGTCTTTCAGTATCCGATGAAATTCTTCAATCGGCTTTTTTGGTTCAAAAATATCGCCTAAAACACCGGTGCAAACCACGGAATCAACCGACTCGTCCGGCAGAGGAATTTTTTCCACCGAACCGACGATATCCGGTTTTAAGTTTTCATCTATATCAATGGTTAAATATTGGCCGCAATCAAAAAACTGGCGATATCGGGAAAAACTGCCGGCGCCAACATCAATGGTTTTTCCCTTGATATAATGGCCGTTTTCTTTAATGACTCTTTTAGTTAAATACC
This sequence comes from Patescibacteria group bacterium, assembly GCA_041645075.1. GTDB lineage: Bacteria > Patescibacteriota > Patescibacteriia > 2-01-FULL-39-33 > 2-01-FULL-39-33 > JBAZQS01. The sequence goes on along the minus strand of JBAZQS010000006.1, from coordinate 11,780 downwards.
GATAGGGCTGAAAAATAACCATGAATTTTAATTATTGATTTTCCTTTTTAATTATTTTATTAATTTTAAACAAAAGATAAAAGAAAGAAACCAGGGCCGCCATGGGCAACCAAAAAGCAATTGGATAAATGGCAATATTAATCGGAAAATTTTTAATAAAAAAGAAGACGACGGTTGCTCCCGAAATAATTAAGATTGAATTTATGACGATGGATTTTTTCATCAAATGTAAAGACCGGAACATTGAACTTTCGCCCACGGCTAGTCCCATGACAACCGTGCCAACCAACAAAACCTGGGCCAAGCCGATGGCGGGAAAATAACTATTGCCATAGACCAAAAGCACTAAAAATTTTGCCGGAAATATTAAAATCATGGCGCCAACAAAAGAAATTATCATTCCGCCCAAAGAAGACCGGACAAAATGATGTTTCAAAATTCTTAGTCCGTATGACTTTGATTTAGGCAGCTGAACCAAAAGCAATCGGGAAATCGGGCCAATCAGCATCAGAGGCAAAGCCGCGTAAGCCGTCGCGATTTTGAAAAAAGCGACCTGACTAAGGCCGAACATGCCCAAAATAAAAATCGGCAAGGTTCCATACAGCGTGCCCAAATTTTTATCAATCGCAATTAAAAAGCCAAATTTAAAATAATAACCAACCTTGGCTTTATTCAGGTGGGCAAAAATTTCCCGCCAACAAGGCAGAAGTTCATCTTGTAAACACAACTTCCGATATTGGCTAAAGGCGTAAATAGTGAATATTGCGTAAGCCAAAAAATAACCGGCGATCAACCCCCTCAAGCCAAAACCCAAAAGCACCAGGCCCGCCGGCAAAAGCACCTGGAGAATCTTATCTGAATTTTCAATAATCGTTAAATTTTTTATTCTTCTGGTTACTTGCAGGACGATGGCGTAAAGGTAAAAAAATATTTTTATTATATTGGCCAATAAAACTATTCGCGCCAATTGGCCGATTTCTTCGCTCTGATAAAATTTGCTGGTCAACATTGGCGCTAAAATAATTATAACCAGACCGACCAAAAGAGAAAACAATAAAGTTATTTTTAGATAATAAGCCAAGATATTTTTTATATCTGCTTTATTTTTCCGGGCATAGGCCTCGGCCATTAAAGTGATGGTGGTTTCGTTGGTGCCTACATTCATAAAAATGCTCATTAAGCCGACAAAAGCAAAAATCAAAGCATAGCTCGCGTACCCCTCCACTCCCAGAACTCGAGCGTAAATGATGGAAGCCAAAAAAGACAAGGCCGTGGAAAACAAAGTGCCGGCCTGTAAAATGGCCGAATCCCGGATAAATTTCTTTTTTCTTAGGGAAAAAATCTTATCTAACAAATTGATCATAAATGTTTTGATATTTAAAATAGATATTCTGCCAATCAAATTCCTTGGCCCAAGCCACGCCATTGTCTCCCAATTGCTTGGCAAAATTATCATCGCTCAAAATCCGGTTTAGCGCCTCGGCGGTTTGCTCAACATTATTCTGCTCTACCAATATTCCGTTGTAGCCATCTTTAATGGCATCTTCCGCGCCGCAGCCCCTGGTGCCAATCACGGGAATGCCGCCAGCGTTGGCTTCCAAATAAACCAAACCAAATCCTTCAAAATTATTATCATTAAGAATTACCGGAGTTAAAATAAACACCTGGGCGCGGGCATACAAGCCAATCAATTCCTCATCGGAAATATTGCTTAAAAAAACCACATTTTCAGACAAGCCGCTCTCGTCAACTATTTTCTGTAAATCGCTAAAATATTTTTTATCTGACTGATCGCCGACAATGTAATATTTAAAATTAGGAATATCCTTTTTTATTTTTCCCACGGCCCGGATGGCAATATCAAATCCCTTACGTTTTTTTAGCGCTCCCACGGCTAAAATTATTTTTTCCTCGCCCTTATTGGCCCGGCCCTTTCCGGAATTATAAAATTTATCAAAATGAACTCCGTTGTTTATGACAAATATATTAGCGAGGGATTGCCTTTTTAAAATCTCATTCTTGGTGAAATTACTGACGCATATAATTCCCTTGGCTTTTTTTAAAAATCGGCCAATCAAATATCGATAATACCCGTGGTCCAGCGAAGTGGGAATATAGGTGCCGTGGGCGGTGATAAAATAGGGCTTGGCGAAAAACAGCATCAGCGGAGAGAATATCATATAACCGGGCAAATCAGCAAAAAAATGGATCAGATCGTTTCGTTTAAGATGCCACCAAAATACCAAAAAATATTTTAACGCGCCGCCCAAGCCATTTTTGATATTTAGCAGGTTAGGAATAGCAACCACGGAGACCCCTAATCGGCCCAATAAATCAAGATTATAATTATCCGGACTCAAAACCGTTATCTTGTGCCTTTTCGCCAATTCGCCGATCAGATCCAGGGAATATCTTCCTTGGCCGTCTTTTTCTGATAATGTTTTAACAATAATCAAAATATTCATACCTTCGGTGGGGAAATGTCCGGTTTAATTTCTATCATTATGGGTTTGGTCTGAATATGATTACCGGCTTTAGCTAATAATTTAGATAATAATTCTAATGTTTGACCGCGTAAAATATATCCGAGGCCAACCCTAAAATAGTTTTTATAAGAGCTTATTTTGCGAGTATATTTCTTGATTAATGATTCTGCCAATGAAAGAAAATGGGGATATTTTTTTAAAAATTTGTTCTTGCTTAAAGCCCTTAAAATTTTACTTGGTACAGAAGAATATGCGGCCAGCATAAATAAATTACTCCAAAAAATATTTTCTTTAGTTCTCTCTCCTTCCGCTTCTTTAAAAACCCCCGTGTTTCCTCCCCATTGATGGAATTTATGGGTTTCTAAATTTGTGCCTTGAATTCTATCTTGGGAAATTAAACCTTGGCTTAAAGCCATTTCCGTTATCTCTGTTTTTGGAAAAAAAGCCAAAGAATATAGGCGCAATTTAAACGGTCTTATCTTAAGCATCAGCTCAAGCGTCTGACGATAATCATTTTCGGTTTCAAAAGGATTATCCATAATAAAATCATAGCACCCGCTAATACCGAATTCTCTTAATGTTTTATTCATGCCTACTATACTTTCATTTGTGGTGTATCTTTTATAAATATGAGTTCTAATGTGATCGGAGCCGCTTTGTATGCCAATGTCCATTTGGTTGCAACCGGCGGTTTTTAACAGCGAGACCGTTTCTTTTTTAATATGGTTTGGATGGCTGCACATGCCAAAGGGGATGTTGATATGAGATTTATATTCTCCATAAAACTCTTTTAACCATTTTTCATCCACGGCAAACACCTCATCAAAAAAATAAATGGTCTTAAGATTGGGAAATCTTCTCTTGGCTTCTTTCAACTCCTCAATCACGTTTTTAACGCTTCTCTGCCTGACGGGCTTACCGGAAAAAATACTGTGAAAAACATTATTGCTGCAAAAAGTGCATTTATAAGGACAACCCCTTGAACAAAAAATTTCATATCTCTCTTTTTGTTCGTCCCATTCTTTTGTTAAAGAATAAAGTTTTCCGTTATTGATAAACCATTTGTTCTGATAGCCATGATCCGGAAACGGCAGCGAATCCAAATCCTGATTAAGCGGTTCTAATTCATTTTTTATAATTCCCGAACCCGATTTAATCCATAAATTTTTAATATTTTCTATGGATTTTCCCGAAGATATATTATCAGCCAGTTCCGACGTGGCCACTTCTCCCTCGCCGATACAAACAATATCCGCATGTTCTATGCATATTTCCGGAAAAAGTGTTGCCTGGGGTCCGCCCCAAATTACAGGAATATCCATCTCTTTCTTAATTCTTGAGGTGACTTCACATGCTAAATTAAAAAAAATGGAAAAAACTCCGAATCCAACCACATCAGTTTTTAAATTCTTTATTAGGTTAATTACTAAATCAATCTCCATTCTGGAAAGCAGAGGGATTTCTGATTCAAATTCCCCAATATATATATTATTCACTTGATGACCGGATTTTTTTAAAACAGCGGTGATATAATCTAGGCCAATTTTTCCTATTGAGCCAAAAGATATAAAGGTAAAATTTAGGATTTTGCCTGTTTTCCCGGTTTTATCTAACACCTCTAATTCGTCATCGCCGACCGCAAACATAAATTTATTTATTAATTATTAATCCCCGCTCGTGGTTGGGGACAAGTTCTAAAATCCTACAATTTTTTGGCCAATAAGTCAATGAAAAACCACGGTTTTATAAAATACATTCGGCCGTATTTCTTTTGATATTTATAATGCCGCAAATATAATCTCGCCCAAAATGGCCCCATTTCCACTCCCACCCGGCCGGCATAATTTTCTATATTATCCCAATCAAATTTTTTTTCTGGAAATTGAGCTTGCAATTGCTGGAAAAGCTTGGTGCCGAGATAGGGCACGGCCGGCGTAAAATATTTTACCTTTAGCTGATTTTGATTGATAAAATCAACCGTTTCCCTGATGGTGGCCTTGTCCTCGCCCGGGCAATTTAAGAGAACATACAAACCGGCCGATAAACCGTTGGCTTTTAAAATATCGATTGCTTCTTTCAGTTGTGCCTGGGTAATATTTTTATTTATATTTTTCAAAATCTTGTTACTCGCCGATTCCAGTCCCAAATTAACTGTGCGGCAGCCGGCTTGCTTAATTAAAGCGATTAAATTTTGATTTTTAATAATATCATCGGCCCGGCCGTTGCACCCCCAAGTAAAATTTAGCTGATTTTCCAATATCAACTCCGCGATTTTCTTCACCCGCTCGGGTAAAATCAAAAACTCCCAATCCTGAAAATATATTGACTTGACCTTAAAATTCTTAATTAAATATTTGATTTCTTGAATCACCCGCTCCGGCGATTGGGCGATATACTTGCCTTGGGCCATGGCTTTGAGGCAAAAACTGCAATTGTAAGGACAGCCGCGAGAAGTGAGCATAATGGAAAATGGCTTATCAAAACCGGACATAAAATACTTGTCCATGGGCAAAAGATGATAGGCCGGCATCGGTAAGCGGTCTAAATCCTCTAAGCGCCCGGCGCTGTGATTATGATAAACTTTGCCGTCCCGCCGCCAAGATAATCCATTTATCTCCCCTATTGGCTTATTCTCGGCCAGGGCCTGGATTAAATTTCTAACAATCAATTCCGGCTCTCCCCTGACCACAAAATCAACTTGGCATTTCGTAAAAATCCATTGGGGGCTCACCGTGCCGTGGACACCGATTAAAACCTTACGCGGCGCTTTGACAGAATTTATAACCTTAAAAATATCGCTAATGTCGGCATGAGGACATTCCCAACGGTCAACGGGCGAAGTGGTAATAATTAGCGCCTCGGGCGAAAATGAATCTATCTTTTCCAGCATTTCCTTCAGGCCACACCCGAACGCGTTGGCATCCAATAAGGCAACATCATGACCATCTTCAATGAGTAAGCTGGCAATGATCGCCAAACTTAGGGGCTGGCGCTGCCTTTTGTTCATGATTGATTTTCGGGAAATCAAGGGATTTAAAATGAATATGCGCATAGCAAATTATAATTTTATATACACTTCTTCGTCTTTTAAGCAACGGCATTTGCTTTTAATATAATCCATTGTTTTCTCGCGCTGCTCCCAGGCCCTGGCCAGGTGGGTTCCTTTCACTCCTTTTTCATAATACATAATAAGAAGCCCATTCTTATTTAAATGGTCTAATACATAGCAAGCGCTTTCATAAGGATTGTACGCATGCGCCAGACAATCAATTAAAAGCATGGCGTCATAATTTTCCTTTAACGGCCCGGGATTATCAATAGGTATATACTTAAAGATCGGCCCAAATGTCTTTTTTACGAATTCAAAAGTGCTACAGTTAATGTCGGCCAGAGTGATATTCTTGTAACCTTTTTGATAAAAATAATGGCTGTAGTCGCCGCAGCCGCAGCCATAATCCAAAATCTTAATATCTTTTTTGTCTTTGAAATAATCACACAATAAATTATAAATTAAAAGGACATATTTTTTCTTATGCCGGCCGTACTTGCTTAAATAAACCTGCCGCCAGACATCCTTATCGTGCTCCTCGTAAAAACTTTCAATCTGTTCTTTGGTTTCTCGGGGTTTGGATTGCCAAAGCTCATCAAAGCCCTCCGTTGATTTCTGGTATTTTTCTAAAAATTCTTTATCGCTGGATAAATTGTAATTTTTTTTAAAATATTCCACCAAGCTTATTTGAGGATAAGCGCGTTCATTAAATATCTTGATGATTAAAATTTGAATTATGGTTGTCGCCTTAATAAAAAAACTACTTCGGTCATAAGGATAAAATCTTTTAAATGGTTTTTCTAATTTATCTAATAAAAACATGTTATAAAACTTATTTATTAGAGCTCAATTTATTCTAATTTTTTACTCAAAATCCATTTTAACAAAGGGAATATTTCCCGTGGATTATAAATTATGCCGGTCCTGATAGCGCACTCCCAAGTGCAATTGCACTCATGGTTTTTAATTTTTTTTATTTCTTCTTTGGCTTTATCGGTGGTAATCATTTTTTTAATATCATAGTCAAAATCCCGCAAATTACCCAGGGAGGTCGGCAACATCTCGCAAATTCTGACATTGGCGTCATCTTCAACCACAATCATTTTATTTATCGCATAGCATTCAAAATTGCGTTTGCCGATTTTTAAATTTTCAAAAACCTTGAATCGGGCGAAATTAGTCGCTTTAAAAATAAAACCGGACATGGGGTGGCTCTTGAATTTATCACGGTCAAGATTGGACAAATATTCAATGACCTCTAAATATTTATTTTGATAAAGATTTTTTTTATTTTCATCTAAGCGCGCGTCTCCCCGAATATAAGTGGCGCTGATGGCATCAACATTTAAATTGCTTTTAATAAACTTTAAGGTGTCTAAGATGCTGTCCTGGTTGGCTTGCATAAAACATGAATTGGTCATTACTGAAAAATTGCGGTAATCTTTTTTTAACGCTTTAACCAGGGAAATGGTCTCTACCACTTTTTCAAACGCGCCCGGCACTCCGCGGATATCGTCATGGACTTTGCCCAAACCATCCAGGGAAAAACTGAACCGGAAATAAACTCGAGGGAACTCCGCCAACAGCTGTTTAATGGTCTTGACAATTTTTTCGGTCAACAAGCCGTTGGAGGGAATGGCAATAATTTCCGCGCCGGTATATTTAACAAACGCCCGCACAATATCAATCAAATCATCCCGCAAATAGGCCTCGCCGCCCGTTAAATTAACAATCAACATTTTACCCCATTTTTTGGCGATGGTTTCAATTTCTTCCAGCGTCATTTCTTTTCTGGCCGGGGCCGACTCCACAAAGCGCCAATAAAAACAATGGCTGCAGCGGGCGTTGCAACGGGCGGTCACATAGAAAATCACATAAAACGGATTTTGGCTGAAATAGAATCCAAGCCATCTTAAATATTTTGATATTTTCATAAGCTATTTTTTTTCTTAAATAAAAAAGCATAAAACAAGCCGCCGGCGCCGGCAATGGCGACTAATAAAATATAAACATAGTGCAAAACCACGGCCCGGGCGGCAAAAATAAAACCGTATTTTTTATTAAAACAAAAATACATTCCAATATTGATAAAAAAGAAAATCAGATAAAAAACCAACGCCAATAAAAATAGCGGCCTAAAAATAAAGCCCGAAATAATAGAGATAAAAATGAGCGGAGCGAGGGCGTAAAGAATCTTAAATTTCTTTGTATTATAGGTTGTTTCAATGTGATTCTTAATCTGATAAATCACCATCGCCCGCAAAAAAGCGCGCTGGCAATATTTCTTAAGACCGGCAAAGAAAAAATGATTAAGATAACAATGTTTCATAGAAATATCCTTGGCTAATTTCATTTTATAACCACGGCCGAGAAGTCGCATGCCCAAATAAAAATCTTCGGCGTCGGCCGTTTTAAAATTTTCGTCAAATCCGCCTTCTTTTAAAAATATTTCCCTATAAATCACCGACCCGTTACTGCCGAAAACCCTGGTCCAAAAATTCTTGCCGATATAATTGGTCTCAACCGCCTTAAACTTATTAAAAAAATTATTCCTAATCGGCTCATCGCTCCAAAGAATAGTTAGGCCTTGTAATTCCTGGTCTTGTTCAAAGCGATCGGCCATTTTTTTTAAAGTATCCGGATAAATTTGGGCATCGGAATCCAGAAAAAAAACTAATTCACCCCGCGCCTCCCTGACCCCGAGGTTCCGCGCCGCAGCCGGTCCCAGATTTTTATCAAAAACGAATAAGCGAGCCGGCGGATATTGGCTGACAAGACCCTTGACATCAACCAAAGTGGAAGCATCATCAATAACCACCACCTCAAAATCAACCCCCTCTGACTTAAAGACGGAATCAAGACAATTTTCAATTTCAGGATCATTATAGGTGGCGATGACAACGGAAATCATAATTTTTTTACGTTTAAATTTTACTTTGTTTTTTTGCCCATTAATGTTTGTTTGGCGGCGATGCGGAAAAAAATTCCCAAACCAACTAAAACGTTTTTGACGGCGCCGAACGAATTCAACTGTTTTAGTTTGAACAAAATATATTTGGGCCTTAGATAAAATTCTTTAAAGGCCCTTTTTTGCCAATAAATCAGCCGGTCTTTAGAAACCTTGTCCTGGACCAAAATCGGCGGCGCATTGGTCAGGGGCGCGAATTCCTCCCATTTTGTTTTTTCATTAATGGCGCGGTTTGCCTTGGCGATCTCATACAGCTCGGTGCCGGGAAAAGGTGAGGTGATAAAAAAGGTGGCGTTATCCAAGGGCAAACTCTTGGCAAAAGCCACGGTTTCTTTAATGGTTTCTTCGGTTTCTCCGATATTGCCGAACATAAAACTGGCATGGGCAAGAATGCCGTGTCTAACCACCACCGCCACGGCGCGCCGACCCTCTTCAATGGTAGCTTGTTTTCTCATAAGATTGAGTATGGCTTGTGAGCCCGACTCCAGGCCAAAAGAAATTTTTTTGCAGCCGGCTAATTTCATTTTTTCGGCCAACTCATCAGTCAAGGTATTGGCGCGGGAAAAAGCGATCCAAGCTATGCCCAGTTTTCTCCTGATAATTTCCGCGCAGATTTCCAGCGCTCTTTTTTGATTGAGCGTAAAAGTATCATCTAAAATATTAAACTCTTTGATGCCGAATTTATTGATACACTCTTCAATTTCCGCCATCACGTTTTGGGTTGAACGAAAACGGATCTGGCGGCCCCAAATCGTTCTGGAAATGCAATGGACGCAATTGTAAGCGCAACCGCGGCTGGTCAGAATGGTGCCATCCGGCTGATCGCTCACTTTTTTGGTCGGCGCCGAACAATATAATTTTAAATCAAAAAGGTCGCGCGCCGGATATGGGATGATATCAAGATCGGCAATAAATCCGCGCGGCGGATTGGCGATTACTTGTCCGTCTTTTTTAAAATATAGGCCGCTGATCGCTTCAAAATCTTTTTGGCCGGCGAGCAATTTTTTTATCAATTCATAAAAAGTAATTTCGCCTTCCCCGGCCACCACGAAATCAATCAAAGGATTTTTGATAGTTTCAAGCGGCAAAGCCGTGGGATGAACGCCTCCGACCACGATAGTTATTTTTGGGTCTATTTCTTTTTTGATTATTTCCGCGGTCCTAAAAACGTGATCCATGGTCGGCGTCGGACAAGTGATGCCGATTAAATCCGGCTTATTGGCAATAATCGCCTGTTTAATCCCCTCATAATTAAGGCCCTTGGCTTCCGCATCAACCACGGTCAGGTCGCAATTTATCCGTTCTCTCAAATAACTGGCTAAGTAGGCCAGGCCCAGGGGCATAGAATGGCCGCCAGATTCTTTGATGCCATTAAAGTTGACATAGGGAGGGTTAAAGAAAAGTATTTTCATTTTTAAAATTAAAAAATCAAATCTTAAACATTTTAAAGCCAATTTTTGCTTTCTGCCAAAACTCGCCGAACGATTTGAGCTTAATGATTCTTTTAAAGATATAACTCGGCCTTAAATAAAATGAGCGGTAGGCCCGGCTCAATATTTTAATTAATTGTTCCCGATTAAAATTTTCTTCCCAAAGCGGCGGTTTAAAATCGGCCGACGGCTTGAGAGCAAACTCTTGCCAGACATCTTTTTTGACCAAGCCATTTTTTAAAGCCAGACCATAGACATCCGTGGCCGGATAGAGAGTTAAGACCGAAAAAAGAACATAAGCCGGTTTTAATTCTTTGGCTAATTTTATTGATTGTTTAATATCGGCCAGGGTTTCGCCGGGACAGCCAACCATAAAATAAGCCGCGGTTTCAATCCCCGCTTTTCTGGTCATTTTAAAAGCCCGCCTGACCATTTCCACGGTAATGCCTTTGCGTAAATTATTCAGCACCCGGTCAACGCCAGACTCAATCCCGTAATGGACTCTGGAACAGCCGGCTTTCTTCATTAGCTTTAATAATTCTTCATCAACCGTATTAACTCTCGCCCTCACATCCCAATGAATTTTTAAATTTCTCTTTAAAAGCTCCTGACAGATATCAACGACTCTTTGATAATCAATGGTAAATGTGTCGTCATAAATAAACACTTCTTTTATGCCCAATTTAATTATTTCCTCCATCTCATCAACTACATTTTTTGCCGATCGCGCCCGAAAAATTTTGCCGAGATGCGGCCGATCGCAAAAAACACACCGATAAGGACAGCCCCGGGAAGTGAACATGGTGGTCGTGGGATTGGCCAAGGCCAGGGTGGAATAATATTTTTTATAATCAGTCAATTCTCGGGCGGGAAAGGGCAGTAAATCCAAATTTTGAATTAATTCCCTGGGGCCGGTATTGATAATTTCCGCGCCGTCTTTAAAAACCAAACCCTTGATGGTTTTTAATTTTTCTCGGTCGTTAAAATTATTAATCAAGTCAAGACAAGGCAGTTCTCCTTCGCCCAGCACCACATAATCAATATTTAATCCCTTTAAGGTCTCAACCGGGTAAATGTTGGCATGGGGACCGCCAGTGATTATTTTCACCTCGGGCAAAAATCGCCTGATTAAATCAACTAGATTGATAACATCAATCATTAAAAAAGAAATCAGGGTGATGCCGATTACCTGCGGCTTCTCCCGTAAAAAATAATCTTCAAGCTCTTCTTCGCTCTTCGGTTCCAGCTCTAAATCCAAAATTTTAATTTCATTATCGGTATATTTTTTTAAATACGAAGCCACATATAAAATACCAAGCGGCGGCAAAGCGCCCTTGAAATCTTCCACCACCATGGGAATATTGGCGGTAATTAAATTTTTAGTCGGCGGATTGACAAAAATTATTTTCATTAATTATCAAATTTTTTGACGAATTTTTTATCTATCAGTTTGTTTAGCAGCCCCTTTTTAATAAAAATAGGCGTTAAGCCGTAGGCCGTGATTAACAATCTTTTGATTGTTAACTTCAGCCGATTTATTTTTAATTTAGGCCAAGCCGAGGAGAATCGGTTATAAGCCATTATTTCATTAAGCGGGTATTTTCGCGGCACGGTCCGGGGCTGATTTTGCGGATAACCGACTAAGATATAAGCGATGGGAGAGAAGGAACGCGGAATGCCAAAAATTTTTCTTAAGGCGCCGGCTCGGGGCAGATGGCAAGTCCAACAAGCCCCTAAACCCAAATCCGTGGCGGTTAAAAGCAAATTTTCTATCGCCGCCGCCGCGCTTTGGATATGATCGCGGTAGCCGACATTATGGGTCTGGTTATTATACAAAACTAAAATTC
>JBAZQS010000005.1:0-49713 GCA_041645075.1 Patescibacteria group bacterium | reverse complement strand
CCTCTCAATTTGAATATTTAATTCTATGTCATTAAGCCATTTGGCTTTAACGATTTCAAATTAAAACTCTTAATTATTAAATGATTTCATCTTCATTATACCATAGAAAAACCTTGTCAACAATAGTTTTCCACAGATATAAACGATTTTGAGATGGTGGCAAAACTATTTCGTCGCGAAATTTTATATTTTCCGGCGAGACGAGGAGGGCAAGCAAAAAGATTTGAGCCGTAGCCCAGCTACGGTGAAAATCTTTTTGCGCCGCCCGACGAAGTCGTAGCCGAAAATATAAAATTGCAGCAGAAAGAGTTTTGCCACTATCTCTATACCTTTCTATTTTAAATATTTTTTAAAATCTGCCGACGTTGGGAAATAAATTTTTTCTAATGGTTTATGATTATATAGAAATATTGTTTTAGCAAAAAAGAACGCCCGATTATCATAATAATCGAGCGTTTTATTTTATAAAATTTTAAACAACAGAAATGAGTTGTGGCCGCCGAAGCCCAAGCTGATTGAACCGGCAACTTCTACCTTGGTTTGACGGCTGCCGGCGACGCAATAATCCAGATCGCATTCGGGGTCGGGAATGGTGTAATTGATCGTCGGATGAATCTGGCCATTCTTAACCGTTAAACAGCACACGACCGCTTCAATGGCGCCAGCCGCGCCAATACAGTGGCCAAGCATTGATTTGGTTGAACTGATTGGCAGTTCGTAAGCGTGTTTGCCAAAGACATTTCGAATTAATGCGGTTTCGGTCTTATCATTGACTTCGGTGCTGGTGCCGTGAGCATTGATATAGTGAACATCTTCGGGCTGGAGACCGGCTTCCGCCAACGCACCTCGGACCACCCGTTGACCGCCTTCATGGTCGTCGGGGGGCGCCGTAATATGAAAAGCGTCGGCAGTGGTGTCATAGCCCACAAGTTCAGCATAAAGGTTCGCGCCTCGGGCTTTTGCGTGTTCGTATTCTTCTAAAACAACAATGCCAGCGCCTTCGCCCATAACAAAACCATCGCGTTCTTTGCTAAATGGGCAGGATATGCCTCGTAGCGATAGGGCTCCGAGATTGCCAAAACACGCTAGGTAAAACTCATGGGCGAGATCATCGCAACCGCCGGCAATTACGGTATCGGCTTTATTAAGTTTGATGAGCCAGTAGCCGTGGCCAATATTATCAGTGCCAGTGGAACAGGCGGTAGTAAGGCATTGGGCCGTTCTTTTGGCGCCAAGCATAATTGAGACATGAGCCGCCGGCCCATTGGGCATAATTTCCGGCACCGTAAGCATTTTAATCTTGGTCGGACCTTGTTGAGGATCAACATAAGTCGCCACTTGGTCAAAATAAGCCGGTCCATCGCCCATACTTAAACCAATATAAACCGCGGTTCGCAATGGATCAACCTGAGAAAGATCGAGGGATGTCTCGGTTGGCTTGACTAAACCGGCGTCACGAGCGGCGCGTAGACCGGCGACCAGGGCAAATTGGGTCGCTTTTCTGGCGCTGCGCAATAATTTTTCCTGTTTTGCCAGAACCGGTTCAAGTTCCTTGAGGTCAAAATTTTTAATCCGGGCATTGCGAATTATTTGCCGCCGGCGTAAAATTGGCACCGGTTTTTCTAAATCGCTGGTCGCGTCTTGGCCATTAAGCAATTGTTGCCAGACGGTCTTAACCTCGTGCCCAAGAGCCGTGACCAATCCCAATCCAGTAATAACGATGCGTCTTTCCATTTTTATTTCCTCCCTTATATTTTTTCAAAGATCGTTTAAATGAAGGTAGCACGAGCATTCAATTCTAATTCTCCTTCCACTTATAATAAGTGACGAAAAGCTTAATGTCAAGATATTTTATAATAAAAAACCGCAGTCACAAATTTTTTTACTTGTGGCTGCGGCACATCTTATTACAAGGGGGTTTTTCTGTTTGCCAGTTAACGGCGCTTGTGCGTCTTAACCGGCCTACTTTCATAGAGGACCTCGTCATCGGGATGCTCCACATTCTTTAAGGGAGCGGCGGAGGCGCTTTCTTTCCCCGAGGAGAGCGGTTTGGAAATCCAGGCAAACTTTCCAGAGAGCGTCCTCACCGCCGTGTCTCCCGGTTGAAACTGCAACTCATTGCCTTTGGCGAGGTAATCGAGCTGGCGGCCGGTTTTCTTGCGAATGACCAGCCGAGGATCAGAAACGGCCTGGCCAGCAACCATCTTGATGTTAGAATTCACCATCACGACAGTCACTTCTTCTCCTGGCAGGGTCGCCAAATTAAGCGTCCAATATTTGGACCCCAACAGGAGAAACCCGATAGCGGCCGCGATACCCAGAGCAAACACAAGCGAGAGAACTATCGTCAAAATGACGGCCCGCCCTACCATTTTGGCCATTTTTTGCGCCAACGCGCTAATGGCATTCTTCGTCTGCTGGAACATGGTACTTTCCTCCTCAATCGAATTTTGACTGTACTTTACCTTTAACGTTTTAAATAACGTATCTATATTATATCACACAATAGATATAATGTCAATAGATTTACCCATTTTTTTAAAAATTTGCCTAATTTTAGGCATTTAAAAAGCAAATAAAAAATCCGAGCCATATACTTCCCTGCCCGGATTTATTGCGTTTGTCATATTAAAAAACTTGCCTGTCGGCGAGGCAAGAGCAACAAATCGTCTTTGGTGGACTCTAGGAGATTCGAACTCCTGGCCTCCTCGGTGCAAACGAGGCGCTCTACCAGCTGAGCTAAGAGCCCGAAATCAACCATCTCAATTAACAATTAACAAATTATTTCCAACCCATTAGTGGCGCAAAAACCCAAATAACAATGCCCTTCAGCATGTCGGTCATTATCAAGAAGGAAACAAAAATTATTATCAGGCCAATAACCTGATAGCCAGCCGAACTTCGACCGGGACCAAAAACTTTTTCGGCCCAGGCCTGCACGCCAATTATTTCCAAAAACCAATTTGGCTTCCAAACCATTAAAAATCCAAGAACTACTCCGACCAAACCAATTATTATGTTGGCCATAAATTTTAATCAATTAATTTAATTGGACGCTAAAGGATTCGAACCTTTGGCCTTCTCGGCCTGCCCCATTAAATGTCTTGGGTGGTAGAGGATTCGAACCTCTGGCCTTCTCGATGTAAGCGAGACGCTCTAACCAACTGAGCCAACCACCCATAAATTTAATGGGGTGAATAAACGAGACGCTCTATCCTGGGTTGGCATCCAATCTGCCACTGGCAGATTGTCTGGCGCTCATCTGCGCCTCGCTTGATGCTCGGCTTGCTTCGCTTCCAACCCGTCTCGGCCTAAAGGCCTCGACCCAACTGAGCTAAGCGTCCTAAAAAATGCGGACGGGGAGACTTGAACTCCCAATCCCTTGCGGGAACAAGCACCTCAAGCTTGCGCGTATACCGAATTCCGCCACGTCCGCAAATTAGAAATTTAATGCGGATATATCCCGCCTAGATTAATTTCACTATACAAATTTCAACGCCAGAAAGGGAATTAAACCTGCTTTTCTTTTAATTTCTTTTTGTAATCTCTTAAATAATAAAGTTTGGCTTTTCTGACTTTTGCCGCCTTGGATAATTCAATTTTTGTAATATTCGGCGAATAAATTGGAAATATCCTTTCTACGCCAATGCCGCCACTGGCGATTTTTCTCACGGTTATGGTCGCGGTTTTTTGTTCGCCCCCTTTATGAGACAAAACAATGCCTTCAAAAATTTGGACTCTCTCCTTTTCCTCGCCCTTGGTATTTCTCTCTTTAATTCTTTGATGGACTTTAATGGTCGCGCCCGCTTTGATTTTTGGCAAAACGGCTTCTAACCAATTAGATTGCTGGATTTCTTTTTCTTTACCCATAAAATTTAAAAAATAATTAATATCAGCTCTAAAAATAATAACTTATTTTTGACGAAAAGTCAAGTATTTTTAGAAAACAGCATTTATGGCGCGGGTTCAATTGTCTTTACAAATTATATAAATTTGTTATAATATCTAAAGTTTATTCTTTTCTTATTTCTTTGCGGGTATAGTACAACGGTTAGTATACGTCCTTGCCAAGGATGAGATGGCGGTTCGATTCCGCTTACCCGCTCAAGTCACGAAAACACAAAAACAAAGGTCATTAATTAATATTTTTTTGTTTTAATGTTTTCTTGTTTTTGTGTTTTCGTGTTATTCATGCCCGGGTGGTGGAATTGCTAGACACGAAGGACTTAAAATCCTTTGGCCGAAAGGCCGTGCGGGTTGGAGTCCCGCCCCGGGCATAATAAAAAACACCTGATTTAAATCGGGTGTTTTTTTATAAAATTATTCCGCCGACTAACTCCAATAACCTATAATCTCATCTAACTTATGAAAAATCGCCGAATTATCCGCTTTATTGTATTTTTCTAAATTCTTATCATAAGTCGGCAAGTTTTCCATAAACCGCCAATAATTTTTTTTCGTAAACTCAGCACAAGACAGGCCATAGCCCATCTTCTCCAAATAGTAAGCGTTGATTACTTGCTCAATCTGCTTCTTAACCGGCACGGCCAAATACGGCTTGGCCAAATGCAAACTTTCGGTAATCAAGCTCAAACCCGCCGTGCCGATGATGGCACGGCAATTGGCCAAATAATTCAGCCACTGATGCGAATCATAATTTTTAAATTCAATATTGCCTTCCACGCCTTCTTTACTCAAACCAAAAACCACGAATTTCTGGTTTATATCCCGAAGCTGATTAACAATATGGTCAAAGTTTGAATTTTGATAAACCAAAATATAATCCTGTTTTTGCGGTTTTAAGTCCAAAATTTCTTTTCTCAAAATCGGCGGGAAAAGAAAAGTATTTTTCTTATTGACCAGCGTCTTAAAAAAAGTGGTCACTAAATAATATTTGGCGCCCCAAACCATTGATTTAATCACTAATTTATCAGCCAATAAATCCTTGCGGTATTTCAAGGGCAAATCAATTTTTGTGTTCGTAATCTGATGCTGGTTATCAATGGAGATTAAGGGCGCGCGCTGAAGCTTGGCCAAGACCGCCGAGAGCGATTCAAAATCGGTAATGACCAGGTCGGGATTGAAGTCCCTGAATTTATTTAAAATTTTTTTCCAATTTTTTGACTGGCGGGCGAGTTGGAGAGTATTTTTATAAATCGTATCAAAATAAGACAGCTCATTATTCTTATAGCTCAAGCCCAGGCCGGGAATTTCATAAACCGCGAATTCTTCCTGCAAAAAAAATAGGGCCTGGCCGTAAGTAAAAACCAGGACTTGATGTCCTTTGCTCACTAAATATCGCAATATTTCACGGCTTCGGGTGGAATGGCCAAAGCCCTGGCCCGACACGCCGTAGATGATTTTTGCCATAAATTGAGTGGTAGTTAGTAGCTGGTAGTGTCTGATACAATCATAATAAAAATTTCTACTAACTACAACCCGCAACCCGTCGCCTTGGTTGTTATTTTACTGCCCAGATGATAAGATGATTTTATAAATAAGCATAATCAATGGCTGATTTTAACAAAAACCGAATCACTTCCGCCCAAGAAAAACAAACCGACCAGGTTTTGGATTCAACCTTAAGGCCAAAAACCTTGGCTGAATATATCGGCCAAAACCAAGTCAAGGAAAACTTGAAAATTTTTATTGAGGCGGCTAAGACGCGGGGCGAAGCCCTGGAGCATGTCTTAATATTCGGTCCGCCCGGCTTGGGCAAAACCACCTTGGCCCATATCATTGCCAATGAGATGGGCAGCGGCATAAAAGTGACTTCAGGCCCGGCCATTGAAAGAACCGGCGATTTGGCCGCTATCCTGACCAATCTTTCTGACAATGACATTTTATTTATTGATGAAATCCACCGGCTTAATAAATCCATTGAGGAAGTGCTTTATCCGGCCATGGAGGATTATGCCTTGGATATCATTATCGGCAAAGGGCCGTCAGCCAGAACCTTAAGATTAGACCTGCCCAAATTTACTTTAATCGGCGCCACCACAAAAGTAAGCGGTTTGTCCTCGCCCTTGCGCGACCGCTTCGGTAATATTTATCGCTTAAATTTTTATGAGCCGGCGGAAATAGAGCAGATTATCAACCGCGCCGCGGGAATACTTAATATTAGTGTTGAGCCGGCGGCCGGCGCCGAAATCGGCAAAAGAGCCAGGCAAACCCCGCGTATTGCCAATCGGCTTCTCAAAAGAGTGCGCGACTTTGCCCAAGTCAAAAAAAATGGTAAAATAGATAAAGAAACCGCGCAAGAGGCCTTAAAAATGCTGGCCGTTGACCATCGCGGTTTGGACGATATTGACCGTTTGGTCTTAAAAACAATTATAGAAAAATTTGCCGGCGGACCGGTCGGCTTAAACTCCATCGCTTCCTCGCTATCTGAAGAAATGGATACCATAGAAGACGTGATTGAACCATTTCTGCTCCAGCTCGGATTTATTAATCGGACGCCGCGTGGCCGGGTGGCCACGGAATTGGCCTACAAACATCTAAATATTGAGCCGCCGCTTAACTTGCAAGATAAACTAATCTAATATGGTAATCACCATTTCTGTTTTCTATTATTTATACTTATTGGTCGTGATGTTTTTTATTCTCTATGGTTTGTTTAATATTTATCATCTTTTGATTTTCGGCTTTTTTAGCTTTGCCAATATTTTAGTGATTGTTTTATATGTGGCGGTAGCAATGATTATATTAAATTTTTCTTTTACCCAGCTTGCCTTAATTGACTGGCAACAGCCGTTATTTAGCGCTGAATCTAATAATCTTTTTTAAAACAAATGATTGGCAAAAACAGCATACCAAACAAAAAAACCGGAGAGGAAATTATCGTCCACTTAAGGCGGCACTGGTTTATTTTTTTTAAAATTTTTTTACTTTTTGCCGTATTATTTTCCCTGCCGGTTGTTATTTATTATTTTTTTAACGCCGCCCTGCCGGGTATATATGACAACCCGATTACTTATCCGATTCTGCTGGTGGGAGTTTTCATTTATTATTTAATGACCTTGGTCTTCGCTTTCACTTTTTGGACCACAACTTATTTGGATGTCTGGACCATCACGACCGAGAGGATAATAAACCGCGAGCAGAACGGCCTTTTCAACCGCGTGGTTTCCGAACTGGATTTATACCGCGTGCAGGATGTGACCGCCGAACAAAAAGGATTTTTCGCCACCATTTTTCATTATGGCGACGTTTATATCCAATCAGCCGGCTCAAAGGAAAGGTTTGTTTTTGAACAGGTGCCCAATCCATATTCAATCGCCAAAATGGTTCAACGGCTTGATGAAAAAGCAAAAATAAACCATGCTCACGAGCCAGTTTGATTACAATTTGCCCAAAACACTAATCGGCCAAAAGCCGATAAAACCGCGGGACCAAGCGCGGTTATTAATTTTGGACAGAAAAACAAAAACATTATCTCATAAAAAATTTTATAATCTTATTGATTTTTTGGAAAAGGGGGACGCGCTTGTTTTAAATAATTCCAAAGTCATACCGGCTCGGCTTATCGGCCGCAAAAAAACCGGCGGGCGGATTGAAGTTTTTTTGTTAAAAAAAATTAAACGGGGTTTATGGTCGGTATTAATCAAAGGCAAAATTAAAGCCGGCCAAAAAATTATTTTGCCTAAAAAAATTATCGCCACGGCATTGAAAAAAATGGATGGAGATTGGCTCGTCGCTTTCAATGCCCCTGATAAAAAATTATTTTCTATCGGCCAGACGCCGACCCCGCCCTATATCAAACAAAAATCCAATCTCATGGATTATCAAACCGTCTATGCCAAGACGGATGGCTCGGTCGCCGCGCCCACGGCCGGCTTGCATTTTACAAAAAACCTGCTAAAAAAGTTAAAAAATAAAGGCGTCAAAATTGAATATATCACCCTTCATGTCGGCCTTGGCACTTTTGCTCCCGTCAAAACAGAAAAGATTGAGAATCACAAGATGCCTGGCGAATTAGCCGTTTTAGATAAAATCACGGCCGATAGATTAAATAAAATAAAAAAAATGGGCCATAAAATAATTGTCTGCGGCACCACCACCGTCAGAACGGTTGAGGCCTTTGCCGATAAAGATGGAAAATTAATTCCGCAAAAAAAATGGGTTGATATTTTTATTTATCCCGGCTACAAATTTAAATTTGTTGAGGCGATTATTACCAATTTCCATCTGCCAAAATCAACCCTGCTAATGTTAATCTCTGCTTTTGCTAACCAAAAAATAATCAGGAGGGCCTATCAAGAAGCCATTAATAAAAAATACAGATTTTACAGCTTCGGCGATGCCATGCTGATAAAATAATATGATATAATAGTAGAAACAGGGCGCCTGTCTCTATATAATAATTTTATGAACTGGCTTACCATTGTTATTATCGCTTATTTCCTTAATGCCATCGCCATAACGATAGACAAAATTTTATTATCCAAAAAAATTCCCAATCCGGCGGTATATGCTTTTTTTATCTCCGCCCTTAGTTTATTCGCTTTGGTTCTAATTCCTTTTGGTTTTAAATTTTATTCTTTAACGCAAATTATCATCGCCTTGGTGGCGGGCATAATTTTCGCCTTCGCGCTTTTGTTTATGTTTAAGGCCATCAGCAAAAACGAGGCCTCGCGCATCACGCCTTTTATGGGCGGGCTCCAGCCGATTTTTATTTTTATATTCGCCTTAATTTTTTTAGATGAGAAATTGGGCCTGCAATCGCTTACCGCTTTTTTTATTATTATTTTGGGAACGGTCGCCATCTCTTGGCAATCAGGCAAATCCTCGGCTAAAAGCTATCAATTAGCCATTATCGCCACCTTGCTTTTCGCTATTTCCTACACCATGAATAAATATGTTTTTATCCAGCAAGATTTTATTTCCGGTTTTGTTTGGACGAGAGTGGGCGCCTTTTTAGGCGCGCTATTCTTGCTGATTCCCAAAACCAACCGGCAAGACATTGGAGGAAAAATTAAAAATCCCGGCAAAAACGGCGGGGGCTTATTTATTTTTGGACAAATCAGCGGCGCTTTAAGTTTTATCCTGATTAATTACGCCATCGCCATCTCAAGCAGCGTCGCCCTGGTCAACGCTTTGCAGGGTTTGCAATATATTTTCTTATTAATTATAATAATCCCTCTCGCCAAAAAAATTCCTCGCCTGCTCAAGGAAGAATTTTCGCCAAAAGTACTGGCGCAAAAAATCTTAGCGACTATTTTAATTATCCTGGGCCTATTTATATTATTTTTTTAAAAATGATTCCTAAAAAAAACATAAAAACAATGATAATTATTTTGCTAATAATAATTTTAACGGCCGTTTTATTTATCGCGGATTTTTCCCAGAAAAAAATTTCTTGGGGCGTGACTTTCAGCCAGCAATATGCCAAAGACGAACTGGGTTTGGACTGGAAAAAAACTTATTCAGCTATTTTAGATGATTTAAAGATTGACCATATCCGCCTTTCGGCTTATTGGAATCATAATGAGCCGTTTCCCAAAGAATATAATTTTGCGGATTTGGATTGGCAAATAAACGAGGCGAGCCAAAGAAAGGTAAAAATTATTTTGGCCGTCGGTCAAAAATTGCCCCGTTGGCCCGAATGCCATTACCCAAAATGGACAATTAGTTTAGATGATAACCAAAAAGGCGAGGCGTTGCTTCAATTTATCAACGTGGTTGTAAGTCGCTATAAAGACCAGGAAAATATTACGGCTTGGCAAGTGGAAAACGAACCATTTCTTGAATTATTCGGCGAATGTCCGCCGCTTGATAAAAATTTATTAAACCGAGAGATTGAATTAGTGAAAAAATTAAGCGACAAGCCGATAATGATAACGGACAGCGGCGAATTAAGCACCTGGATACCGGCCGCTAAAACCAAAACTAATATTTTAGGCACGACCCTATACCGGGTGGTTTATAATAAAACATTCGGCTATTTCCGCTGGCCATTACCCGCTTCGTATTATTATATTAAATCACAAATAATAAAATTCTTCTTTAAAAAAGAAAGGGTGATTGTCGCTGAACTCCAGGCCGAAAGCTGGCATAAAGAAAATAAAAATTTAAGTCAAATGACCTTGGCGGAATATTTCCAGTCCATGAGCTTAAACCAATTTAAAAGCAATATAAAGTACGCCCAAAAAGCGGGCTTTGATGAAATCTATTTCTGGGGCGCGGAATGGTGGTATTTTATGAAAGAAAACAAGAATTATCCCGGTTATTGGGATGAGGCAAAAAAATTATGGAATAGATAATAAAATGGTAATCTAAAAAAATTAAATAGTTTTCTCCCCTTGTATTAAGGGGAGATTGAAGAGGGGTCTTAATTATGTCCACGGCCGGAAAAATCGCAAAAAATACTCTATACCAAATAATCGGCAAAGTCCTCGGCACGCTGGTCGGCCTGATTACGGTTGGCCTGATGACGCGCTATCTCGGCCAAACCGGCTATGGCTACTTTACCACGGTTATCGCTTATCTCCAGTTTTTCAGCGTGTTGGTGGATTTTGGCTTGCAGATGGCAACCACGCAAATGATCTCCAAACCGGAGGCCGACCAGCAAAAAATATTCCGCAATGTTTTTACGTTACGCTTTTTTTCCACCTTGATATTTTTGGGCCTGGCCGTCGCGATTGTCTGGTTTCTGCCTTACCCGCCCATGATTAAAACCGGCGTCGCGATTGCGAGTTTGTCCTTTTTCTTTATCGCCCTGCAATCCGTCTTGATCAGTATTTTTCAAAAAGAGCTGGCCATGTCCCGGGTGGCTTTAGCGGAAGTGTGGGGCCGAGTCGCTTTACTAATAGGCGTTTGGCTGGCCATAGGCCTCAACCAAGGACTGTTATATCTCATCGGCGCCGTGGTTTTGGGCAGTTTAATAAATTTTTTAATCCTTTTTATCGGCTCCCGCCGATATTTTTCCATAAAATTTGATTTTGATATATCTTTTTGGAAAAAAATCTGGCACACCACCTGGCCCTTGGCCATCACTATCGCCCTTTCCTTGGTTTATTTCCGGGCCGACACTTTGATTATGTCATTTTTCCGGCCGCAAAACGAAGTGGGCATCTACGGCGCGACCTATAAAGTCCTGGAAATTTTAATCCAGTTCCCCTATTTATTTTTGGGCTTAATCCTGCCTCTTTTGACTAAATTTTTTGTGATTAATAAAAATTTATTTCAAGTTATTCTGCAAAAGGCCTTTGATTTTTTGGTTATCATTGTGGTGCCCATAATTTTAGCCACCTTGATTTTGGGCGAAAAAATCATGGTGTTTGTAGCCGGCCAGGAATTTTTCCTTTCCGGCCAAGTGCTGAAAATTTTAATTTTTGCCGCGGGCATAATCTATTTAAGCGCCCTTTTCGGCTATGCCGTGGTTTCTTGCGAGCTTCAGAAAAAAATGATTAAATTTTATATCCTTGACGCGGTTGTTTCCATTCCCCTTTATTTAATATTTATTCCCATTTATTCTTATTGGGCCGCGGCCATAATTACCGTTCTGACCGAATTGATAATGATGCTCTCGGCGTTTTATGTTTTAAAAAAATATACCGGGATATCTTTATGTTTAAAAATTATTTTAAAATCAACTGGCGCCGGATTAATTATGGCCATTGCTTTATCCTTATTGATTAATCTAAATATAATTGTCCTGATTATTCTCGGCCTGCTAATATATTTATGGGCGCTTTATATGCTTAGGGGCGTTTCTAAGCAGATGCTTATGGAGATTGTGAGTTACAAAAATTAAAATTACATTAAAAAATAATTATGTTATATCTGCTTATTTTCTATTTCTTATTTTTCAGCTACCTGGCCTACAAAAAAACCAATTGGTCTATTTATCTTATAATTGCCGCTCTGCCAAGTTATCTAATCCGGTTTTCTATCTTTGGCCTGCCCACCACCTTATTGGAAATAATGATTTTAATTTTATTTTTTATTTGGTTGATTAAAGGCACCTTCTCCTGGGCTGATATAAAAAATAATCCGTTTTTTTGGCCGATAACCGCTATTCTTATTTTTTCTATTATTTCTATTTTCACCTCGCCTAATTTAATTAAAGCCCTGGGCGTCTGGCGGGCATATTTTTTTGAGCCGCTTATCTTTTTTTTCATTTTGACTGACAGAATAAAAAATCCAAAACAACTGCATAATGTTTTTTGGGCCTTGGGCGCGTCCGCTTTCTATTTAAGCGCGATTGCCATCTGGCAAAAATTCAGCGGCTGGAATGTGCCGCTCGCTTTCTTAAACCCCGACGGTTCAGTTGATAGGGTGGTTTCCGTTTTTGGTTATCCCAATGCCTTGGGCTTGTATCTCGGCCCGATTATTATTTTATTCACCGGCTTTCTCCGGCAAAAAACAAAATCATCTTGGCCGCGAATTATAAAATTTTTAATTATCCTGTTGGGCCTCATCACCATATTATTGGCTCAATCCGAAGCGGCGATTTTCACGGTGGTATTAATCTGGCTCATCTGGGGAATGCTCTATAAAAAAACCCGACTGTATTTTTTTCTAATTTTTCTGGCTGGCGTTATTATATTTTTTTCCAATCCACCGATTAATCATTTTATTATTGAAAAAATTACGCTTCAAGATTACTCGGGTTTTATCAGGCGGCTCATTTGGGGAGAAACCTGGCAGATGCTTAAGCATAATTGGCTTTTCGGCGCCGGTTTAGCCGGCTACCAAACCGCGATTGCCAAATATCATCTGCCGACGTTTGAAATTTTCCTGTATCCTCATAATATTTTTTTAAATTTTTGGAGCGAGCTGGGCCTGATGGGGCTTATGAGTTTTTTGTGGCTGATTATTTCATTTATCGGGAAAAACTTAAAGGCGATTTTTAAGGGGATAAAAGATAAAACTAGCCGTCCTTATGCGAATTTAAATGTCACCTTGATTTTTGTGATGATTGAGATTATAATTCATGGTTTGGTTGATGCGCCGTATTTTAAGAATGATTTATCAATTTTATTTTGGCTGATTATTGGTATATTTGTGATTAACAAAAATATTAAAATTGATCAAAAAAATTAACCTGGAGAGGTGTCAGAGTGGTCGATCGTGCGGTTCTCGAAAAGCCGTGTCCCGCAAGGGACCGTGGGTTCGAATCCCACCCTCTCCGCCAGTTGGGAAAATGCAAATTTGAAGAGGTCAGCTCGCGGCGCGGAACGCGCCGCTCGCATAGGGTTTGAAAGGGCTTTTTTGGCGAAAAGGAAAAGGATTTATCAATTAAAATATGGTTCGAGCCGATTTGTTTTCAGGTTCTTTGGCAGTTTGGAATGTTCGCGACGGAGCCGCTCGGATTTTTGCCCACCGCCCACGCCGCCGCAGGAGGCGAAATGCGTTCGAGCTATTTTCAGAATACACCGCCAGATTACCAAGTTAGAACCGAAGTAAAATAAGGGTTTCTTGAATATTAAGTTTATGGATTTTAAAGAATACTTCCAAACGAAAAGTCTTGTAAAAACTCCTCGTGTAGGGGTTCATTACGAACAAAAAACTACACCGGACTTGCTATGGTGCGTTGCTCATGTCATCCTCGACCTCATTAAAGATAATTCAGGCAGAGTGTTTTCTGACGCCGACGTTAGAGAGTCTCGCTTGTTTGACTCCTTAATGCAGGACTATTTTTCAAAGCCACCACAAGAAGAGGCTGAAAATGAGTACAACAAAGTCAGCTCTTATCAGCTAGGCGTTTTTTCTTTTGCAGGAATTTTAGATCAAATAGATGTGCGTCCTAAGAGATATAGGATAAGTGTTTTGGAAGCATTAGAATATATCGCCGTGAACGATTTTAATGCGGCACACTTTTTAGGTGAGTACACAGAAAAATTTATTCAAGATAATGGCTTCAGCAATGTGTTCGAAAACTATCGCCAAAATCCAAACCAAGATAATCACTTGCGCGCGAAAGAAGCATACTGGAATTGGGCACGGACTCACACGGCCGTAAAGGGAGATGATAGGAGACATACATATCGCGTATTCAATAAAATATTCAATGTTTTCTGCTATAAAAACCGGCTTCCAGGTGAAGACGCTTCAAATATAACACCAGGGGTGTGTCCATATACTTTTCTTATTTACAACCGAGAGAACTTCCGCGACAAAGACATGCCTACGGGCATGACGAGACAACAATACCATGATGAAGTCCTTTCAGAAATTGACGAGGGGGGTGTGGTTGAAACACTTCTGCAGAAAGCGAAAGATGCTGTAAAATTAAAACACGGTAACAATAGCGAGATACAAGACCCAGATTTGGGCTATCTGCCTAACGGTGGTGTTCATGTTCATCACATATTACCTCGCTATTCGTATTCTCAGTTCTCTCTTTCAAAAGAGAACTTAATATCTCTAACTCCAGGTCAACATCTTTCTCGTGCTCATATTGAAGCAAATACACGAACTATTAATCCGGAATTTCAGATTATCTGTCTCAAAAAGAAGTTCGAGCATATACGAGCTTCTTTAGATGCCGGTGAAGATTTCTATGATCTAAAAGAATTTATTAAAATTCTTAAAATTTGCTTTCACTGGACTCTTGACGAGGATTCAAGTGTTGAACAAGTGGACACTGTGCTCGCGACTATATAGTAATTTTCTGTATTCCAAAAAAGAATACGGAGTTATTGTCGATATTCAAAGATCGAGTGCCGTGATTTCTGGCCACTCGATAAAACTTGGTAAATTCTTCTGTTCCAAAATAATCGAGATCTTTTGACGTTATCTCAACCCCACTCTCTTTTGGGGTGAGAATTGCTACAGAGCCATCAACAAGAGTGTTCTCGGGCAAAAATGACGCTCGAGGTGCGTAAGTGAGATTTGGAACTAAGACGCTGTTTTCTTTATTGAGAAATTTCGAGATGGAAAGGCCATCTATCGAATCCACATAAGAATCATAATTTGGAATATTTAATATTTTATTCCGTCCAATATTTCTCGATTTCAATACCCTTATTCTCCCTTGATTTTTTGTTATTTTCTTTGTAATTTGTCGATCCCTGTACGAAGTAAAGATATTGAATCGAAGTTTTTTAGCGATAGAGTCAAAAAATTCATTTCTGTACACCAACCAGTAAGGAAAATCTTTTGAACAAATATAAGATTGGTCTTTATAATCAATTTCGTTTTTTACATAAGACTCAACGAGGGTCCGTGTCCCTTTATTGCGAGTATTGATAATCAAACTGATTGTCTCAATCTTCACACCCTTGAACCCTTTTTCTCCGTAGTCCGTGATTTTTTCAATGGCAAATGACGAAACAAGTTCTCTTGTTTTGTTAAATTCTGGTGCTGATAGAAAACTTTTTGGAATAATAAGACCTACAGTATCTCCCTGCTGTATTGCTTTCTCCAGAAAAAAAGAAAATAGATTATTTGTCTCGGTATTATATTTATTTCTCTTATAAGTGCTTAGGAGAACTTTATTTTCAGATATATTTCCGAACGGCGGATTGCCAATAACGATATCGTATCTTTTCGATTGACCAAATAAATTAGTTTCGCCATGCAATAGAAAATCTGCGTTAATTAAATTGATATTGATATTTTTTGGAACATCGAGTTTTTTTAGTAAAAGCCTAAGAATCTCAATTGCATTTTTGTCGATATCAATTACATCAATAGTTACTTCTTTAACTGTTTTATATTTTTCAACAAGAAGCGGGAGAAAATTACCAGCACCAACTGATGGTTCTAATATAGAAAGTTTTTCAAACCTTGATACATCAGGAAGATCTTTTACTATAGTGAAGCAAATATCCTGTCTAGTGTAATAGGCAGCGTGTTGAAGTCGTTGGGCATTTGAAAGCTCAACAATTTTAGCTAATTCAGGATAGCTCAAATCCTCTATTTTATCTCTGAGAAATGTTTTTAGATTTTCTTCAATATCAAGTTTCCTGTCTCGAATAAATTGTTTTATCTGGGTTTCGCTTTTCTCAATATTCTTAAATTTCGAATTAATATTTTTTGCTATACCATTAAATATAACAGTTGGCACCGCTTCACCAAGAGATTGCCTAATGTTGATTTCTTCTTTTTTAAGAATTTTTCTTTTCTCCTCTTCCTGTAATTTATTTAATTCGTTTAATGGCATAGGCACCCAGTTAAAAGAATCGGGTACTGACATTATCCGCATTAATTCCCTAATACTGAAAACCCTATTGTCCTTAGGGTGGATGGTAGATTGACTCGCTAAAATATCATTTCTTGTATGTACACAAGGTGCTACTTTATCCCAATAGCATCTTGAATATTTGTCTCCATTTTTATTTTCGTTGTGTACGATTTTTCCATTTACAATTTGGTGTGGTCGTCTTTTCGGGTCAAGATTATCAAACGCTGATTGGCCCTCTTTGATATTTTCTATCCAAGGAAGCATATGTTTACCGTATGGTCGAAAATTGTGGTAGATATCGCTTACGTCAATTTCTCCCATCTTTTTAAGAAATGGGAGATCTTCTATTGCATCACGTAAAGTCCCTCCGTTTTTTAAAGGTGGCATAAGATCAAGCGGAGTAACTTCTTGGATATCCTTTCTTACTCCAATAACTAATGTTCGCGTTCTGCTTGATGGGTTGCCGTAATCTTTAAAATTTATTACTTGATAATGGATGTTATATTTTCCACCAAGGTTTACTTCTATTGCCTCACGGATCCGCTTCTGTTTATTATCGGTATCAGTACAGAGAGTAGAGAGAAAAGCTCGCACATTCTCAAAGATGAAAACTTTCGGCCTAATCTCATCTACAAGTTTTATTGATTCAACAACAAGAGAGTTTCTTGCCAACTCATCTCCTTTTTTGTGATTTGCTACAGACATACCCTGACAAGGTGGTGTCGCTAGCAGCACGTCAACTTCTTTTAGGTTTTGTTTTGATTTCCAGAGGTCTATTTCGGAAAATATTTTTTCTTGAGCTGTTTTTTTTGTAATATCATCCGCTATATATCCACTAGGGTATAGACATTTTTTGTTGTGTTTTTGCACATCTAAACGTCTATTAATCAACTCAACAGTTGCGACACAGTCAAATCCTTCTTTTGAAAAACCATGGCACCCGACACCAGCACCACTGAATAAACTTATATAAGTTATTTTGTTTTGTTGGCTTTTCATATTACTATAGTGTTCTAATAATTTTTTCGACAACTCCACGGACTTCAACTTCTTTTCTGAAAAGCGGTCGAAGATTTTTATTTGCCGGTTGAAGTCTTATCTTGTTTTTTTCTTTGAAAATCTTTTTGAGAGTTGCTTGGTTATCATCAATGATAGCTACAACGGTTTGTCCATTATCAGCAATTTTTTGAGACCGGATGACAACTATGTCGTCGTTGAAAATTCCTTCCTCGATCATACTGTCTCCTTTTACTCGTAGAGCATAGTGCTGAAAGGGTAACTTGATATCACTTCTCGGAATGGTAATTGTCTCACCAGATATTTCTATTGCTTCAATAGGTTGTCCTGCCGCGATACTGCCAACCAACGGAATTTCCAGGGTCTTCTCTTCTTTCATGGCAGAAATAGTTCTACCCTGTTTTTCCTCTTTTGTAAGTAATCCTTTTTTCTGTAATTGCTTGATATGAAAATGGGCCGTTGAAACAGAAGCAAGTTTGAAGTGTCGTTGTATCTCTTCAAGAGAAGGAGAGTAACCTTTATTCTTCTGATGCTCCTTTATAAAATCAAGAACTAATTTTTGTTTTTTAGTAAGCATATATTGTTGACATAGTATTATACTCAGAGGTATATTATTAATTATAGAAGGAAAATAGAAGGTCAACAAGCATGAGTTATCCACACCCCATAAAAATTACATACGACCATCTTGCCTTTTCTGACGATTCTGGACATGAAGATGGCCGATATAACAGCCTCGGTTTAATTACATTCCCTTTTAGGTATGAGGCGAGTTTGTGCGATGAATTAAAAACAATATTTTCGAGCTCTGGTATTAATGGCGAATTTAAGTGGCAGAATATTCGTGGCGCGAAATATAAATTTGCCGCGGAAAAATTACATGCATTTATATTTAGCCACTTAGACAAAATTAGAGTTGACGTCTTAATATGGGATATGAAAGATTCAAGGCATAAAGATATTTCTGGTAGAGACGATGATGCTAATATTGGTAGGATGTATTATCAGTTAGTACGGAATGTTTTAAGTAAGCGCTGGGATAATAATTCCAGTTGGCTTTGGCGACCGGATAAACAATCCTCTATGGATTGGAAAACCCTCGGAAAATGTTTAGTTAGTAAGAAGTATCAGCTCGCCGCTGACTTATTCGGGATAAATAAAACTGATTTTATAAAACTTCAACTAAAAATGATTAGGGTAGTCGAATCTCACAAAGAAATATTCGTCCAGGTCGCTGATTATTTTGCTGGCCTTGGTGCTTATTCCTATGGCCATTTCGAAAAATACAAAGAATGGGAGATGATTCAAAGAGGTCAATCTTCTTTATTTGAAGACAAAAAAGTTGTAAAGAACTGGTCAAATAGCGAGAAAGTTAGATTTCCTCTAATTAACTGTTTCGATAATGAGTGTAAGAGTAAAATACTGACAGTTGGTCTAAATAGTACAAAGGGGTTAAAAACTCACGATCCGTCAAAGCCAATAAACTTTTGGTTATATACACCACAGCACATGTTAGACAAGGCGCCTCGTTATTCGAATGAAAATACAGAGTTTATTTAATCGAATAATCGACCGCGTTTTGTCCTTTATCTGATTTTGGCTTCGGAACCTCAAACCATTCTGGGTGAATTTTGAACATAGCCCTTAATTCCTGTATAATTGGATCAAGAGTCCAGATAGTTAGCCGTTTTGCTCGATACTTTGGTTCTAACTTGCGGACATCGCCACCGCCAGTTAGGAAATGAAGTGGTTGGCTCGCCCGCTACGCGGGTTTATTTTTTATAATAAATATTGTATAATTAAAATAATAAATCCAGCGCTTTTTTGCGGGATATTACCCCTGCGCAAAAGCGCTGGATAAACATACTTATCATCGTTAAATTGTTAATATGAAACAAAACCCCGCCAAAAAATTATTTAAAATAGCAAATCTTTTCTTGATTTTTGCTTTTTTATTAACCGCCGGCTTTGGCTGCAAGAATCCCAATCAGCAAGTCCAAGAATATTTAAAGCCCATTACTCTAAATTATTGGCGAGTTTGGGACGATAACGATGCTTTTGATGAGATTATCGCCGATTACCAAAAACTCCATCCCAATATCAAAATCAACTACCGCAAATTCCGCGCCGAAGAATATGAGCAGGAACTGGTAAATGCTTTCGCCGAAGACCGCGGACCGGATATTTTTTCCATCAATGAAGGTTGGCGAAAAAAATACCAGGCAAAAATCGTGCCCATGCCGCCCCAAATAACCCTGGCTTATCAAAAAGAAAGGGGGACGATTAAAAAAGAGGTGGTTTCGGAATTGCTCACCAAGCCCAGCCCGACCTTAAGGCAATTAAAAGAAAATTTCGCCGATGTGGTGTATAAGAATGCCGTTATTGACGGCCGGGTCTATGGCCTGCCCCTGAGTTTGGAAACTTTAATCATGTATTATAATAAGGATATTCTTAATAAAGCGGGCGTGACCGAACCGCCCAACAATTGGACGAATTTTCAGGAAGCGGTCCAAAAAATAACCCGATTTGACGATAAGGGCAAAATAATCCAATCAGGCGCGGCCCTGGGCGCGGCCGATAATATTGATAACGTGGCTGATATATTGTCCATTCTTATAATGCAAAACGGCGCGGAAATGGCCGATGCCAACGGCTATGCCACTTTTTTGAGCAACAATAAAGACGGGTATAACCCGGGCGTGGAAGCGATTAAATTTTACCTTGATTTCGCCTCGCCGGTTAAAAATGTTTATAATTGGAATAGTGAGATGCCCAATTCATTAGAGGCCTTTTTGGCGGGACGGGTCGCCTTTGTTTTCAGTTATAATTACTATTTGCCGATTATTAAATCCAGGGCGCCAAAATTAAATTTAGGCCTCGCGCCCATCCCGCAAGTCAATCCGGACGCGCCGGTTAATTATGCCAATTACTGGCTGGAAACCGTCTCTAAAAAATCAACCCACCAAAATGAGGCCTGGGATTTTATTTTATTCGCCACCGGCAAGCCCGAGGTGGAAAAATTCTTAAGCAAAACCCAGAGGCCGACCGCTTTAAAATCATTGATTAATGGCCAACTTGAAGTAGAGGCCTTACACGCTTCGGCGGCGCAAATTTTGACGGCGCAAAATTGGTATCAAGGCCGGGACCTTCCGGCTATGGAAAAAATAATTAAAGACATGATCAGCCAATTGTTAAAATCAACCAATGACCGGGAGTTTGAAAACATCCTAAGAAACTCTATCTTAAAAGTTAATCAAACAATATGATTGGATTAAACCGAAAGAACAAAATTTATACTCTTATTATAATTTTTATAATCTCCCTCTTTTTTTCTCTGGCGTTTCCGGTCTTGGCCGCCGAAGTGCCGGAGGGCTTAGTGCCGTTAGAATGCGCCGGCAATCAGTATGCAAAAGGCGCCTGCGGACTATGCTCTTTTATTAAAATGTTTGTCAAAGCCGCCGATATTTTAGTCGGCTTAAGCGGCGTGTTCCTGATCTTAATGTTTATTTTTGGCGGGTTTGTGATGATTACGGCTTACGGCAATGAAACCCGCGTTAAATGGGGCAAGGATGCTTTAGTGGCCGCGGTTATCGGCATTTTTATAATTATGCTGGCTTGGACCCTGATTAATACGATTATTTATTCTTTTTACGGCATTACCAGTCCGGGAGTTGATAGTACTTATAATCGGTTTACCGGCAAATCACTAAATCAATGGGGTCAATGCGCTATTCCCAATAAATAAAGCCGGCAAGGGGGATAAATGATATTTTGCTAAAAGCGAAAAATATTATATAATATAATTAAGTTAAATCCTTAATATCGCATTATTTTTAAAGTTTAAAATAAGCGCGAGCCAGAGAAAGGGGGTGAAAAAATGAAAACATTGAGAATGAAAAGAATTTTAGCCACCTTAGTTATTGTGATGACCGTGTCCTTGATGGCTCTGCCATTAATCACCAACGCTCAAACCGCCGAAAACCTTTTTGACTTGAATGCGGCAGGGAACATCGGCTTAGGCGATGCGCCGTTAAAAGATACAGTTAATGCTATTATCAAAGTCATTTTAGGGTTTCTTGGTCTTTTGGCGGTTATAATTATTCTGTGGGGCGGCTTTATCTGGATGACGGCCATGGGCGATGAGACAAAAACAGAAACGGCAAAAAAATTGATTATCGCTGGTATTGTCGGCATTATTATTATTTTGGCGGCCTATGCGATTGCCGCATTTGTTATTACCAATATTGGCAACGCCACCGGCTTACCTGATGTAAGTAATTAATCTTCATTTTAAGGGGGGCTTATGGCCCCCCCTAAAATACGCGCCTCGTTTTTTGAGATAATTTTCTATCTTTAAAGCTATTGGGGGGTTATCTAAGGTAATGAGGCCAAAAATATAAAATGAAAAAATTTATTCTTTTAATGACACCCCTTTATCTTCTAATCGCGCCCATTATTGCCAAGGCGGACAATAAGTTGGATCAGGCGGTCAAAGGAACGCCTTTAGAAAGCCGGGCGGAAATCTATATTTATCTCGGCTCTTTTATCCAATATGTTTTGGGCACATTGGGAATTGTCTTGATTATTCTTATTATTTACGGCGGTTTTACCTGGATGACGGCTAATGGCGACTCGGCCAAAATAGACAAGGCAAAAGGTATTTTGATGGCTTCAATTATCGGCTTGATTATTACTTTAACCGCCTATATTATTACTTTTACGGTGGTGACTGACTTGCAGCAATTCACTCAAACAACTTAAATTAAAATTCATATGAAAAGCCCAATTAA
Organism: Patescibacteria group bacterium; assembly: GCA_041645075.1. GTDB lineage: Bacteria > Patescibacteriota > Patescibacteriia > 2-01-FULL-39-33 > 2-01-FULL-39-33 > JBAZQS01. Next base: position 27,774 of record JBAZQS010000005.1, on the reverse strand, counting down.
ACTAGCGCAAAATAACCGATTGTTTCTTAAAAAATGCGCCTGTTTCTTGTTTTTATTAATATTGCTTTCGGTTCCGGTGTTAGCTATGGCGGCGACAGATAATACCAATATCTTGGATAACTTAAATAAAACCGGCTTGGGCACGGGAAAAGGAACTGATTTAAAATTAATAATCGGCGCCATTGTGAAGGTCTTTTTGGGATTTATGGGAATTGTCATGGTTGTCTTGATTATCTACGGCGGCTTCCTTTGGATGACGGCCGCGGGCGATGCAAAAAAAGTGGATAATGCCAAAGAAATCCTGAAAAGCGCGGTTATCGGCATAATAATAATTTTAGTGGCTTATGCCATCACGGCCTTTGTGATAACTAAAGTACAAACGGCTGTTGGTACAACAACGAGCGGATCAGCAACAAGATAATTATGGGAATTTAAAAAGGCGCTGACTCCGAAAAGAGTTGGCGCCTTTATTTTGGTTTTATTTTAATTAACTTTCAATCAACGAAGAAGAGCCAGTCCATGGCAATAATATCACTGGTGTCAGGCACTCTGAATTCCGAATTGCCGCGCACCCAGTCAATCTCCTTGTCGCGCTCATCCGCAATAACCTTGCCTTTTTGATTATAGGCGGTAAACCGATACTCGCCGGGCGGCAAAGTCACGATTTCGTAATTCCTGGCCATTACCATAATTGACTGTGGTTTTCCGGACGGTTCGGGACCGACCGCGCCATAAGTCATGGTCGGCGCAAAATCCACTCTTACGGGATAGTCGGAACGATTTACAACCGCGCCCCGTTGAAGGATATTTTCCCGAGCGCCGCCATAACCGAAACTGTAGCCACCCGCGCCGCCGCCCCAGTTATAGCCCCACCGATTTCTGTCTTTGGAAATTTCGGTGATGGCATTGGTGGCCTTTTCTCTGGCTTTGGGGTCGGCAATGGTTGCCGCCGAAAGAACACCAGCGGTTTCATCCAAGCGCGCCCCATGCCGAAAAGCCACCTGCCCCGGGTCAACACGGCCCGATGGGTCGCCATAAGCCAGCGTCTCCTTGGGAGAAGTCAGCCAGCCCGAGCTGGATTGGAATTGATTGCCCGTGCCGACACAGGCAATTACCAACAATGCCAGACACATTAAGGCCATTGTTTTCATTTTAATTCCCTCCTTTAATAAAATGTACGAATTTTTTAAATTGACTATTTAATATAGCCAACTTAACTTTTTATATCATAACTATTTAATTTTGTCAACCCCCAATTTTCGTTCTCCTTTTCAGCCCCCAAATTTTAATTAAGTAATCCACCGTGGTCTTAAAAATTTTTACCGTGCTCTTCCGGTTTAAATTCCGGTATTCAGACCAGTTCACCGGCACTTCTTTTACCTTATACCCCCATTTTTCCGATAGAATGGTAATTTCCGTATCCAAAAAAAAGCCATCGTCTTTTGTTTTTGATAAAACATTATTTTTCACTTGATTATTAATCGCTTTAAAGCCGCACTGGAAATCGGTAATTTTAGTCCCTAATATCAATCTAACTAATAAACGATAAGCAATTGAAGTCATATCTCTAAAAAACGGCCGAACCACTACTGAGCCCTTTAAATACCTTGAACCAAGCGCTAAATCGGCGCCACCCTTGATTCCCTCAATTAATAAATTAACGGCCGGCAAATCAACCGCTAAATCCGCGTCCATCACGATATAAATATCGGCCTCATAATTTTGGAACGCCGTACGCCAAGCCACGCCCTTGCCCGGCTGTTTGGTAAAAAAATAATCCACGGCCGGATATTTTTGCGCCAGCTCGCGGCCGATAATTCCGGTCTGGTCATTAGAATTATTGTCGGCAATAACTATTTTGCAATCATAACCGCTCAAATCGCGCCGGCAAAACTCCCACACCTTAAGCGCGCTTTTTTCAATAATCAACTGTTCATTATAAACCGGCAAAACAATTAAAATTTTCATATCACAATTTATCTTTTAACAAATAAAACTGGCTGAAAAATATTTTCCACATTATAATTTAACGGCTGAATCAGCCAATTATGGTTTATAAAATATTGTCTCATACCTTGGTCGCCCAATAAAACCCAAACGCGATTATGGCCTTGCGTCAATTTATCCAAATACTGGACATGAATTGGATTATTGTTTTCAAATGTTATAATGTGGGCGCTAAATTTATTTTCCAGCGAATTTGTGGCGTAGTTACTCAACTCATAGCTTTTTTCAAAATTTTTATAAGGAAAAAAATCGCTTACGGTTATTTTACCCTGATAATAATAATTAAACAAAACTCTCCGAAAATCATTGAATACAATTAGGTCATTTGGCTGTTCGCTGTTTCGGATATATTGAGCGAGTTCTTTAACCCGATACTCCTTATTCCAATTGGAATCACTATTTATCACCTGTGGTAAAACCACGACGAAACTTATTAAAATAAAAATGGTTAAAAAAAATCTAAAACTATAATTTTTTAAGGTATAAATGGCATAACTAACCAAGGCCAAAAGCGGGAAAACCGCAAATAAAATATGGCGCGAAACAATCGGCGTATATTGGATACTTAAATTACTGGCAAAATAAAAAAATAAAACACCTCCAAACAAAATCGATAAGAACATAAAGCGCCAGAGTGATTCTTTTCTAATTTGATTTTTTAAAACTTTAAACAAATAAATGAGTAAGCCGACGATAGCCGCTTCGGCAAAAAAAATAATAACTGGCCCACTTTTACCAGAAAGATAATACTTTTCTAACCATAACAAATTTTCCGTGACGCGCTCAAGCCAAAAAAAATCATAACCACTGCCAAATGCCATTCTCGCGCCATAAATTTCGGTCTGACTTTCAAAAAATCTATTAATTACCGTGGGCAGCCACAAAGAAAACCCCGTGATTGTCGCCAAAAAAAAATAAAATAACTCTTTAAGGGAAAACTTGACGCCGAACGAACCGGGGCGATATTTTTGAAAAAGCCAGACCACAGTTAAAAACACGCCCTGGACGGCCACAATGAAAAAATATGAATAATGGATATAAAGGCCGATGATATTACTGGCAATTAAGCCGAGCCAAAAATACCATTTTCTTTTTTCCAAAAGAAAAAGCAAAAAATAACAAGACAAAAGCCCAAAAAAAGTGAAAAAAGTATAAGGTCTGGCTTCTTTGCTAAATTCAATGTGCAAAGGATTTACCGCCAAAAAAGTCATGGCGAGCAGTGCGATTTTCACCGAAGTTTTAGGCGGCAAATAACTAAATACTTTTTTTACAAAAAAATAAAATAAAATAAGCGATGCTATGCCGAATATGACCGAAAAAGATCTGGTGCTCAGCGGCTCAGTGCCAAGGGCCCTGGTCCAAAAAAACATCGCATAATAATAGAGCGGGGGATGATATTCGCCTTGCTGGATAAATGCCGTAAGGTGCGCTAAGGAATCACTGTATCGAGAAATTTCCATTGAGACCACTTCATCAACCCAATACTCCTCGTTGCTAATGTTGGTTATCCGCAAAACAAGCCCGATAAATAAAATTAATATAAAAATAATAACCAGTTTTCTTCGGCTATTAAATAACTTTTCTATTTTCATAAAACTTTATAAATTATAGCGTCGTCATCGCCGTATACTTTCAAAAAATGAAAGTTATTATTAAGCATTTCAATCATTTCTTTATGAGCGGGCGTGACTAAAACATACTTGGCCTTAAAATCATTTTTAATAATTAAATAGGCCTCGTCGCTTCTTTTCCCTAAGGTGATGTCCCACCACTTCTGATAAAGCCCCTTATCATACAAATACATAAAAGTCGCGTCCAAGCCGACAATATAATAATTCTGGCTGTTATGATAAAAAAGTTCCGGGAAAATATCCCAATCGCTATTAAAAACAAGGTCGCCCTGATTAGAGTTTTTGAGCAAAAAATCAGAAGCGTTTTTAAGATAATTATAATGAAGGCCTTGCGATAAATTGTCCTTCGACTTAAGGGGCAAGTAATAAGCCAGAACAATAAAAACACTAACCAAAATCGCGGTGATAAAAAGCTGTATCCAACGATTGCTGAACAATATTTTGCCGAGTATTTCCTTTAAATGTTTTAATTCCGTCCGGGCCTTTTTAAATTCCATAACCCCGCTATAAACTAAGGCGGAAAAAATAACCATAAAAGGAACCAAATACTCAATATTCCGTCGCGCTTTTATGGTCGCGATTAAAAATAAAATAAAAAGAAAAAATATATATTTCACCACCACCTTAAAACTTTTATAATAACTGAAAAATAAAATCAAAGCGCCGATCACTAAAATCAAGGGCAAATAGGTATTTTGGATGAATTTAAAAGCATCATAAGGATACCACTCGGCGCCCACGCCGATTTTATTTTGAAAATTTAGCAACCCGATTTGCACAATATGAATCCAATAAAAACCTAGATTCTTAGGGAAATACGGATTGACAATAACACCCAAAACCAGGCCAAAAAACACGCTTGAAAAAAGCTTGAGATTGTTTTTGCTAATCAGGACTTTAAAAAATTTGACTAAAACTAATTTAACTCTCTGCCGGCGGGAACTAAAACAAATTTTCATCTTGTTAATAAAATTATCACCGCCCAGTAAAGCTGAGTCAAAACTATTGACCAACATATGAACCACCGCCAAGATAAGCAATAAAAACCAGCCGTCATAAGTCCAGACATAAATAAAGGCCAAAAAAAATAAAGGCCAATATTTTTGCCGCATAATAAAAAAAACACTTAAAAATACAATTATTAGCGACAGGGGCTGGGCTTTAATCAAGCCCAAACGAAACATAAACGACTCACTGAATAAAAGTAAAAAATTATACCAGAAAGCGCCTTTTACTTTGAGCCGATTTAATAAAAAAAAGAAGGTTATAATCACCAAAGAATCTAAAATAATGTGGGCAAACTTGGCGCCTACAATGGGCGGTAGCCATCGGACGAAGGGCGCCAAATACAAATGATATAAAAAATGATGGTCAATGTAGCCGTCTTTTAAAATAGTAAAGTTTAGATAAGGAAAATCATAAACAATACCTTTTTCGTTTATGAGCTGGGCCATCTTAATATGATAAAAAGAATCCGGGTCGCGGAAATACGGCGAATCCTGAATCCAGGAAAAATAGACAAAACAAATCAAAAACAGCAACAAGAATGCTGCTATTTTGTTGCGCTCCAACCAATTATTAATTGCGGAAAATTTAATTTTTATGGCCATGGGGATTGCTCAATTTTCCAACTTCTTTTTAAAAAAATCAACCCAGGGAATTTGCCCCGGATCTTTTTTATTCAATACCGCCAAATAAAAACTAAGCCAGCTGCCTAAAAGCAAAATTTCCAGACCCGCCAAAAGCTTGCTTTCACCGCGAATCAAGTAATCAATAAAATTAATTTGCTGTTTTTTCAAGACCTTTTGCGTGATTAAAAATCTTTTGGCGATCGGCTGGCTGTAGCCGCGAGCGTTGAAAAATAAAACTTTTATTTTTTTGGCCGCGGCCGGCGGCAAAGACAGGCCCTCCATTAAATGATGATTTAACTCGGGGATTAGATAACTAAAGGCCAAATTTTTGGCGCTCTCATTTATTTGATTGGCTAAAATATGGGCGTTGGCTGATAAAAATTCGGCGGCGATTAAAATCGGCAAGTGGCCGGATAGTTTGCGGGCTAAATTTTTTGCCCAGTTATCGGTCGAGGGCGAATAGCTATTGATTTTTTTATTAAAAATTTCCAGGTATTCAACGGCATTGGCCACTTCTTGGTTATTGACTTTAATGATTTTCAAATTGGAAAAAAACGCCAGCGCCGCGCCCAATTGGGACCCGAGGCCGTAGCGGGGCTGACCCGATGGATTGTATTTAGTGTTTATTTTATAAAAAGGTAGTTTATTTTTTCGGGCCAAAGTTATAATTTTTCCGCCGGAGGCCAGGCAAAATATTTTTGCTTTTTTATCTTTGGCCTGCTTTAAACAACTAATTGACTCTTCGGTATTGCCGGAATAGCTTGAGATGATAACTAATGTATTCTTATTAACTAGGGCGGGCAAATTATAATTTCTTACCAAGATAAATGGTTTTTTAATCTCCGCGCCATAAATACTCCTAACTAATTCAGAGGCCAAATTAGAGCCGCCCATACCGCAGAAAACAATCTGCTGGCACTTAGCATAAGATAGGGGTAATTTAATTTTTAAGACCTCGGCCCAGGCCCGCCCAAGTTGGCGTGGCAAATAATCAATAGATGACGCCACTTTTGATTTATCATATTTGACTATCTCTTTTTCCTCGTCTAAAATGTTCATTGCTAATTGGATTAATTTATTTTTTAAGTTTATATGGTTATTACATAATTTTAACAAAAGTGACTTAAAATAACAATTGCTTTTATGGTTTTTTTATGTCATAATATTAATTAGAAATTCTATCATTCAAATTATTGTTAAATTGTTAAATGGTTAAATTGCTGTCTTACTGCCAAACTTTTCAACAATATAACAATTTAACCATTTAACAATTTTCATTTTATGTCCGGCCACAGCAAATGGGCGACAACTCATCGGAAAAAAGAAGCGACCGACGCCAAAAAAGGCGCGGTTTTTACTAAATTGGCCAACCTGATTTCTCTGGCCGCCAAAGGGGGCGGCGACCTGGAAAACAACTTCCAGCTTCGCCTGGCCGTAGAAAAAGCCCGAGCGGCCAATATGCCTAAAGATAATATTGAACGGGCCATAAAAAGGGGCGGCCACGATTTGACCGGAGCCAACGCCCTGGAAGAGGTGGCCTATGAGATAATCGGCCCGGCCGGAAGCGTTTTTATCGCCGAAGCGATTACGGATAATAAAAATCGCTTAGTGGCGAATTTAAAAGCGGTCTTAAATAAAAACAATGGGCAGTTGGGCAGTCCTAATAGTGTTTTATGGCTGTTTAATAAAAAAGGTATGATTACTATTAATTTAGAACCGCCCAATGACAAAATTTCGGATGAATTGGAATTAAAAATAATTGATGCCGGCGCCGAGGATATTGAAAAAAATGAGGGCGAGTGGGAAATCTATACCCAAGCCGAAAACCGGCAGAAAGTAGAACAAAAATTAAAGCCGTTAGGCCTAAATATTAAAGAGTCGGGCCTAACTTATATGGCTAAAAACGATTTAAAAATCAATAATCCGGAGGCGCGGGAAAAAATAGAAAAACTATATCTGGCCTTAGATGAATTAGATGATATTAATAATGTCTACACCAATGCCCACTGGTAAAAAACAAATTTTTCTTGGCGTGGACCCCGGCTTGGCTGATGTCGGCTTCGGCCTTGTCGCTCAAAAAAATGGCAAACTAAAAATCATTGACTACGGCTCAATAAAAACCAAAAAAGAAACCGCTCCGGCTGAGCGCCTAAAACAAATTGCCAGCCGACTAGATAAAATTATAAAAAAATACAAACCGAATTTTGCCGCGGTTGAAGAATTATTTTTTTGTAAAAATATCAAGACCGGGATCGCGGTCGGCCAAGCCAGGGGCGTAATTATTTTAACGATAATAAAAAATAAACTGCCTATGGCGGAATTTACGCCTTTACAGGTTAAGCAGGCGGTTACCGGCTATGGCCGAGCGGAGAAGAGACAGGTCCAACAAATGGTAAAAATAATTCTTAATCTGAAAGAGGCGCCCAAGCCGGATGACGCGGCCGACGCCTTGGCGGTCGCGATTTGCGCGGCCAGTTCTCTCGCTCTTATGTCATTGAAAAAATAAATCTAAACTATTAATTACTTTGAATTACGAAACTCCTCTTAAACCCCCTCCCCTTTATAAGGGGAGGGTAGGGAGGGGTAAAAAATATCAGAAAAAGAATTAACCCCCTCCTGGCCTCCCCCTTATTAAGGGGGAGAAAAATGAGTTTCACAATTCAAAATTATTAAATTAAAATGACCATACCCCATTTATTAAAGAGGGGCCAGTCCGAGCAGGACTGGCGGCGCCCCACTCATCTTGGCCGAAAAAGTTTTGGCGCCGGCCATAAAAAAACCTCGGACAATTTCGGCCTCAGCCATAAATATCCAGGTCCACGGCGCCATAAAAAAGGACTGATTGGAAAGCTCTTGGGTGTTTTAGCGCCCTTGGCGGTTTTCTTTATTTTATTGGGCGCTATTTTTACGGTGGCTATGTTTGCTTGGGTTTCCCGCGATTTGCCTAATCCGGACGGCGTGATTAATCGCGCCATAACCTTGAGCACAAAAATCTATGACCGAACCGGCAAAACCGTTTTATATGACATTCATGGCGATATAAAAAGAACTCTGATTAATTTAAACGATATTCCTGATTATGTCCAAAAAGCGACCCTAACCGCCGAGGATAGAAATTTTTATAAACATCAGGGCTTTAGCTGGACGGGCATTGTCCGCTCCCTGATAAAAAACATCTTCACCGGCAGTCGGGCGGGCGGCTCCACCTTAACCCAGCAATTTGTTAAAAATGCGATCTTAACCAAGGAAAAAACCTATACCCGCAAATTCAAAGAAATTATCCTTTCTTATCAATTAGAAAAAAGATTTAAGAAAGACCAAATCCTGCAAATGTATTTTAATGAAATCCCTTATGGGTCGGTAATTTACGGCATTGAGGCCGCCGCCCAATCATTTTTTGGCAAATCAGCCAAGGACTTAACCATTGCCGAAGGCGCGATTTTGGCCGCCATGCCCCAACGTCCCACTTATTATTCGCCCTATGGCAATCATTTAGACAAGCTGATTGAAAGGCAAAGATACATTTTGGACTCCATGACCGAGCTGGGCTACATTTCCCAGGCCGAGGCGGAAAAAGCCAAACAAGAAAAAATAATTTTTAAACCCCTGCGAGAGTCCATTATCGCGCCCCACTTCGTGATGTACGTTAAAGAATTATTATCGGAAAAATATGGCGAGGATTTTATCACCCAAGAAGGCCTTAAGGTTTATACCACCTTGGATTTAGACAAGCAAAAAATCGCGGAAAAAGCGGTCAAAGACGGAGTTGATTTAAATAGTAAAAAATATGATTTTACCAACGCTTCTTTGGTTTCTCTTGACCCGAAAACCGGCCAGATATTAGCTTTGGTTGGTTCGGCTGATTATTTTAATCAAGACATAGACGGACAAGTTAATGTGGCTTTAAGGCCAAGACAGCCGGGTTCGTCCTTTAAGCCCATTGTTTATACAGCCGCTTTTATCAAGGGCTATACCCCGAATACGGTTTTATATGATGCGGTCACTAATTTTGATACCACGGGCAGCAACAAATATGAACCGCATAATTATAACCCCAAAGAATACGGCCCGGTTACTATAAGACAGGCGCTGGCCGGCTCGTTAAACATACCGGCGGTTAAAACCACCTATCTAACCGGCATTAATAATGTTTTGGATTTGGCGGACGAGTTTGGCTATACCACCCTAAAAGACCGGAGCCGATTTGGCTTATCATTGGTCTTGGGCGGCGGCGAAGTGAAATTATTGGAACACACAGCCGCTTTCGGCGTTTTAGCTCAAGAGGGCGTTAAACACGAGATTAATCCCATCTTAAAAATTGAAGACCGAGACGGCCGCGTCTTATATGAATACACGGATAAAAATAAAAAGGTGATAGAGCCGGAAATTGCCCGGCTCACCACTGATATTCTATCCGATGACGACGCCAGGGCTTATATTTTTGGCCAAGGGGGAAAATTAACTTTGCCGGATCGGCCGGTCGCGGCTAAAACCGGCACCACCAACGACTATCGCGACGCTTGGACCATCGGCTATACCCCCAGCTTGGTTACTGGCGTCTGGGTGGGAAATAATAATAATCAGGAAATGAAAAAGGGGGCGGACGGCTCAATTATCGCGGCCCCGATTTGGAATCAGTATATGCGGGAGGCCTTGCGAGATACGCCGCCGGAGCAGTTTACCAAACCCCAACCCATAATCACCGGCAAGCCCATCTTAGACGGCCAGCTGACGCCGGAAACAAAAATAAAAATAGACACCATGTCCGGCAAGTTAGCGACCCAATACACGCCTGACTCAACCCTTAAAGAAATTGCCACTAAAAAAATTCATGATATTTTATATTATATTAATAAAGACGACCCGCGGGGTGAGCCGCCAAAAAATCCAGCCGATGACCCGCAATTTAATAGTTGGGAATCATCGGCTTTAAGGTGGGCCGAAGAGCAGGGGATTAATCCTAATAACAATCAGCCAATCCCCACTGAATTTGATGATATTCATTTAGAAAAAGACCAGCCAAAATTAATTATTATTACGCCCCTGCCCAATCAAACCATTAAAGACCAATTTTTAGTGATAGAAATTACGGCCTCGGCGCCGCGCGGCATAAAAAAAATAGAATATTATCTTGATAATAAATTAATCACCGCTAAAACCGATGTTGGCGATGCAAATCTGGACTTGTCAGACTTAGACAATGGCTACCACACCCTGACGGTTAAAGTAAAAGATGATTTGGAAAACACCAAATCCCAATCAGTGGAAATTAATGTCTTATTGGCCCAAAAACCAGTACCAACTTTAAATTGGTTTTTGCCTAATAATTCTACGATCAGTTTTCCGGCCAAATTTAATGCCAGTTTAAATAATTGGCCGCAAATTAAAAAAATTGATTTTTATTTTATCAAACAAGGCGTTGGTTTAAATGTAGAACAATTTATAAATTATCTTGAGCCCTTAAGCGCTAATATCTCGTTGACATGGGATAAAAAACCCGAAGCCGGCTCATATATCGTCTATGGCAATATTTTTGACCAGAACGGCAAAAAATATAAAACCGAGGAGTTAAAAGTTGTTGTGAAATAAAAAATTGTGTTTTACTGTTTTATCGGCATAATTATATAAACATAATCATCCTTGCCTTTTGGCTTTAAAACACAAGGGCTGTTGCCGTCATTTATCTCAATCACGGCCTGTTCCGAGCCGATATTTTGCAACCCATCTAATAAATAATGATAATTTAAAACAATACTATTGGATTCGCCAACTATATCCGCCTCGATTATGGATGTGTTCTCGCCGGTTTGAGCGGAAGAAGAGGTAATAATAATCTCTTTATTGTCGCCGTTAAAGTCCAATTTTACATCATAAATACCACTTTTGGTAAATAAACTTGAGGTTTTAACCGCCTTTATTAAATCTAAATTATTGGCTATAATCTGGGTCTTAAAATTTGTTGGTATAATTTGCGTATAATCAGGATATTGGCCCTCAATTAAGCGAGAAATCAAATCCACCCCATTATAAGAAAACATAATTTGATTTTCGGTTAAATAAATTTCAATATTGCCCGCCTCTTCTATTGATTCATCCTCTTTAAATACCCCTAAAATACGGGAAAGTTCCTGCAGGGTTTTAACGGGAATAATTATTTTTCTTTCTTCTTTGTTGCCCTCGGCTAATTTTAATTTTTTCTCAGCCAACCGATAACTATCAGTCGCCGCTAATATAATATTTTCTTTTTCCATACCCATAAACACCCCGGAAATTTCCGGTCTTGTTTCCGAGGTAGAAACCGCAAATGACACCACCAATATCGCCTCTTTAAAGTCTCTGCTGTTTATTATATATGGCTTTTCTTTTTTAATTTTTGGTATTAAAGGAAAGTCGGAGGCGGGCTGGCCCTTAATTTTGGTTTTTTGTTTTTGACATTCGATTTTTAAATTATCTCCCCCTAATTCAATATCAATTCTTTCTTTGGGTAAAAGCGAGATATAGTTTGTTAATAGGCGAGCGTCAACTGTAAATTCACCACCATCTTCCACCTTGCTTCGCAGTTGGATGGTAACGCCAATTTCTAAATTAGTGGCGGAAAGGGTTAAAACTTTTTCCTCTACTTTAATTAGGGTGTTGGCCAATATAGGTAGGTTAGTGTTTTTATTGGCAATATGGCTAACCACCATTAAACCTTGATTTAAATTTTCTTGGGTACAGGAAATTTTCATATTATTAATTATTATTTTAGTTAATATATTAAATTATAATCATAATAATAATATAAAAGTGAATAAATTAAATATTATTATTTTATTATTTAAATTTAAATAAAAAACAATTTAATAAACCACAATCACTTATCTTATAACTAACCACAAAACCGTGATTAAATTGTTTTTTATTTGTTTATAATTAAAAATTTTTTTAAGAGTAAAAACTTTTCCACCTTAGTTATAAAATTATCAACCATTTGTCAATTAATTTATTAATATTTAATCACAGGATTTAAGGTGGTTTATTAATATTTAATTCACTAATTATCAGGCCTATCCACCATTTCCCCCCATGTTAATTTTGCGAGGCGTATAATCGTTGTTTTATTACATTTACGTCTTGGCGGAGTTTATCGTCGGATTTTAAGTTTCTATTGATTTTTTCATAAGCATGAATGGCGGTGGTGTGATCGCGGCCGCCAAGCTCTTGGCCGATAGTGGGGTAAGAGGCCTTCATTTCCTCCCGCATGATAAACATTATAATTTGGCGCGGTTCAGCCAAGCTTTTTTTGCGGCAGGCGCCAAGAATGTCATTTATTTCAATATCATAGTATTCCGCTACCACATTAATTATGTGTTTTGGCGTCAGTGATTTTTTCAGGGCATTGGTGGTAATTGAGGCCGTGATTTGCTTTACTTCTTCTAAATCAAGTTTTTTGTTTTGCAGTTGGCTGTGGGCGATAATTCTATTTAAAGCCCCCTCTAACTCCCTAATGTTATTATGGATTACACTCGCCAAATAATTGGTAATTTCCGGTTCTAATGGGTAATTTTTTTCTTTGGCTTTGGCGTCAATAATGGCAATTTTTGTTTCTAAATCAGGAATGGAAATATCGGCAATCATCCCCCACTCAAAACGGGAAACCAAGCGGTGTTCCAGGGTGGCAATGGCCTTGGGCGGGCGATCAGATGAGATAACCACCTGTTTATTTTGTTGGTGCAACTCATTAAAAGTATGAAAAAACGCTTCTTGGGTCCGTTCTTTGCCGGCGATAAATTGAATATCGTCTACTAATAAAACATCAACCGAACGGTATTTTTTTTCAAATTCATTGGCTTTGCCATTTTGGACCGCGGCAATATAATCGTTGGTAAATTTTTCGCAGGAAACATATAAAACCTTAGCCCTTGGATTATTGGCCATAATTTTGTGGCCAATTGCCTGAAGTAAATGGGTTTTTCCCAAACCAACGCCGCCGTAAATAAAAAGGGGATTATAGGCGCTGCCCGGATTTTTCGCTACCGCTAAAGACGCCGCGTGGGCTAACTCGTTATTTTTACCGACAATAAAATTAGAAAAAGTATATTTCAAATTAAGACCAAAGACATTATTGCCCGTCGGCGCGTCAATAAGCGTCTTGTTAATTTTTTCCGCATTTAAATCAATGCCGCTTTCCATATTATTCGCGTCCCCGGGAGTAATCGGCGGCAATAATGGCGGTTGTTGGGACGGCGTCTTAATTTTATATTCAATTTCTCTGATCCGACCATTGGCCGCGACATTGCGAAGCGCTTTTAAAATTGTTTGATGATATTTTTTTTCCAACCACGCCTTGGTGAAGCCATTGGGCACGGCCAGGGTGATTTTTTCATTCTCAAAGGCGATAATGGCGGTATTTTTAAACCAAGTGGTAAAATTCGCTTTGGATAAAAGCAATTCGAGCTCGCCCAAAGCGGCTTGCCAAAGTTGTTGGTTGTTCATGGCGGCTTAAATTTAAATTTATAAATTGAGATGGTTATGAGGCGGTTTTTTAATCATCTCATTAAGACGAAATCAATCTGCCCTATATTTTATCACAGAAGTTATAAATTAAAAAGGGTTCCAATATCAGCTGGTGCGCCTAATTGTTTATAAGATGTTGATTAGGTGTTAATAAATCCAACCCCGCCTCTCGTGAGAGGCGGGGTTGGATAAATTGACCAACTAGATAAAAAATGTTATTCTTTCTAAGTAATTAAATAAATTGTAACTAAATTAGTTTCCAAATATTTAAAATAATTTAAAAATATTTTTATGCCCAAAATGACGTATCAGCCCAAAACCAGAAAAAGAGCAAAAACCCACGGTTTTAGAAAAAGAAGGCGCACCCCGGGCGGGAAGCGGGTTTTAAACAGCCGAAGAGCCAAAGGTCGTAAAAAATTGGTCTAAAAACTATAATTTTGTCTAATGTTAGCCAAAAAATACCGGTTAACCAAGCGAGGCGATTTTAAAGAAGTTTTTTCAAAAGGCCGGTGGCTGGCCGGGCATTTTTTTTCTATTAGATATGCGCCCAATACTTTAGAGAATAGCCGTTTTGCCGTGGTGGTTGCCAATAGGGTCTCAAAAAAAGCCACCCAAAGAAACCACTTAAAACGGCAAGTAAGAGAAATAATTTATTTAAATTTATTTAAATTTAATGAAAAATTTGATATTATTGTAAATGTTTTATCTGCCGCCCTAAATAAGAATTACCAGGACTTAGAAGAAAATTTATTGGCTATTTTAAAAAAGAATAAGCTTATTTAATGATAAAATTATATTATTTTCCCCGTTATTTTTTGCTAAGGTTAATAAGAATTTATCAAAAAACCCTTTCTTTTGACCAAGGTGTTTTTAAAGTGTTTTTCCCCAACGGTTATTGCCGGTTTCACCCCTCCTGCTCGGAATATGGTTATCAGGCCATTGAAAAATATGGTATTATTAGGGGTGGCTTAAAGGCCTTGGGGCGGATTTTTCGCTGCAATCCTTTTAGCAAGGGTGGAAACGATCCATTGAAATAATTTCAAAATTTTGAAATTAATTTAAATCCATGATTCAACTCTTTAATACTATTTTTTATCAACCCATATTAAACCTATTGGTATTTTTTTATAATATAATTCCCGGGCACGATATTGGCTTAGCCATTATTTTAATCACGATTTTTATAAAATTGATTTTATATCCCTTCTCTTTAAAATCATTACAATCACAGAAGGCCTTGCAAGAATTGCAGCCGAAAATAGATGAAATTAAAATCAAATACAAAGGTCAAAAAGAAAAATTGGCTTCGGAAATGATGCGACTATATAAGGAAGAAAAAGTCAGCCCCTTTTCTTCTTGTTTGCCCCTGCTCATCCAATTTCCTTTTTTAATCGCGGTTTATCAGGTTTTTATGGTCGGATTGACCAACGGCAGTTTAGCCGCTCTCTATCCTTTTATTTACAATCCCGGCTCTATCACCACCATCGCTTTTGGTTTTTTGGATTTATCTAAACCGCAGATTGTCTTGGCGGTGTTGGCGGCGGCGGCTCAATTCTGGCAGGCGAGAATGCTGATTGTCAAAAAACCCGAGGTAAAATCAGCCGGCAGCAAAGACGAAAATATGATGGCGACCATGAACAGGCAAATGGTTTATTTTATGCCGATAATGACCATAGTGATTGGCGCCAGCTTGCCGGGCGGTTTGGTTTTATATTGGTTTGTCATAACCCTGCTTACCGCCTTACAGCAAGTGGTTGCTTTTAAAAAGAAAAGCCCGGCCGTTACCGTGGTCGCCAGAATACCCTCACCCGCAAATAATTTACTGCCGGAAAAACAAATAGAAGATCATAAGAATGACCAATTAAACTAACATGCTATTATCAGGCAAACAATTAATTGGCTTGCCGGTAAAAACCAAAGACGGCCGACATCTTGGTCGGATTAAAGATTTTGAATTAGAGACCGCAAACGGCCAGATTGTCAAATATATTATTTCCAGCTCTGATTTGGTAAAAAAGATTTTGGCGCGGGACTTGATTATTGACCAAAGCCAGGTTTTAGAAATTAATAATCGGGCCATGATTGTGGCCAGTGGTTTGGTGGGCGATAAGGCCTTAGTGAGCGACCCGATATCAACCTAATTATTACCTAAAACAATAAATATTCTGCTTTTCAGCAGAATATTTTTAATGGAAAATAATTTTTATAGATAATAAAATGGTTATAAAATAATTTTATAGTCATTTCCTGGTCTATAAACTTCCCCGGCCCACAATCATTCTCAATTTTTTTGGCTGGACTTTTATTTCCACCGGTGTTTTTAAAATTTTTTTTTCATCCATTAATAATATGGGCATGGGTTTTTCGGCGGATAACCTGATTTTTTTAAAAGTTAAATGACTTAGAGTGGCTTTTTTTTTAATTAAAAATTTTTTTTCCGTATTTTCAATAAATAAATCCAGGCATTCATCATTAGGTGAAGCAAAAATTCCGTGTTGATAATTTAAATTACCGATGTTTATGATATTGTCTTTGTTGGTAAGATTGATAATATAATTGCCATCGCACTCAAAAGTTAATTTTTGTCCGCCCGTCTCTATGGCGCCAATAAAGTAATAATTATTTACTTTTCCTAAATCAATTCTCTTAACAATTCTGGCTGATAGAACATCGCAGGCATGTTCACCCTGAGGAATGTTTAGCAGCCCGGCAATACACTCCGAGTGTATGGGGATATAGCCGATGACCACATTTAAGTCCATTATCAGATTGATTATTTGACCCAAGGTTTTGTCACTGCCAACTACCACGACCGTTTTAACGCCGCGCCTTATTTCTTCGGCCAGGATCTGTTGGATATTCTTTAAGAATGATAAATGATTAATTTTGCCATTAATGCCCAAATCGGTTAATCGGTTTTCTATCTTCGCCAACAAGCTATGGTATTTTTTATCGTTCAAAAAAGAATCATAAATGTAATAATACATAAATTGGTAAGCTCTAAGAAACGGTTCTTAAGTTTTTGCCCTTGGGGATTTTGTTTCGGTTTTAATCATCGATTCTAATTCTTCATCTTCATCGGTGGCGGCTGGCCGGGCTTTTAACTCAATTTTTTCCTGCTTGGAAAAGTTCGGTTTCGGCGTCTTGTTTTTGCCGTCGCCCATCTGGCATTTGCCATTTAAAACCGAGCCGGAAGCGATAATGAGGATATTGGTCTTGATATCGCCGTAGATTTTGGCGGTAGAAGTAAGTTCCAATTTTTCTTTTACCCTTATATTGCCCTGGACTTCGCCGGCAATTAAGACATTTTCCGCACTCACATTGGCAAAGATTTTTGATTTTGACCCGACTCTTAAGTCGCGAGAGGTCTTAATGGTGCCGCAAACCATGCCCTCCACAATAATATTGCCCTCGGTAATAAAATCACCCTCAATCTTAACCGATGGCCCGATAATGGTTTCGGTTTCATTATTGGCCGGTGTTTCTTTAAACATAAGGTTATTGATTATTAATTATAGTTTTGTAACCATCTCAATTTGTATTTTACTTAAAGAAATCGCTCTTGTCAAAGCTATTTTTTTATGGTATATTGTTTTAGTATTTACCGCGTTTTAATGGATTAACTAAATATTTAAGGAAATAATTATGCCTATAAAAAAATCAGCCAAAAAGGCCCTAAGACAAGGCCTAAAACATGCCATAAAAAACGTTAAAGTCAAAGAGACGATAAAGGAGTTAATCAAGAAATCAAAAAAATTAATTGAGGCCAAAGACCAGAGTGCCACCGATAAAATCAAAGCCACCATAAAAGCCATTGATCAGGCGAGGCAAAAGGGCATTTTAAAGAAAAACACCGGTTCAAGAAAAAAATCCCGTTTAATGAAGAAATTGAACTTAATGGGAAAATAATTATAACTATATCTTTAAAGAGACGGGCTTGGCCCCGTCTTTTTTAATTTGAAATTTTTGAAAATGAAAAGCGGCGCGATGGAGCTTCGTGCCGCTTGAAGTTTGGTTGATGGGTGAGGATTTGGGTTTTATTATACGGCCCAGCTTTTATGTAGCTTTGTCAACTAAAATTTTGATTTGGTTGCGGGCTTTGATGAATCCGGCCATCGTTACTTGATTGCGAGTTATGAGAACTGGCCTAAAGCGAAAAGTTAGAACCTCCTGAACATTATGGTGAATTTTTCCACCAGCTTTTTTAATAAGACCATTTCCCATTGAATCAAGTGTTTTTAAGGTGCTATTGTCCAAGCGCTCGGACTTGCCTTTGCCACAATAATTGGAATTCCCATCTCTTAATTAAATTATATAAAATTATTTTAGTTATGTCAATGATTTTAATGTGGATAAGTTGCCGGAACCGCCTAAGAACAATTTTTGGCAATAAATAAATCAAATAATAACTCTGGATTTTTGTGGCCGGTTTTAAGCTGGCTTTCTAATTCAATCAGGGCCTTAAAAATGACCACCAATTTTTCCGGGGTAAAATTTTTCACTTGGCCCAGCGCTTTTTTAAAAACAAAGGGATGCAGGCATAGAGTTGAGTTGTTCGCCCCGCTCTTTACCTGTAAAAGTATTTTAAATTGCCGGGAAATCATTTTAAGGATTGATAATTCATGGACACCGCTATTTAATTGGTCAGAAGTTAATTTAAGCGCCAGCTTTTTATTTTTCTGGCTTAAAGCGTCAATTAAATTAAAAATATTCTCGTCAAGCCTGCCGTTGGTTAGGGTCTTTACATCCTCAATCCTGATAATCCGGCCGTTTCTATAAGCCATTAGTTTATCAATCTCCGAAACCAAATTATTTAAATCATTGCCCGCTAAAAGCGCCAGCTCTTTTACGGCTTCGTTTTCAATTTTAATATTGCGATTAACTAAATATTTTTTTAGCCAGTGGTTTAAGGCCGGATTATTCATTAAATTGAATTCCCAGACGAACTTCTGCGAGGCCAGGTATTTAAATAAAGGTCCGGCCAAAGATATTTTTTTATTGGGCGGCAGCTTGATTTTTTGCGGGTCAAAAAAATCAATAAAGCAAATGACGTTATCAATTTTATTTTCCGATTCTTTTTCTTTTAAAAATTCAGCCAATGGTTTTTCTATTTTTTTATCGCTACTGAAAATATTTTTAATCACGACCATTTTTTTTTCACTTAAAAATGGCGTGGTCATTATTTCTTGTTTCAGCTGATCAAGACCAATTTCTTCGCCGTCCAAATTAATCACGTTAAAACCGCCCTTATCCCTTTTTTGGATAAAGCCGTTTTTTAATTCTTTCAGTTTTTCCTGGCAACGATATTGGTCCGTGCCGTAGATGAAGAAGATCATAATTTTATTTTTTCCGTCTCGCCCCAATTGTCGCCCACACTGACCTCGGCTTCAATGGGCGCTCGCAGTTTATAAACAGAACACATTTTTTCTTGAACGAATTCGGCGACTTTTTTCACTTTTTTTTCGGGTACTTCAAAAACCAACTCATCGTGTACCTGCAAAATCATTTTGGTCTCGGGAGAGATTTTTGGCAATTCCCGGTGGATTTCAATCATGGCTAATTTAATGAGGTCGGCGGCCGAACCCTGAACAGGCGTATTCGTGGCCATTCTTTCGGCCGCACTCCTAATTTGCTGTACGCCCGAATTTATTTCCGGAATATAACGTCTGCGACCGTAAAATGTTTCCACAAAGCCCTTTTCTCTGGCCATCTCAATGGTTTCGTCGATATATTTTCGGACACCCTTAAATGTCTTAAAATACTTAGTGATGAACTCTTGGGCTTTTTGCCCGGAAATGCCCGTGCGCTGAGCCAATCCCCAGGCGCCCATGCCGTACAATACCCCAAAATTAACTTCCTTGGCGGCGCGCCTCATCTCTGGCGAAACATCCTTTATTTCAACATCATTTATAGCGGCCGCGGTTTGCGTATGGATATCAATTTTATTTTCAAAGGCCTTAAGCATCTTTTTGTCATTGGCCAACGAGGCCACGATGCGAAGTTCTATTTGCGAATAATCCGCCTTTAAAATTTTAAATCCGGCTTCAGCCACAAAGGCCTTTCTTATCTGCCGGCCAAGTTCAGTGCGAATGGGTATGTTTTGCAGATTGGGGTCGGAAGAAGAGAGCCGGCCCGTGGCCGTCACGGTTTGATTGTAGCTGGTATGGACTCGGCCGTCTTTGGGATTAATTAATTCAGGCAGAGCGTCAAGATAAGTATTTTTTAATTTTGATAATTCGCGAAACTCCAAAAGCAAATCAATAATTTTTCGTTTTTTTCCGTCTTCTTTATTTTCGCGCAGCCAGCCAGCTAATTTTTGGAGTTCAGCCGCTCCCGTAGAAATTCCGGTTTTTGTTTTCCCTAATCCGGTAGGATCGATTTTCATTTTTTCAAAAAGAATTTTTTTGAGCTGGAGAGGCGAAGCCAGATTGAATTTTTCACCGGCGATTCTATAGGTCTCTTCTTCAAGGGCTTTGATTTTTGTATCAAATTTTTTTGAAATTTTTTGTAAAAATTTGTCGTCAACTTTTACGCCATTTTTTTCCACTTGGGCCAAAACCTCTACCAGAGGCATATCAATTTTTTCAAACAGGCCAAACATGCCCTGCCTTTCCAATTCTTTGGCAAACTTTTTGTATAAGAGCCAGGTGATAAGGGCGTCCTCGCAAGAATAGCAGGCCACTTTTTCTACCGGCACATCAGCCAAGGAAATTTGGTTTTTACCTTTGCCTATTAATTCCTCAATGAGTTGCATTTGGTAGCCCAGTTCAATAAAGGCGAGAGTGTCTAAGCTATGCTGGTGGCTGGATGGATTTAAAAGATAAGAGGCGACCATGGTGTCAAAATAAACGCCGTTCACTTTAGACCTCTCCCTAACCCTCCCCTTAATACAAGGGGAGGGAAAATACTGTTCCAAGACCTCAACATCAAATTTTAAGTTGTGGCCGATTTTTTGGACTTTTTCATCAGCAAAGATTTTTTTCAGCTCATTTTTAATCTGTTTGATAGTTTTAATCGGCAGATAATAGGCGATATTTTTTTCCCAGGAAAAACTAATGCCAACCAAATCCGAGACAAAGGGATCTAAATTGCTGGTTTCTGTGTCAAAACAAAATTTTTCTTGTTGTTTTAATTGAGCCAGAAATTTTTTCAATTCTTTTTCACTATCAATTAAATTGTATTGATGATGAGGATTTTTTTCGGACAAGGTTTGTTCCGGCTTTGGCCCGCCCTCAAATAAACTGCCCTGGCGCCGGCCGGCCTGATTACCCTTGGCGATTAACTTATTTTCCAAAGTCGATAATTGGCCCAATAGTTTTTTAAAATTCAATTTTTGAAAAATTTCAATGACCTTGGCCCGATTAAAGCCGATAAAAGCGCATTTTTCTAAATTAAAATCAATAGGCACATCAATAATAATCGTGGCTAATTTTTTAGAGAGAAAGGACTCGGTTTTGTATCGCTTTAAAAGTTCGCGAGCGCGGTTTTTTATTTTTGGCGACTCAATATTACGGTAAATATTTTCCAGCGCGCCGAATTCATTTAATAAATCAATCGCGCCTTTTTGGCCGATGCCTTTTACGCCCGGAATATTATCGGACGGGTCGCCGCGAAGCGCCTTGTAATCAATCAATTGGTTTGGCGTCAAGCCCTCAAATTTTTCCTTGACTAATTTTTCATCATAAATAATCGTTTCGCTTATGCCCTTGTGAGGCGATAAGACCTTGGTATTGTCATCAACTAATTGGAGCGTATCCTGATCGCCCGTCACAATAATGGTCTCAATGTCGCTTCGATCAACGGATTTTAAGTGGGCAATAGTGCCAATCAAATCATCGGCTTCAAAGCCCTCTTTTTCAAAAATCGGAATATTGAAGGCCTTAAGCACTTCTTTGACGAGCGGGATTTGGGCATAAAGTTCATCGGGCTGTTTGACGCGATGGGCCTTGTATGGTTCGTATTCGATATGCCGAAATGTTTTGGCCGCCAGATCAAAAGTCGCCACAATGTAATCGGGTTTCAAATCCTTGATGGTCTTAAGAAGAATAGAGGTAAAGCCGTAAACCGCATTAGTAAGCACGCCCTCTTTGGTCATAAGCGGGGGCAAGGCGTGAAACGCCCGATGGATTAAGGCATTGGAATCAATTATGGCAAACTTTTGTTTGGTTTTTAGCATACAATTATTATAACAGTTTAGCCCATATTATTACATTTTGACAAACCGGTCTTTTGGTGGTATCTTTTAGATGGTTCATTAACAAAAATTCCATTGCAATAAGATGGTTACAAAACTATATTTTCTCTAAATTTGTCCTTTTTGGCTGCGACTTCGTCGGGCTGGCGCAAAATGACTTTCACCATAGCCCCGCTATGCCTCAAGTCATTTTGCTGGCCCTCCTGGTCTCGCTCAAAAAGTCCTAAATTTATAGATAAAATAGTTTTGTAACCATCTCAATTTAATCCAAACATGGAGGTAAAAAACCATGAAAATCGGGATACTCTCGGATACGCATGATATCACTGATAATGTTTTATCCGCGGTAATTGATGATTTAAATCGTCGTGGCATTGGCTTGTTTGTGCATGCGGGTGATATTGAGCTACGGCACATAAACGGCGACTTATTTTGCGGGAAACCGGTGGTTTGTGTTTTGACCAGGCAGCAAAAATTTGACAGCCGTTTTGAATTTTCGCCCGCCAATTGGCGTTTTACCAGGCCGGGCAGCATTGAAAATCGGATTGTCAATCTTGGGCCATTCAAAATTTGTGCCGGTCATGAGCGTTCCATGGATATGCTTCGTGATCCGGCAAAACTCACCACTTTTATTCAGGGAATTTACGATGTTTGCGATGGCGTCCGCTATATTTTCACCGGCCACACTCATCAGCAATTTTTGATTCAGCGCGGACTTATGACTTGGGTGAATCCGGGCGGTGTTTGTGACGGCTCGGATGGCTATGAATTTGCTTTGGTTGATTCGGAAAATAACGAAGTTGTTTTTACTCGGATACCCAAAACGAAAATTACGGCCACGCCTTCCACGGTTGGCATTATTACGGACACTAGTAATATCAGCCAGTTAGATGAATATTTTTGGCATCAGATGGCGCGTGAATTTGAACAAAGAGACGCCAGAACCATTATTCATTGCGGTAATATCTGGCCGGGCGATATCGGCAATTCGGCGTTCTCAAAATTTGAAGTATATTATTATTTTTTGCCGGAACAGGAAAATCCCAAGGAGATTCCGGAAAATTGGCACCCGGTTCTTTTGGAAAAACCCGTAGTAGATGTTTGCGCCCACCGTTTTTATGTGTAACATGACTTAGGCCACGACTTTTTGCAAATGTCAGAGTATCAGGGCATTCAATTTGCCCGAAAACTTTCCAAACAGTTTCATCGGGTGGATTTTGTTCTTTGCGGTTTAATCAATGAGCCGCTTTATGAAGAGGGTGAGGAAATCACCATTATTAATCCGGGTAATGCCAGGAATAATCGGCATTTCGTCACAATTTGCCTGCCTCGGCGGGAAATCACTTTTGGCACCGTGCGTTTAGGCAATGATGGTTGTTAATGAATCTGTTTTTTTAAACAAAAAGTATTTTGTGATACAAGAAGGAAGCAATTCCTTCTTTTTAATTTTTAAATTACGGAGTTGATAACTGGCGGCATGCCCGATTTTTTGTTAAAATATAATCATTATTCAATTTAATTGAAAATTGAAAGCTTGTCCCCGACTTGCATCGGGGATTAGAAATTGAAAATTGTTAATTATGTATTTACAAAGAATAGAATTACAGGGCTTCAAGTCATTTGCGCAAAAAACCGTTTTGGAATTTCCGGCGCCCGGCAAAAACTGCTCAATGGTTCATGGCCGCCAGGCCTCGGCTATCGCCTGCGGCGTCACGACTATTGTCGGGCCCAATGGCTCGGGCAAGTCAAATATTGTTGACGCGGTGAGATGGGTCTTGGGCGAGCAGAGCTTGAAGTTGCTTCGCGGCAAAAAAGCCACTGACGTCATCTTTTCCGGCTCGGCCAAAAAATCCCAAATGGGTTTGGCCGAGGTTTCTTTACATTTAAACAATGAAGACAAATCCGCGCCCATTGATTACGGCGAGGTAGTCATCACCCGCAAACTTTATCGCGATGGCAGTTCCGAGTATCGGCTCAACAAAGGCGAGGTTCGTTTGTTTGATATTATTATGCTTTTGGCCAAGGCCAATTTCGGCCAAAATACTTATAGCGTTATCGGCCAAGGCATGATTGACCGAATTGTGAATTATTCGTCGTCGGAAAGAAAGGATTTTTTTGATGAGGCCACGGGCGTTAAGCAATATCAAATAAAACGGGAAAAATCCGTAAATAAATTAAAAAAAGCCAGGGAAAATATGGTTCAGGTTCGGGCGCTGGTTCAGGAGCTTGAGCCGCATTTAAGGTCTTTGACCAGGCAGGTAAGCCATTGGCGCAAAAGACGGGAAGTGGAGGCGGAACTTCGAGATTCGCAGGTTAAGTATTATGGCAAATTATGGTTCAATCTTGACTCGGCCTATCAGGGTTTCGCTCTGGATTTTATCAAGACCGAAAAGGAGAAGATTAAATTAGAAAATAAAATCAGGGAAACAGAAGCGCAATTGACGGACTTAAGCCAAGAGAGAGGCCGGGTGGAAGAATTTAACCAATTACAATCCATTTATGATCGGCAATTGGCCAAGAGAAATAATTTATTACAGCAGTTAGCCGAAATCAAAGGCAAATTAAATGTGGAATATTTAAAAATCGGCAAGCCGGATTTGACTTGGTTGGAAAACCGGAAAGACGAGTTAGATTTACAAATCAAAGATATTAATAATGAAATGGCCGCGCTTGATAAGCAGATAGTGCGATTGGCAGATATTTTTAAGGAGCGGCATAAAAAACAAGAAAAGGCGCTTGGTGAATTTAAAGATTTTGAAGATAGATTATTACAGTTGCAAAAAGAATTTCAAAGCGACTTGGGCGTTTCCGAAAAGGAAGTCAGGCAAGCGGTTAATCGCATTTATTCGCGGCAAAAAGATTTTATTTATAAATTAAAAATTACCCATAGTTTAGACGGCTTAACCAAATTAAAAGTAGAAGCCGAAGCGGTATTCTCGGAAGTGGAAGTTTTCTATAACAAAATTTCCCAGCCGGAAAAGAGGCGGCAATCAGAAGAAATGATATCTTTGCAAAATCAGCTCTCCGAATTTTTAAAAAACAAGGATTCTTTGGTCAATGAAATCAATGAAATAAAAATTAAATTAGAAGTCGCGGTTTCACAGAAAAAATCTTTGCAGGTGAAGGCGGCCGGACTTGACAATGACCTGGTTAAAGTTAACAATGATTTAAAGAAAAATAAAATTATTCCGGCCAATAAAGAAAAGTTTTCCGAGGCCTTGCAGAAAGATAAGGCCGAACTGCAAGAACAGATTAAAGAAGCGGAAAATGAATTTTCCCAGATCAAGGATAAAATTAAGGATTTTAACGAACACGAAGAACAGAAAAAACAAAGAATTTTTGCTTTACAACAGGAAACGCACAATAATCAATCGCAACTTAATAGTATCATCAGTTTTTTAAATGAAATAAAAATTGAAATCGTTAAAATTGAAACCAAGAAAGAAGATTTATTTGTGGCGATGAGGCAGGATTTGGGCCATGATTATCGGCCCAAGATTGAAAGGGAGTTTCAAGGCGTGAATATTGAAGAGTTGGCATGGAAAATAACCAAACTAAAAAAGCAGTTGGCGCTTATCGGCGGTACCGACCCGGAAGTGGAAAAAGAATACAACGAGGTTAAGGAGCGGCATAATTTTTTAAGCCGGCAAAATGAAGATATAGAAAAAGCGATTAAGGATTTGGAAAAAATCGTGGCGGCA
The DNA here is from genome assembly GCA_041645075.1 of Patescibacteria group bacterium. GTDB lineage: Bacteria > Patescibacteriota > Patescibacteriia > 2-01-FULL-39-33 > 2-01-FULL-39-33 > JBAZQS01. The sequence goes on along the minus strand of JBAZQS010000005.1, from coordinate 2,114 downwards.
TTGGATAAGATGATTAAAAAGCAGTTTGAAAGCGAGTTCAAGCGGATTAATGAAGATTTTTCCCGATATTTCAAGCAGTTGTTTGAAGGCGGGAGCGCGAAATTGGTTTTATCGCAAAAGGAAGTTACCGAAGCCGAAGCCGTAAGAGAAGAGGCAGTTCAATTAGATAATCTCCCCCTGCCCGAGGGGGCTGGCCCTGATTCTTCTCCCCCTGCCCGAGGGGGAGAAGCCGACGCTCAAGCGGCGGCAGAGGGGGTGGGAGAAGGAATCCATCTTGAAGATAAATCGTTTTTAGCCAATATGGGTATTGATATTGAAGCGTGCCCGCCCGGAAAAAAGATTAAGAATATCAATATGCTTTCCGGTGGCGAGAAAACCATGACGGCCTTGGCTTTAATTTGCGCCATTATCTCAAATAACCCCTCGCCGTTTATTTTATTTGATGAGGTGGACGCGGCCTTGGACGAGGCCAATTCTTCAAAATTCAGCAATATTATTAATGAGCTTAGCCATAAAACCCAGTTTATCATTATTACTCATAATCGCGCGATTATGGCCAAGGCCGATGTATTATATGGCGTGACCATGCAAGGCGACGGCATTTCTCGTTTGATTAGTTTGAAATTGGAAGAGGCGGAGAAGATGACAAAATAATTTTACAAAATTATTTTGTCATCCCTGGTTCCTCAGCTTCGTCGAGGGGTTCCTCCGTATGTTGTTTTGTATTGACAATATTTTACTTTTAATGTATAATGTAAATATTAGTTAGTTAAATTTTTATAAGTTTTGTATCCTGGCTTTCTTTTTGTTTAAATTAAGCTAAATTATACAGAAAGAAGGCCGGGATTATTGAAATATCCCGACTTCTTCTTGGCTATATTGGTTGAGAACACTACCCCAAAGAGGTGGAAAAATGAAATCAGAAAACAAGGCAACGGCAAATGCGCTTCTGGCGGCGCTCAACGACCTGACGGACGAGGAGATGCTCGCTTTGACTGACAATCCGGGAAAGCTGAAGGAATTCTGCGGCGCTCTCGTCATTGAGAACACCCAGAATACTTTCGTGATTCCTTTGTCGGATAACGAAGTGCAGGAGCAGTACCCGCAATTTACGGATCGTCTCGCGTCATGGCGTGAGCTGGCGGTTCTCTTGGACTACCGCGGGCCGATCACCTGGAAGGTCAAGCAGGGATTCACCCTGAAGACCCATGCTCCACTGGCTGGTTCCTGTCACGATAAACTCAATTATCTGCAGGGCTGGAATTTCGTGGATGACCCCACTACTGATTCCCTGGTGTTCTGGATTCCCCGATTGGCGAAGGAGAGCACGCGCAAGACCATTAAGCAGATGGAAGCGCATCGTGTCGAACTCAAGAAACGTCATGAGCTTCCCGAAAGCCACGCCACATCATTCGGCTCGATCCAGCTCTTGTTCGCCCTCATACTGGCGCACTTCAAGCGCACGGGCGAACGGGTGCCACTAAGTTGTCTCTATGCGGCGTCGGATACTCTGAACCCGGACGGCAACCGTCTCTTTGCTGGCGATTTCGGTGGCGACGGGCTCTACTGCCCCGACTGGAACGACTCGGTCGGCTACGGCACGGTCGGCTTCTTCCTCCTGGGGGTGGAGAAGCTCGGACAGTAGGATCTTTGGCGCCTGTAGTGCCTTGGATAATTGTACCCTTGAGACCTTGGTTATTGCACCAAGGTCTTTTTTTATTTATAAAATTAGAATTAAGACCCATACAACTGCCCCCTCATTTTTCACCGTTGACCTTTCTGTATTTTTAAGGTAATATAATTTCACCGTTAAGTGCTCAAACCTAACGAAAATAATTAAAAAACCAATGCTATCAATCCGACTCTCAAGACAAGGCACCAAGAAAAAGGCGTTTTACCGCCTTATTATCACCGAGAAAAGCCGCGACCCATGGGGAAAGTTTTTGGAAAATTTAGGAACCTATAACCCCCATACCAAAGCCGCCACATTCAAGGCCGATAGAATAAAGTATTGGTTAAGCCAGGGCGCGCAAGCCACGGCTACCGTCCACAATCTTTTAATCAGCCAAAATATTATTCAGGGTGAAAAGGTCAGGGCCTCTAAATCCAGGCCC
>JBAZQS010000032.1:0-9892 GCA_041645075.1 Patescibacteria group bacterium | reverse complement strand
CAGCTCTTTGCAGAACACCGACTTACCAAGTGCAACCGCCCACCCCAATTCCATTTTGGAAAAGTCGCCCAAGTAGCCATCAGGGTCATACAAATAGAGAGCGTCGGCTTTTGTGATAGCGTCCAGATGTCTCTGCTCTAGTGTTTGCGGATCGCTGGTGTCGTCTGTCTCAAGAACCGCGAACTCTTCGCCCGGATTTACCACTCGCGATGCTTTAGGCGAAAGAACCTCGATGTCTAAAGACTCAAAAATTCTCACTGTTTCGCTTATTCCATCGAAATAACGACGGAATGAACCAGAGATGACGATTGTGTACTTACCTTTTGTCATTGTTAACTCCTTTCTTAGGTGAGGTTATCAAAGGACTATTCCTTCGATAACCTATCTTAACATAGAGGGTTTATAATGTCAATAATTTTATTAAAAAATTTACAAAATGTGGTTCGAGCCGACCCCAGTTATTTAACAGGGTAAATATTTTTATCAGGTTCTTTGGCAGTTTTTGCCTCGCAAAGCGAGGCGGCAAATAGGAAATTGACTTTTTCTCGAAAGTGTCCTCAGCAGGATTTGAACCTGCGACCTTCAGCTCCGCAAGCTGATGCTCTATCCAACTGAGCTATGAGGACAAATTGAGATGGTTGCAAAACTATTCCTACCCTAAATTTGCTATTTTCAGCCAAGACTTCGTCAAGCTGGCGCGAAATGATTTTCGCTGTAGTTCTACTACGGCTCAAATCATTTCGCTGGCTTTCCTCGTCTTGACTGAAAATATCTAAATTTCGCCACGAAATAGTTTTGCAACCATCTCAATTATAATCTAAGCCAGCGACGCAATCTTTCTGATAATGGCTCTTCCTCCCGCTCTAAATCCTCATCTAAAAAATTCAACAAGTATTGCCTGATTTCCACCGCGTTTTGCCCTTCAATACTGATAATCAATCGGCCTCTTAAAAAATTTTTAAATTCCAAATATAAATTTTTTACGCCTTTTTCTTTATAAACAATATAGAAATGGTCAAATGATTTATAATAATGGAATCGGCTTCCCAATTTGACTCCGTCGGGAGTGATAACAACATCTACTAACTGGGGTTCACGGAATTCATAAATGATGGTTAAAAAATAAAATAAAACCAAAAAAATGGCAAATAAAGGATTGCCGTCGGCAACCGCCCACCAGACAATTAAGACCAAAGCCACGATGGATATCAAATACCACCAGATATTTTTTTTATACTTGACGTCCTCGGGGCAGCGCCAAGAAAAAACCACTTCGCTTAATTGCGCCTCTAGTTGTTCGATTGATGGCATATTTAATTTATTAAATTAATTATTGAAATTAAATTTAAATTCCTGCGGAGAAGGAGGGATTCGAACCCTCGGTACGCCCAAAAAGACGTACAACAGGTTAGCAACCTGCCGCTTTCAGCCACTCAGCCACCTCTCCAAAAAATACTTACCATCGGAGAGGGTGAGATTCGGCCTCGACTCTCGCCTCGCCGTCGCTCGGCTCGGTCTAGCCACCGCCTCGCGGCCTCGCCTGCTGGCTTGGCATCGCTCCGGCGTTCTCATCTCACCGCAAGCCAAGCAGTTGGCTTGCTCCCTCTCCTCATTCACTTCGTTCATTCGGAGAGGGTGAGATTCGAACTCACGGTCCCCGTGAAGGGACTTCAGTTTTCAAGACTGACGCATTCGACCGCTCTGCCACCTCTCCAAACACTAATTTAATTTTATATTAGCCACCTCCGCCTACGGTGGTGGTCTGCCACCCCTCCAAACATCAATAACCCCAATATTTTATCACAAAAATATCCATCTGTCAAAACCAATCCTCCCCAAAATCAGTCCCTGGCCACCACCAAGCCCCAGACGGTTTTAAAGCCAGCGTCCTTTAAAATCTTGGCGCCTTCCTGCATGGTTGAACCAGTCGTGTAAACATCATCGACCAAAACAATATCAACTCGGTCCATAATATCCGAAAAAGCGCCGCGGTCAAAATTATTTAATTTGAAAATTCCGCTAACATTCTTCCGTCTTTCACTCGCCGGCAGTTTGACTTGCGGCTTATTATTCTGTTTTCTTATTAAAATCTGATTATTAATTTGATTATCAAAAACCGCTTTAATCCGTTCACAAATCAAGTCCGCCTGATTGAATCCGCGCCACAAAAATCGCTGGCGATGGAGGGGCACGGGCACTAATATATTCTCTTTTTGCCAACCGCCGATTTCTTTAAAATACTCTTCAATTAATTTATCAAAATAAAAAGCCAAATCGGAAATATAATTATATTTAATCAACTGGATTATTTTTTGAATCAAGGGATTGCTATAATTGGCCAAGACCCATAAGCCGTCTAAAAATGACTGGCCTCGGCAGCCGCCGCAGACGCGGCAATCAATTTGGATTTTATGGCAGATGGGACAGCGATAAATCTTGTTAATGCCTAATAATTTTTGGCAATTATCGCACAGCCAATTATTCTCCAAGCCGCAATTAATGCATTTTTTGGGAAATAATAAATCCAAAAACCAATCGCGCCCCAATTCATATTTTTTCTTAACCATCAGCATTTCCTAATTTCAACTTTACCCTATTCCATGGGGTTTACCGCCAAATCGCTTCATCAATTTTCCATTCCTTGCCGATTTTCAAAAATTTTAATGATAAATTCTGATAAAATACTTTCGGCGTTTTATCGGCAAGACGGTAAGTCCTCTGGGTGTACACTAAAATACCCGCCTTTTGCTGGTCTATGCTTAATAAATCGCCGGTCAGCGCCTTGGTATTAAAACCCTCATAAGTGGAAGTGCTGTATGAATTATTGGCGATTATTTTATTAATCGCTGACTGCATCCTTGCCGTCACCAAGGGAAATAAACTTTCCAGCCCCGCCGACCCAGAATGGTTTGAATAACTGCCAAACCGCTCGGCAAAAGAAAAGGCCAGCTGTTTCAAACCGAGCGTGTAATTATTCTCTTCTTGTATTTTTGCTTGATTGGGCGGCGGTAACTTGGCAATTTCATTATTGGCGGTTTGGCTCACCCGGGTATTGGCGTTAACAGCGACATTCACATTTTCCGCCGGCTTTTTAGGAAGCAAAAACCAGATGATTAGAAAAATCAAAATGATAATAAGAATAATAACGGCGATAATAATTATCTTTTTTTTGTTTTCGTCAAACATTTTGAATAATATAATTTTTAATTTTTAATTTAACCATACCCGCTATCCCCCGCCCGCCAGATATTCGTCAAACTCTTTTTTGGCCTGTTCAATCTCCAACAGTTGCTGGGGGTCTGAAGTGATTAATTGGTCTTCGGAATAAGAAGCCACAACTTTAATGGCCGCGTGCTTGGCACCGGCGAAAAAAATCCCCTCGCCCACCCCGCATTCCAAAAGCAGATATTTCTCGCCCTCGGTGAGCAAAAAGGTCTTCTGCACCAAATCAGCGGCGGCCGGCGATTGTTTCATTAATAGTTGCAAAGACGAATTATTCACAATGGCCTGGCCATAAGGCGAAGTCAAAAAATCATTAATGTCCTGCGTAATCGTGGTCACGCCCAAATAATATTTTCGGCAGCGCTTGACCAGGGCAAAAATGAATTTGGCCGAGTCCTCTCTCTGCATCAGCCACCACGCTTCATCCACGACTAAAAGCCGTTTTTTCATCTCGCTCCTGACCACATTCCAAATATAATTGATAATAGAATAAATCGCGAGCGGCTTCAGCTCATCTTCCAGGTCGCGGACGCTGAACACCACTAATTGATTTTTCATAATCACATTGGTTGGATTGTTCAACAAGCCGGAAAACGTGCCTTCCGTATATTTTTTAAGGCGCAGGGCAATGCTTTCTCCGCCCGCCATGCTTTCTAAAATATCCTGCAGGTCTCTTAAAGTCGGCGTTTCCACTTTTGACAAGTCAACATTGGGCGTAATGTCCTTTTTCCCGTAGGTCTCTAAAATCGCGCGGTCAATTATGGAGTCCTCTTCATGGGTAATATCGCCGATCATCAAGCGGACCAGGCCCTTGACCGTAATAACCGCGCTTCTGATGATGTCGCCGGCCTTGGTGTCTTCGCCGATGGCACGCGGCAAATCAAAAGGATTAATCTTGTTTTCGGAATTAAGGGAAATGTCTATGTAAGTCCCGCCCACCGCCTCGCACAGATGCCTATATTCCCTTTCCGGGTCAATAATGATTATTTCCGTGCCGAAAATCAAACTCCTTAAGACCTCAAGCTTGATGGCATAGGATTTGCCGGCGCCGGCCGTGGCGAAAACCACCATATTGCCATTCTGCAAAGAAAAACGGTCAAATAAAATCAAGCTGTTGTTGTGGCGATTGATGCCGTATAATACGCCTCGGTCCGAAGTCAGATCCGAAGAAACAAAAGGGAAAGAAGAGGCGGAGGGCGAAGTATTCATATTAACCAAAACCTCCAATTCATCTCGGGCCAAAGGCAAGGTGGAATTAAATCCCTGCTCGGCTTGATAAAAGACCCTTTTGGAAAAAACCAAATGAGAACCAAAAACATTTTCCACTCCTTCCGAGATTTTATCCAGCTCATCCAAGGTCTTGGCATAAACGGTGATATAGAGAGCCGTCTGAAAAAAATGCTCCACGCCTTGAGTCAAGTCATCGCGCAATTTTTCCATATCTCTTAGCGCCGTTTCCCGCAAGGGATCGCGGGGCGCGCCCTTTTCCGCGTCGGCAATCAGGCCCGCTTCCAAAACGCCGACCTTCTTTTTAAGCTGTTTTAAAATCACGGCGGAATTAACAGGATAAAAATAGATGGCGATATCGGCGGTGATGTCCATATTGATAATCGGCGCGAACCAGCCCACAAAAATATAGCGGGGATATTCAACCGCAAACATAGTCCGGATAAACAAGTCGCCCAATTTAATATACGAACTCTGGACTTCAATGGCGGTAGGCGCGATTAAATCCCGGATCGAAACCACCCCGCGCCGATAGACGCGCTCCTCTTCCAACGCCTCTTTGGTCTGGCCGATTTTGGCAAGTTGGGCTTTCTTTTTCTGCGCCACGGTTAAAACGGGCGCCTTTGGCTGATTGGCGTCTATGGCTTGATTTTGTTTTTCTAAATCACGCGGCTCAAACATAATGGTTTAGTAATTTAAATATAATTCTCTTCCACTTTTAACTTTTGGATATCGGCCATTTTTTCCCTTTCGGAAACCGAGGGGTTATAGGTATTGTAATATAGCTCAATCAAGGATTGGGTATCCAAAATTGATGACCTTAAACTCATGCTGGAAAGGCCGGAAATTATCTTGTCAACCAAAATAAAAAGTTCTTTGCGCCTTTTTAAAAACTGCTTTTGATTTAAATTGAGCATGCCCGTGGGAGAAAGCACGTCTTTAGTGTGGCTCCAAAAAGACCGCTTTTTATTAGAAACGGGATTATAGGGCACAACCACATAAAAACGTTTGGTCATAATGTCGCCCAGCTCTACTAATTCGGTGATATATTGGCGGTATTCGGCGGTTTGCAATTTAAGCAAATCATTGGTCTGCTCTTTTTCCGCCTTTTTAAGGGTGGCAACATATTCGTCAAGATTTAACCGCCTTGATTGGATGACGATTTGGAGCGAGGTGTCCAAAGAATTTAAAAAACTGACATAACCGGCAATGATGGCGTTTTGCTCTTCATCTGATTTTAAAGCGAAATTGATACTGGAAATCAAAAGCACGGCGCGCAAGGTTCCGTCCCTTAAAACGACGGCGTCATCCTTGATTTCGGCAATGCTGACATATTTTTGCGTTTGAGGTGTTTTTTTGTTGGCGACTCGGCCCATAATTTTAATGATAAATTTTACGATTTTTTAAGCTGTGTCTTCCCCCTGATAAACGCCGCCAGTGTCAACAATTAAAGCCAATTCCGATAATCTTGAGGCGCTGATTCTGGGCCGGACGGTTTTAATATAGCCATCGCCAGCGCCCTTGGCGGATTCATGGCTCATCATTTTTTTTATCTCAGCCATCGTCTGATATTTTTTCCAGACCTTTAATTTCGGGCTTTTCATGGTCGTGATAAAATTTAATAGGAAAAAATGAAACGACTGGCCGTTCACCTTGATAAAAGCGATAACCAAAACAAGCATGGCCACCACTATACTGGCCGCGAGAAAAAGCGAGAAATCAAATATCTTATAAAAAATAAAAATAAACAGGCCGCCGATAAGCAACTCAATGAATTGGCGCACGGTAATCGGGCCGATTATTTTGTCTTCCACATCTAAAAATTGGGGCACCGTGATTTGATCCATAATTTAAAATCTTAATTCCCGGTTTAATTCCATTATAGCATTAAATTCCTCCAATGAGAGAGTGGGCTTATTATTATTTAGCCGTTCATTGATAACCGCCTCTATGCCCCTCGCCTCGGCCAGACATTTTTGGCCCAATAGACGATAAAATTTATTGACTTCATTGCCGTGCCACGCCTCAATGCCCTCAAGCCGTTTGCCGTATGATTCTCTTTCTAATAATCCAATTTTTTCTTTGATTTTTTTAGTGGCTTCGCGGGGATTTTCACTGATTCGCCTGAAATCAATTAGAGTCATATTACCCAGCTCTTCTGTGGGGCCGACCAATCTTCGGGCAAACCTGACATCGTCTAATTTCGGCTTTCGGCTCAATTGATTGTCCATCATCTTCGGCGGCATCATAGTTTTTACGGGCTGGGGTATGGGCCTTGGGCTCGGCCTTAGGCCGACGACGATATTTTCTTTTGTTTGACTAACAATATTATACACTTTTTGATTTTCCGCTAAAGCGGTGGCGCCGGCCGATTGATTCAAATCAAGAAAACGCGGCTGGGGCATAAGTCCATCCTCGGGCATTTGAATGACGGGCAAGCCGCCTTCTTCTTTGATATAGAGCAAATTTTCTTTTTTTAATTCCCTTTCTAACGGCCTCGGTTCGGTTTTTGGCGGAATAAAATTGGCTGATGACGGGGGAGAGAGATTATAGGCGGGCGCGGCTAAATTATTCTTTGGCGATGATTGAAATTTTTCTCGCAAATTTATTTTGCCTTCAAGAAACGGCTTTTTAATCGGAAACTCAAATTTGACCTCTTTGGATTCTTCGAAAAAATCTTTTTTTAATAACCCTCGGCTTAACTTATCATTTATCAGTTTCATTATCTTGTCGGCCAGGTCTTCGGCTAATTCCACGCCCCCGATTTTTCGGCTTTTTATCAGCGCGTCTTTGGTTTCCAAATCATCCCGCACGCCCTTGAGCCGGGCAAAAATAATATTATGCAGCCGCTTGGTCAAGACCTCGTCGTCATTCCCTATCGCCGATTCCCCGATAATCAAATCGGCCAACTGGCCGTAATTATACTTCTGGCCGTCGCTAATAATTGATAAATTTTTAAATTTATTGATTTCCTCCTCGTCTTCAACGGCAAAGGCGAAAGCCGCTTTATTGGCAACCGCGCCCCTGAATTCGGCGGGAAATTGTCTTTTTAAATTTTCTAGTAATTGAATGAGGGATTTATTTATCGCTTCGGCTCCGCCCTGATTAATATTGTATTTATTTTTTAAATAATCGCTAATCTGATTAAAAGAAATATCACCCACGACCAAGGCGATAAATACCATGGTTAATTTTATCCGGTATTGCTTTTCCAAATCCTCAATCACGCCCAAAAATTCCGGCGCGGATAATTTATTCCTTATGGCCAAAGGCAACTGGCTGAATTTTTGTAAGCTTGAACTATCCATGGTGATTGAGATGGTTACAAAACTATTTTATCTATAAATTTAGGACTTTTTGAGCGAGACCAGGAGGGCCAGCAAAATGACTTGAGGCATAGCGGGGCTATGGTGAAAGTCATTTTGCGCCCGCCCGACGCAGTCGCAGCCAAAAAGGACAAATTTAGAGAAATATAGTTTTGTAACCATCTCATTAACTATTTTTTAGTTTTTGCATCTCTGCTTCGGATAAATTATTGGCTTCCATAAAGGCCTTAAGTTCAATCGGGCTCATATTATCAAAATCAATTTCCAAATCATCAACCGCGGGCTCGCCTCCTCGCCTCGCGGCGAAGCGGGGCTGAGTCGAAGCGGGCTCGCCTCGCGGCGAAGCGGGCGAGGCCAACTCCTGGCCGGTAAATTTTTCTTCATAACCAAAGCGGTCAATGGGTATAATCTCCCACTTTTCCGGAGGCAGGCCGGCCAAACCCTCGGGAAAAAATTTTAAATTGCGATAAAGCATTAATAATTTAGCTAATATTTTCTTTTCCTCTGGGCTTAATTTTTTGACATTTTCCGAATTGGTCAGATATTCCGATAAGACCACATTGGTAAATAAATCCGTGCCATATTTAAAAATAAAATCCCTAAGCCAGTTGGCGACTATCGGCGCCAGGGACTTGCCCTCAATCATAATGCGGCTTTGGCCGAGCGGCTCTTGATTTTCATAAAGCGCCTCTTCCAGTCCCCTCCTAAAATTATTATCTTTTTCCATTAACATAATCAAGACGCCGTTATAGTCGTCAATAATTTCTTTTAATTCTTCGGTTTCCGCGCTTAAAAAATCCAATATATTTTGCTTGAAGACCATGGGCGCGTGCTGTTTCTCTTCTTCGTCATTACTCTCAATCATTGATACGGCTTCTTTTTGTATCGGCATTTCCTCTTTTTCTTCCGCCTCTTCCTTTTCTCTTTGCGCCTTTGTTTCGGCGATGGCTTTTTTTTGATTTTCAATATCAGCTTGATAATCATCTATGTTGCCGCCCAATGATTTGATATATTTAGCCACCTCGCCGTTAAAATAATCATCAAAAATCAATAAAAATCTGCCGGCTATGTCCACGGCCATTTGATTGGATTTTTCAGGACTAAAGCCAAAAGCGGCGGCGATAGCCACGGACAATTGATTTATGGCTAAGTCCTTAAAAATCAAATCGGCCAGGATTTTAGTGTTTTTGGCAATTTGACTGACGCCATATTGCCGGCACAATTCTTCATTGATCAAACCAACCACCTCCGAAGACAAGGCGTCTTGAATTTTTTGGGGTAATAAATTTAATTTTTCTTTGGTGGTGGCCATATTTTATATATAATCTTTAAACGCGGGATTGCTCTTCATTTTGCCTAATAAGTCAGCAGCCCTGGAACTGGAACCTCTAACTATGCTTTCACTTTCAATAATACCAACAATTTTCTGAAATCTTTCCGGACTGATATCATTGCTTTTGAGTAATTTTTGCATCATAGACATGGTCATAGCATTAGACATCGCTTCCTGAAAAGCGCCATTGTTTAAATCGGACTCGCCAATCTTGCCATATATCTCGGGCTTAGAAATTTGAGACAAACTCCTTGCAAGCTCTGGCTCATTAAGCGCGCCATTTTTAGTAAAGGCCTTGATAAATTCGCCGGAAAACGCGCCAAATGATTTTCTGATAGCCAAATCCACGCCCACAAAGCCCCTCTGGTCCAGCCCCTGTTTTAAACTGTTTTTAATATTCTCCAAGTCCCGGCTATTTTTGATCATATCATCCAATTCTTTGTGGAATTTCAGACCCAATTGCCTGGCCATCACTTCAAGGGCTTGAGGACTCATATTCTTGGTATCCTGGTCAGCCCATTTGGCTTGGCCCTCTGAGACCAACCTGGCGATAGCGCCTTCATCAATGGTACCGTCGGCTCTGGTATTATTCATCACCATATTGCGCTTGTTCATTGCTTCCTCGAATTTTTTGAGGAGCAAGCTATTGCCACCGAGCGCTTCCCTGGCTTTACTTACCAGACCGGCGTCTTTGACTCTGAAGCCGTTTTTAATCCCCAAGGTTATGGCAATGGCCATTCGCTTACCGCTATCACCCTCCACCTCTAAAAGTTTTCTTAATATG
>JBAZQS010000031.1:0-10095 GCA_041645075.1 Patescibacteria group bacterium | reverse complement strand
CTATAAATTTAGGACTTTTTGAGCGAGACAAGGAGGGCCAGCAAAATGACTTGAGCCGTAGCAGTAGCTACGGTGAAAGTCATTTTGCGCCAGCCCGACGCAGTCGCAGCCAAAAAGGACAAATTTAGAGAAAATAGTTTTGCAATTATCTCATTACAATCTAATAAAAAATGGAGAAAGATCCCGGGCATAAATGGGAAATAAAGGGGAAAACCTCCATCGGTTATTAAGATTGATAAAGGAAAAATTTAAAAATTAGAACTTCATTCTCACTTAAGAGCAAGAATTAGGTCTGGTTTTTAAATATTAACCAGATTTTTTGTTTTCAATTTTATAAATATGAAATTTATTTTAGGCAAAAAATTAGAAATGACCCAGATTTTTAAGGCAGACGGCAATGTTATTCCGGTTACGGCCGTATTAGTTGAACAGAATGTAATTACCCAGATAAAAAATAAGGAAAAAGACGGCTATAGCGCGGTTCAGGTTGGCTTTGGCAAACCAAAAAACATTAAAAAACCGCAAGCGGGCCACCTTAAAGATATTGAGCAAGTAAAAACCATGAGAGAGTTTAGAGTTGAGGCCAAAGAGGTGGAATCCTTGAAAAGAGGCGATAAAATGGGCGTGGAAATATTTGCCAACGGCGATAAGGTAAAGGTTACCGGCACTTCCAAGGGCAAGGGCTTTCAGGGCGTGGTAAAAAGACATGGTTTTCACGGCAGTCCCGCTTCTCATGGCCACAAAGACCAATTAAGAATGGGCGGCTCAATCGGTGCGGGCGGCGTGCAGCGGGTTTTTAAGGGCGTAAGAATGCCGGGCCATATGGGCGACGAACAAGTAACTATTAGCGGTTTAGAAATTGTGGATATAAATGCGGAAAAAAATATTTTATATATCAAGGGCGCGGTGCCGGGCGCCAGAAATGGTCTGCTGTTGATTTACGGACCTGGTGAATTAAGAGTTAAAGAAGAAAAAAAGCCGGAAGCCAAAACTGAAAAACAGGAAACAAGTGAAGTAATAACAAGGTAACAATTTCTTATTATAAATTATGAAATTGCCAATCTACAATTTAGCGGGAGAAAAAATAAAAGAAAAGGAAGTCAGTTCCAGAATTTTTGGCGTGAAAATCAAGCCCGAAGTAATCCATCAGGTTATCATCGCCCAACAGGCCAATGCCCGTCCGGTTTTAGCCGATACCAAAAATCGCGGCGAAGTTCGCGGCGGCGGCAAAAAGCCCTGGCGGCAAAAAGGCACGGGCCGAGCCAGGCAGGGCTCAATTCGTTCGCCCCAATGGAAAGGCGGCGGCGTGGTTTTTGGCCCAACCTCGGACCGAAATTTTTCCCAGAGAGTAAACAAAAAACAAAAACAATTAGCCCTGGCCATGTGCTTATCAGACAAGGTCAACAATAATTTATTGGCGGTTTTTGATAAATTATCCTTAAACCAAGGCAAGACCAAAGAAATTAATAACTGGCTTAAAGATCTAAAAAATAAAATTAATGATTTAAAAAATAGCAAAAAATTTTTATTGATTTTGGATAGCAATGACCGTAAAATGATCCGAGCGGCCTTAAACTTGAAGAATATAAATACAATTTTGGCCGATAGCTTGAATTGCCTTGATATTTTAAAGTACGATACGATTTTAACTTCGGAAAAGGCATTGGATATAATTGACAAGCATTATCAGAAAATAAAAGAAAAAAAATTAAAAATTAAAAATTAAATTATATATGAGCATTTTCAATAGATTTAAAAAAGGAACCAAAGAGAGCCAGGCGGAAACCAAAGAATCGGCTAAGATTGATAAGGTTATTGAAAAAGCCAAAGAATTAAAGGCCGAAAAAGTCCAAAAGAAAGAAAAGACAGCTATAGCAGAAAAAAAAGCCGAGCCAGAAGAAAAGAAATCAGAAGAAAAGAAAATAGAAAAAAGAACTCCATTAAGCAAAAAAAAGAATATCAGCGGTATTTTAATCAGGCCGTTAATCACGGAAAAGGCGACTAATTTGGGCCAGTTTAATCAATATGTTTTTGCGGTGGCCTTAAGGGCTAATAAAATCCAGGTCGCGCAAGCGGTGGAAAGCCGTTATGGCGTTAAGCCGATTAAAGTCAATATAATCAGAAATTCAGGCCGGGCGGTGCGTTACGGCCGGTCGATTGGCCGAACCAAAGACACAAAAAAAGCCGTGGTTATTTTACCCGCCGGCAAAATTATTAAGATTCATGAAGGGGCATAACGGCTAATAGCATATGGCTAATAGGAAAAAGAATTTGCTATAAGCCATATGCCATAAGCCAATACATATGGCAATTAAATATTACAAACCAACCACTTCGGCCAGACGCCATACTTCGGTCTTGGCGAGTCATGATATTACCAAAACCAAGCCGGAAAAGGGTCTGATTGTTTCGGCTAAAAATATGGCCGGCCGAAATTCTTATGGGAGAATTACGGTAAGGCATCGGGGCGGCGGCGCCAGAAAAAAAATCCGACTCATTGATTACAGGCGAGATAAATACGATATTCCGGCCAAGGTTGAACACATTGAATATGATCCGAATCGAAATGCCAGAATCGCCCTGCTTTATTATGCTGATGGCGAGAAAAGATATATGATTGCCCCCCGCGAGCTGAAAGTTGGCGATATGGTTATGAGCTCAAATAAATTAATCGAGCTTAAGGTCGGCAATTGCCTGCCCCTTGAAGTCATACCGCCGGGCATGTTTGTTTATAATATTGAGTTAGAACCGGGCCAGGGCGGTAAAATTGCCCGAAGCGCCGGCAACAGCGCTTATCTTATGGGTATTGATAACGGCCGGGCCCAATTAAAAATGCCTTCCGGCGAGATTAGATTGGTGGCGGAAAAATGCCAAGCCACTATCGGCGCCGTCAGCAATGAGGACTATAAAAATATTCGCTGGGGCAAGGCGGGACGGATGAGGCATCGGGGCATCAGACCGACGGTTCGCGGCAAAGCCATGAACCCGGTTGACCACCCTCATGGCGGCGGCGAGGGCAAGAATCCGATTGGCTTGAAGCATCCGAAAACGCCCTGGGGCAAGCCGGCTTTGGGCGTTAAAACCAGAAAAAGAGGCAAGAAATCAGATAGATTTATTTTACAGAGGAAGAAAAATAAAAATAAGAAAAGTTAATTGATAAAAATATATGTCAAGAAGTTTAAAAAAAGGTCCTTATGTGGATGAAAGATTATTAGCCAAATTGGCCAAGGTTAAAAGGGGCGAGAAGACCATTATTAAGACCTGGTCAAGAGATTGCACCATTACGCCGGAAATGGTAGGATTTACTTTTGGCGTTCATAATGGCAAGGACCACCTTCCGGTTTTTGTGATTGAAAATATGGTTGGCCATAAATTAGGCGAGTTCGCGCCGACGCGTAAATTTGTCAGGCATGGCGGTAAAATCCAGAAAGCGATTGAGCAGGGGGTTAAGCCATAAAATAATATTGTCATATGGAAACCAAAGCCAAAGCAAAATTTATCCGAACCTCGCCGCGAAAAATCCGGTTAGTCGCTGATTTGATCAGGGGACTGGATTCATCAGAGGCCTTAACCAGATTGAAATTCACCAATAAGGCCGCGGCTTTGATTTTGATAAAATTAATCAATTCCGCCGTGGCCAACGCCGAAGAAAATTATAAATTAAAAAAGGATAATTTATTCATTAAAGAAATTAAGGTAGACGGCGGTCCGACCTTAGATAGATGGATGCCCAGGGCCTTTGGCCGCGCGACTCCGATTAGAAAAAGAACTTCTCATATAAATTTAATTTTGGCCGAGAAGGTTCCGACCGATGCTCAAGAAGTTAAAAAGATAGTGGAGGAAAAGAAGAAAAAAACCGCCGAAGACATCGTAAAAATCAGCGACCCAGACGAAATACAATCTGCCGGCAAAGAAGGCAGAGGCGAAAAATCCGCCAAAGAAGGCGGCCGGGGCGCAAGAACAAAAAAGGGCTTTGCCAATAAATTATTTAATAGGCGGTCAGGGGAAAGATAAAAATATATGGGACAAAAAGTTCATCCAAGAGCCTTCCGACTGAATACAAACAAAACCTGGGATTCCCGGTGGTTTGCCGAGAAAAAAGATTTTCCTTATTATTTAAAACAAGATATTACTATCCGTAAATTTATTCTGGGTAAATTAAAAGACGCGGGCATAGCCAGAGTTGATATTGAGAGAGCGGCTAACGCCGTTACCATTAATGTCCATGCGGCCAAGCCGGGCTTTGTTATTGGCCGCGGCGGCCAAGGAGTGGAGGAGTTAAAAAAGCAAGTCCATAATAAATTTTTAAAAGACAGTTTCAGCCGAAAGAAAGGCATCAAAAGCGTTAATTTGAATATTTTAGAAATAGAGAAAATCGGTTTGGAAGCGGCGCTTATTATGCAGGGCGTGGTTATTGATTTGGAAAAACGCATTCCTTTTCGCCGAGCCGTAAAACAGGCCATTAGCCGAGTTGAGAAAGCGGGCGCCAAGGGCGTCAAAATCATTGTTTCGGGCCGTTTAAATGGCGCGGAAATTGCCAGACGAGAAACATTTTTTTCGGGAAAGATTCCCTTGCATACCTTGAGAGCTGATATTGATTATAGCCGCGGCGCGGCCCAGACCATTTATGGCAAGATTGGCGTCAAGGTTTGGATTTATCGGGGAGAGATTTTTGAAAAGAAGGGCAATTTATCGTCCTCAATAGAAAATAAGAAGTAGAATTATAATATTAATTAAAAATTAAAAAATTTATAAATATATATGTTAGCGCCAAAGAAATTAAAATACAGAAAACCCCATCGGCCGGATGTCAAAGGCCAGGCCAAGCGCAGTTTGGAGGTGGCTTTCGGCCAATACGGCCTTAAAGCCATGACCGGCGGCTGGGTCAAGGCCAAGCAGATTGAAGCCGCGCGCCGAGTCATCACCCGATATATCAAAAGAGGCGGCAAGGTTTGGATCAGGATTTTTCCCCATCAGGCGATTTCCGAAAAGGGCAGCCAATCAACCATGGGCGGCGGCAAGGGCGTACCCGCCCATTATGTGGCGGTGGTTAAGCCAGGCCTGGTTATGTTTGAATTGGACGGCATACCCAAGAAACAGGCCGAAGAGGCCTTGAATTTGGCGGGCTATAAATTGCCGGTCAAGACAAAATTTATCGTTAAGGATTAAAATATGGATATTAAAGAAATTAAAATTTTATCAATCGCCGAATTAAATCATCTTTTAGAGGACTTAAGAAAAAAACTTGATGATTTAAAATTTAAGGCGACCCAGAAACAACTCAAGAATATCAGGGAGATTAGAGTTGTCAAAAAAGATATTGCTCGGATTTTAATGACGTTGAAAGAAAGAAGCAAGGCAGAAAATAAAAAATAATTCATTATGGTTAATCGTCAATAGTTAACTGTTAATTGTTAATATCATATGTCAGAAGAAAAGTTAAAAAAAGTAATTCGCAGAAAGTTTAAGGGCGAAGCCGTGTCGGATAAGATGGACAAAACCATCGTGGTTAGGGTTGATTATTTTAAGATGCATCCTCAATACAAGAAAAGATACCGCGTGAGCAAGAAATTCAAGGTTCATGATCCAAAAAAGCAGTATAAAATCGGCGATTTGGTGGAGTTTGTAGAATGCCGGCCCATAAGCAAAGATAAAAAATGGCGGGTAATATAAAAATATGGTGCAATTAAGAACGATGTTAAAATCAGCCGATAATACCGGGGCAAAAAAAATGCAAGTGATTAAGGTCTTGGGCGGTTATAAAAAACGCTATGGCCGTCTGGGCGATATTGTCGTGGCGTCAGTGAAAGAAGCGGTGCCCCACAGCTTAGTGAAAAAAAGTGATATCGTTCACGCGGTTTTGGTGCGCACCGTAAAAGAAGTCAGACGGGCTGATGGTTCATATATTAAATTTGATGACAACGCGGCCGTGATTATTGACCCGAAAAACAAGGAAATGAAGGGGACTAGAATTTTTGGCCCGGTCGCTAGGGAACTGCGAAACTTGGGCTATCAGAAGATTATCAGCTTGGCGCCAGAGGTATTATAAAATATGAAGATAAAAACCAAAGACAAAGTAAAAATTATCGCGGGAAAAGATAAGGGCAAGACCGGCAAGGTATTGCAGGTTTTTATTAAAGAAAAGAAAGCGGTTATTGAAGGGCTTAATTTATTAATTAAGCACCAAAGGCCGAAGAAGCAGGGTGAAAAGGGCCAAAAGATTCAATTTCCCGCGCCCTTGGCGATTTCTAATATTATGTTGATTTGCCCGAGATGCGGCCAGCCCGCTCGAGTGGCGTATAAAACCATTAAACAGGAAAATAGTCGGGCGAAAATAATTAAAAATAGAATTTGCGGCAAGTGCAAAGAGGTAATATAAATAGGTTGTATGAAATCAAGATTATACCAAAAATATAAAGAAAAAGTGAGACCGGCGATGCAGGAGAAATTTGGCATTAAAAATTATTTAGCGGTTCCTAAAATTGAAAAGGTTGGCCTTAATGTGGGCATTAATTCCCGCCAGGCAGATAGCGGCTACTTAGAGGCGGTAGAAAATGATATCATCAGGATTACCGGCCAAAAACCGGTGCGCGCCAAGGCGAAAAAAGCCATTTCGGCTTTTAAGGTAAGGGAGGGTATGGTTATTGGCGTTAAGGTCACATTAAGAGGACAGATGATGTATGATTTTTTGGACAAATTAATTAATATATCTTTGCCCAGAGTCAGGGATTTTCGCGGCTTATCGCTTCAGAGTATTGACCAGCAGGGAAATTTGACTTTGGGTTTCAGGGAACATAATGTTTTTCCCGAAATTAAATCAGATGAGGTTGAGAGAATCCACGGTTTGGAAATTTCCATTGCCACGACCGCTAAAAATTATCAGCAAGGCCTGGCCTTATTTAAATTATTAGGATTTCCGTTTAGAACCAAATAGTTAATTGTTAAATGTTAATAGTTAAAAGTTAAAATTATGGCCACTCAAGCCCAAATCGCAAAATCAAAGAAAAAGCCGAAATTTTCCACCAGAATCGTTAATCGCTGCTGGCGCTGCGGCCGCCGGCATGGTTATATGCGCGAATTTCAATTATGCCGGATTTGTTTTCGGGAGCTGGCCAATAACGGCCAGATTCCGGGTATTAAAAAATCATCCTGGTAATAAATAAAAAAATAGAAAGTTAAATAAAAAATATGGTAGATCCTATCGCCGACATGTTAACTAGAATCAGAAATGCCTCCAAAGTCAAAAAGGCCGAGGTTTATATTCCTTTTTCTAAAATGAAATTGGAAATTATTAAGATTTTAAAGAGAGAGGGCTTTATTGACCTTTTTGAAGAAATCAAGCCGGGCAGCGTCGGCGCCGAGAATAGAAAATTCGGCGGCATCATGGTAAGCTTAAAATATGAAAGCCACAAATCAGCCATTTCCAATATTAAGAGAATATCAAAGCCGGGCCGAAGAATTTACGCCGCAAAAACAGAAATGCCCAGGGTTTTAAGCGGCTTGGGCATTGCCATTGTTTCCACTTCAAGGGGCATTATGACCAATAAAGAAGCGAAAAAAGCCGGCCTGGGCGGAGAAGTGCTTTGCGAAGTGTATTAAAAATAACCAAGATACAAGATACAATAACCAAATTGTTATATGAGCAGAATAGGCAAACAACCAATTAATATACCGGCGGGCGTTCTCGCCAACCTTGATTATGATATTTTAATTATCAAAGGGCCGAAGGGCCAATTAGCGCAAAAACTTCACCCCCAGACCAAGGTTCAGATTAAGGATAATATTATTACCGTTAGCATTGATAATGAAAACGAAAAATCACAAAGGGCTTTGTGGGGCTTGTTTGCCAGTTTGATAAAAAATATGATTATCGGCGTGACCCAAGGATTTTCCCAGCGGCTGGAAATAAACGGCATTGGCTTTAAAGCCGCGGTTTCAGGCAAAAAGTTAATCTTGAATGTCGGTTTTTCCCATCCGGTTGAATATAATATTCCCGAGGGCATAGAGATAAAAGTAGAAGCCAATAATATTTCCCTTAGCGGCATTGATAAACAATTGGTGGGCGAAGTGGCGGCCCAGATTAGAAAAATTAAAAAGCCCGAGCCATATAAGGGCAAGGGCATTAAATATGCTGACGAAATTATCCGGCGCAAGGCCGGCAAGGCCGCTGGCTCAAAAGTATAATCAGCTTTATTAAATATGAATAAAGAAAAAATAAAAACCGCTTTAAGGGAAAGAAGACACCGCCGGGTTCGGGTTAAAGTGGCCGGCACGGCCCAAAGGCCTCGGCTTTCTGTTTATAGAAGTTTGGACCATATTTATGTTCAGTTAATTGACGATGTCGCCGGTAAGACATTAATTGCCGAGAGCGATAAGGCAGTCAAAGCTGGCAAGACCAAAACAGAAAAAGCTAGGTTGGTTGGCAAATTGGTGGCGGAAAAGGCGTTGGCTAAAAAGATAGAGCAAGCGGTTTTTGACCGCGGGCGGTCTAAATTTCATGGCCGCGTTAAAGCCGTGGCCGAGGGCGCTAAAGAAGCGGGTTTAAAAATTTAACGACAATATATGCCAGAAAGAGAATCTAAAAGAAGAAATTTCAGACCCAAAAGAGAACAGCCGGAATACGCCCAGCAAATTGTTGATATTGCCCGGGTCACCAGAGTGATGGCGGGTGGTAAAAGAATGCGTTTTCGGGTTTGTTTGGTGATTGGCGACAAAAAGGGCCGGGTTGGCGCTGGTTTGGGCAAGGGCAAAGACGTGCCTTTGGCGGTGCAAAAAGCGTATAAAAAAGCGGAAAAAGATATAGTTAAGATTAATATGGCCGGTGGCACCATACCCCATGAAGTAAGGATTAAAAGGGGCGCGTCTAAGATAATATTGAAACCGGCCCCCGAAGGCACCGGTGTTATTGCCGGCGGCGCTTGTCGGATTGTTTTGGAATTAGCCGGCGTAAAAAATGTGGTCGCCAAGATTTTGGGGACCAATAATAAGATTAATAATGTCAAAACCACGATTGAGGCCTTGGGATTGTTGAGGGCAAGAAAGCCGGGGATAAAATCAGAAAGTGTCAAAACACAAAAATTAGAAATTGAAAATTAAATTTTTATGCCATTAACATTATCCAATTTAAAACCCGCCAAGGGTTCAACCAAAAAAAGGAAACTAGTCGGCCGCGGCGGCAAGCGCGGGACTTATTCGGGGCGCGGTATAAAAGGCCAGAAAGCTCGCAGCGGCGTTTCCGGATTAAAAGCGCTGGGCTTCAGGCAGACACGGCAAAGAATTCCGAAATTGCGCGGTTTTAGAAGTTTAAAGCCGAAAATGGCCATAATCAATCTTATTGATTTAGAAAATAAATTTATTGATAACGACAAGGTTGACGCTAAAAAATTAATTAAGGCCGGTTTGATTGAATCCATTAAGGGCGGGATTAAAATTTTAGGCGAGGGGAAGTTGACAAAAAAATTAGTCGTAGAGGCGGAAGCCTTTTCCGAGAGCGCCAAGAAAGCCATTGAAGCCGTTGGCGGGCAGGCGATTGTCAAAACAAAAAAGACCAAAGACAAGAAAAATTAAAATTTTTCCATAATCATATGCTGGAAAAACTGCAACAAATCTGGAAGATTAAGGACTTGCGCAAGAGCATTATTTTCGTTGGCCTAATGCTGATAATTTTTCGTATTGCCGCGCATATTCCCGTGCCCGGAGTCAATACCACCGGCCTGAAAAAACTTTTTGAATCCAATCAGCTATTGGGGTTAATTAATGTTTTTTCCGGGAGCAGCATGGAAAATTTTTCCATTGTCATGCTGGGCGTGGCGCCTTATATTACCGCTTCAATTATTTTTCAGCTCTTAGCCATGGTCGTTCCTAAATTAGAGGCCTTATCAAAAGAAGGGGAATATGGCCGCCAAAAAATAAATCAATGGACGCGCTGGCTTACCGTGCCCTTGGCGGTCTTGCAGGCGTTTGGCATGATTACGATCTTAAAGCAATCGGCCGGACAGGTTTTGCTTGGCCTGACCAATTGGCAATTGCTGATGGCGGTTATTACCATTACCGCCGGCACGGTTTTTTTAATGTGGCTGGGCGAGCTGATTTCCG
>JBAZQS010000030.1:0-10323 GCA_041645075.1 Patescibacteria group bacterium | reverse complement strand
AAATGGAGCGCCGAACACGGAATCAAAGTTCCAGCCGTGCGGTAACTCAACGGGAATTTCCACTCGCTCGGGTTTTTGCCCGGGCACTTCCTTTTCGGAAATCGCCACGAATGAAGTCCTGTTGCAGATCACACCGTATTTCAGGCTGGTTGCCACTTGCTTTTCCGCTTCCGCTGTTTGCCGAATAAACTCCCTGGCCCACAGCTGATGGCAGAAATCACAGGCCGAAGCATCCTTTGGCATAATCGTCCAGCTGGCCTCTTTGCCGTCCGGTGTTTTTCCTCGGATTTCGGCCTGGCCGACTTTGCCCGAGAAACGGATGGCGATTGCGGCGGGCAGACCCTCAAAGACATCGCTGATGCCGACCGCTTCGCCCTGGCTTGTGACTGTCACGTCACGCAACACCGGACCGGAAAGCATGCCGGTTAAGCGATTGGCCACGGCGTTAAAGTCCTCGCCCGGATAGAACCACTCGCAAGCACCATTGGTGTTACGGGCGAGTTCCTTGAGGGTGGAGTCGTTGACGGCCGTGTCAATGCCCGCGGCAATGATTCTGGCGCCGGTACCGATATGGACCAAACTTTCGGTTTGGCCATCGGTAACCAGCAGAATCATTTTCGGCCGGCCAGAGTCCCGAAACTGGCTGAAAGCCAGATTCAGGGCTGGGCCGAGTTCGGTACCACCCCGATCAGAGAGACCATCGATCACCTTCTCCATTACTGGTGAGACCTCGGTCAGTGGTTGGAGTAAATGAGGTTGTGACTCAAAAGCGATGATGCCGACATTGTGTCCCGTTTTTTGCCCGATAAGCTTTTGCAGGACTTTTTTAGCCACCACTTTTAAGCCGTCAATCTTCGGTCCACCCATACTGCCGGAAATATCCAGCAACAAGATGATGTCCGAGGCCACCGGTACAACTGTCCCCGGAATGATCTGGGTGAGCAAGAACCCTTCGTTGCCGAAAGTGTTGGTGAAAGCCGCCACTTCCGGAATTCCCCGCGTCGATTGGTAAGTTAGAATGAAATCACGGTCCGGTCGGATTTGGCCGGTCTTGTATTCCGTATTATCATTCTTTCTTACCGTGTGGGTCTCGACAGCGAAGGGATGTGAAGGACTTTCGACCCGGCAGGCAAATCCCGGCGTAAGAGAAACCGAGATATCGGCTGCATAAGAGACGGCTCCGCGTGCGACCGGCGGGGTGATTTTTGAGGCATCAGGCACTTGGTCAGTGTCTTCGGCCCAACCACCACCCTGTTTGCCAGTTGGCACGCCCGGAATAAATCGCGGAGCAACAACCAGCGGGATCCGGAAGCGACCGCCGCCGGCTTGCCAGGGAACCCGCTGAACGTAATCAACTTCAACGTTGATTTTTTCACCCGGCTCAATACCGCCGACATTCATGGTAAAGATGTTGGGACGCTGCTGTTCCAGCAAGGCACCATGATGCCCGGCCAAAATTGCCTCGTCGTACTCTTTACGCGCTTCGGCCCTTTCCTTCAAAACGGCTTCCACTTTGCGTTTGCCGATACGCATTTGGCAAGCGGTAACCGTTGCTTCGTCCGGCAGAGGGAAGGTATAAACTGCCTCAACCGGATGATCCGCATCGTTTTCGAACTCCTGAATACAGCGGACGCGGGCAAAAACGCCGTTGACCGTTGCCCGGAAGTTGATCTGTCGTAAAGGCAGAGTTGGAATTTTATTTTCCATTACTTCCGGTTGTTCAGGTTTTGTCTCGGGTTTGGTACCAGTACTCATCGTTTCGTTCCTTTCACTCGTGCTTGTTGAGCGTGAGTCTCGAGGTTTTACAGGGGGTAATAGTGTTTTCAGGGCTTCAGTACCGTGGTCACGTTTGGTAACTGCTAACCAACGGCAAGCCCTGGCAAGTTCAATATCCCCTGTTTCCAGATAGGCCTGGTCATACGCCGCATTTGGACTGGGCGCTGATTTGGCAATCTGGGCCAGCAGCTCGCGATGTTCGCTTTTGAGCGCTGGTTGGAACCGTGCCCTAAGCCACGGGAGTCGTCTGACCTTCTTTCCGTCGCTCATGGCGTGGCCTCCTTTCTTTTCCTTACTAAGGATTACCCGACATTTACCCGAAAACGAATCTTCTCACCTCCTTTCTGGGTATTAACATTAAATTGGAATGAACAAATTCCATGGTTTTATTTTAATAAAAAGCTAAATAAATGTCAATTAAAAATTGCCTCTCCTATTTCTTGCCAAACCAATAATTTATTATTTCTTTGGCGATGGGTGCGGCGATTGAACTCCCCTCCCCGCCTTCTTCCACCAAAACCGTAATGGAAAAAGTGGGATTATTAAATGGCGCGAAGCCGTTAAACCAGGCGTGGTTGGGCTTGACGCTATTCCATTGGGCCGTGCCGGTCTTGCCGGCCACTTCCACGGGCAAATCATTCAAATTGCGCGCCGAGCCATAAGTTACGGCCTGCCTCATACCTTGACGCACCACTTCAATATTTTTTAGGTCAACCATATTTTTTCTAATTATTTCAATGGGCAATAATTTCTGGCTCCGGTCCGGCTCGCCTCGCTGAGTCGAAGCGGGCTGAATTTCGGCCTTGACCAAATGGGGCCGATAGAGTATGCCGCCATTAGCAATGATGGAATTATAACTATTTACTTGAAGCGGTGTGACTAATAAATCGCCTTGGCCGATTGATAAATGATAAGTGTCGCCAATATACCACGGCTCTTTTTTTTCTTTTTCTTTCCAGTCCTTTGAAGGAATAAAACCGGCGCGTTCGCCCGGCAGATCAATGCCTAATTTTTCGCCCAAACCAAATAGTCGCATATATTTTGTCAACCGATCAACGCCCAAACCCTTAAAATCGCCATAGCCCCCGCCAATATAATAAAAAAAGGTGTTTATTGACCAAGCGAGCGCCTGATAAACATTGGTGAGACCGTGCCCACCGGCTTTCCAATCGGGAAAAAACCATTTATCCACCTTAATGCCACCCACACTATTAATTGAAGTGTTGGGCGTAATCACTCCCTCCTGAAGCGCGGCGGCGGCGATAATCTGCTTAACCGTGGAACCCGAGGGATACTCGCCAAAAATTGAACGGGTAAAAAGCGGGTTTCTAAAATCATTTAACAGCACCTGATATTTATCGGATTCTATGCCTAAAGAAAATAAATTATTGTCATAAGCGGGATAATCAACCAGGGCCAAAATCTCGCCGTTTTGCGGATTAGAAACAATGACCGCGCCCGATTTTTTATCGCCCAAACGCTCTTTCAAAACAGAATAAATTTTATTCTGCAGTTCCTCGTCAATAGTTAAGACCAAATCATTGCCCGGCGTAAACGGAGTTTGGGAAATAATTTTCTTTTCCTGGCCCAGAGCGTCAACTTCCACCTGTTTTTTACCCATCTCTCCCCTTAAATCATTTTCATAATATTGCTCCAAGCCCGTCTTGCCGATATTATCGCTTAATAAATAATCCGGCCTCTTTTTTTCATATTCTTTGGCGCTGATTTTTCCGACATAGCCCATAATATGAGAAAGCGCTTCGCCGCCAATATAATTGCGCCAAGAATCTATTTCCAAATTGACGCCCGGCAAATCACTGCTGTAAATTTTTAAAACCATGGCCGGCTCATAGCCAATGCCGGTCTTAATTATAACCGGCTCAAAATAAAATTTGCTCGCCTCTTTGATTTTCGCCTCAATCTCTTCTGGCTGGACATTGAATATGGCCGCGACTTTGGACAAAACCTCTGATTTTTCCGCCGCTTTCTTGGGCAAGTCGGCCGGCGTGATAAACAGGGAAAAACCAAACAGATTCTGCACGAGAACTTTGCCGTTTCTATCATACATAATACCGCGGTGCGCCTTGACGTATTTTGTCCGCACGCGATTATTTTCCGCCAAAAAAAAATAATTCTCTCCTCTTATAATCTGAAGATAAAAACTTTTAATCAACAAAATGCTCAAACCCAATAAAACCAGGCCGATAAAAATTTTCAGCTTTTTTTGCGACAAAGACAAGCCGAGAAATTCTTTTTGCTGGCCGCTAAAAATATCAGCCGGGTCGCTTTCCTCTACCCAGCGCAAAGAGCCCTTTTGGCCGGTATCAATATTTTCCGTGATAAAAAATGGATTTTCTTTTTTCATGACTTAGAGAAAATATAGTTTTGTAACTATCTCTTGAGAAATGTGGGCTTAAACCGTCTTGATATTTTATTGATGAGCCAAAAGGCGAAAGACAAAATTATAATGATATTCATTAACTGATAAAGCATATTCAGCCACAATTTATCGGGCATAAAAAATTCGCTCGCCCCGATGAGATAAAAAAATCCGCTAATTAATAAAAAAAATATATTATAAATTATTACCGCGATAATACCCATTATAATCAAAGAATAAAATGAACGATTGGTAAAGAAATTTAAAAATAATATTTCTAAAATTATGGCCAGGAGAAAAAAAGTCATTAAAAAAACGCCAAAAGGCAAGCTGGAATAAATATCCATTAAAACGCCAAACCAAACCAGATAGACCAAAACGGTCTTAAAATCGGTTAGACCGATAAGCAAAACCAATATGGCCAGCATCAGATTAAAATTTTTAAAAAATAAGTTAAAATTACCTAAAAATGTGATTTGAAAAATCATCACTAAGGCGATTAAAATAAAATAGATGACAAATTTATACCATTTTTTATAATTCATATGGCTTAATTCATCTTAAGGTATAATGACTAAAACATTACTTAATTCATTAAAGGAAACGATTGGTTTAAGGGTGGCGGTTTTAAAAATTTCACTTTCAATTTGGCTCACATTGTCCACCCGGGCAATTAATAAATTTTTCGGAATCAGGCCCTCAAGGCCGGAGGTGACCACCAAATCATTCGGCTTAATATTTTGATTCTGGGGAATATTGGTCAGGGAAAAACTCAAACCGAATTGCCCCTCCACTAACCCGGCGGTTCGGTCCGCATTTTGCGTGGTAGCCGCGACTTTGCTTTTATTATCGGTTAAGAGCAGAACTTTGCTTGAATGGTCATAAACCTCATAAATTTTACCGACCAAAACGCCTTGGTCGGCCACTACGGCCATGCCCTTAGCCAAGCCATCTTTTTTCCCCCGATTGATTATGACCGAGCGCGATATCTGGTCGGATACGCCCGTAATAATTTGCGCGGAAACGAATTTTAATTTATTTTCTTGGACGAATTTTAATTCTGTTTTTAAGAGGGCATTCTCTGTCTCTAAACTGCTTAATTTCGTTTGGTCAAACTGTCCTTGTTTTAATTGCTCTTTTAATTGATGGTTCTGGGATAATAAATCTTTCTTGGTCAGCCAAGAATTATAAAATGATTTTATGTTTTGGGACAGATTATAGGCCTGGCGCTGGACCGGACCGACAAAATTAACGACTAAATTTTCGGCTGGCCTAAGCCAGCTTAAATAATGAAAAATAATTATCAAGGCGATAATTATTAAAAAAATAATGATTGATTTTAATTTAGACATCGTAATTTAATTTATTATTGTGATGAGGGCACGGTCAAGTCCCTTAATAAACTTTCATCATCAAGAATTACCCCCATGCCTCTGACGGCGCAGGTCTGGGCGTCATCAGCGATATGGACCGGGACTTGCACGGCTTGGGCGATAAAAGTATCTATGCCTTTTAATTGGGAGGTACCGCCCGTTAAAATAATTCCCTTTTGATAGATATCAGCGATCAATTCCGGCGGCGTGGTTTCTAAGGTGGACTTAATGGTATCAACTATGGCTTTGATTGATTTGTAAATCGCCTGCTGAATCTGGATATTATTGACCATCACCTCTCGGGGCAACCCCGTGAGCACGTCTCGGCCGCGCATGGGCATCTCCAAGGGCTCGCTTAAATCAACCGCGGCGCCGATTTTCTTTTTTATTTCTTCGGCGACCATCTCGCCCAAAACCAAATTAAATTCATCCCGAGCGAAGCGGATTATATCCCGATCTAAAGACAGGCCGGCGACTTTTGAAACTTTCCAATTGACAATGCCGTCTAAAGAAATCACCGCCACCTCGGTCAAATCGCCGCCCAAATTAACCACCATATTCCCCGTCGGATCCTGGATGGGCACCCGGGCGCCAATGGCCGCGGCCATGATATTTTCCACCAAAAAAACCTGTCCCGCTCCCGCTGACAGCACCACATCTTCCACTGCTTTTTTTTCCACTTCGGTTACGTCAAGCGGTATGCCCACCACCACCTTGGGTTTGCCGCCAAAAGAAAATTTGTCGGCCTGCACCCGGTCAATAAAATACTTGAGCATTTTTTCCGCGACTTCAAAATCGGAAATTACCCCATGTTCCAAAGGCATGGCCGCCAAAATATGCGGCGGCGTTTTCCCCAGCATTTTTCTGGCTTCATCGCCCACGGCCAAAATCTGGTCGGTCCGATTATTAATCGCCACCACCGACGACTCGCTGATCACGATTCCCCGATCCTGTTGAAAAATTAAGGTCTTAGTCGTCCCCAAATCAATGCCCAAATTTTTTTTGAATTTGCTCGCCAGTCGCTTAAACATAACTTTTGTGGGCTAACTTAATATTTTAATCAACTCGGCCAAGCCCGTTAATTGCGTCTTTACCTCATCTCGCTTTTTGATTTCAATTCTGTCACCCGTTTTGCCGCTCACCACCAAGCGATAAGGCAGGCCGATTAAATCGGCGTCGGCAAATTTTTCACCGGCCGATACGTCCCGATCGTCATATAAAACTTCAATGTCATTTTTTCTTAATTCTTCATAAATTATATCCGCCTTGTCGTTTTGTTTAAGGGAAAGCAAATGGACTTTAAACGGCGCCACCGATTCGGGCCAAATCATGCCCTTGTCGTCATGATAAATTTCCACAATTGAGCCCATAACGCGGCTCGGCCCGATGCCATAACAGCCCATGACAACTGTTTTAATTTTTCCGGCTTCATTAGTATAAGTCAACTTAAACGGCTCGGAATATTTGGTTTTTAATTGAAAAATATTGCCCACTTCAATCGCTTTGCCTTCTTTCATTTCCTCGCCACATTTGGGGCACTTGTCGCCCACCTGATATTCAGCGATTTCTTTATTCTGGGCGTAGCCGCATTTTCGGCAATAATAAATCGTGTCCTCGCCGTATTTGGTCAAGACCTGAAACTCATGGGAATATTTAGAAAATGAACCGCCCGAGGCCTCGGTGACTAATGAAGCCAGGCCACAACGTTTAAAAATCTTTTGATAGGCCTCTAAAGCGCGCTGATAATAATTTTCTAAGTCCTTTTCATCAGCATGAAAACTGTACAGGTCTTTCATGGAAAATTCAAGGCCGCGCAATAAGCCAGATTTAACTCTCGGTTCGTTCCTAAATTTGTCTTGAATCTGATACAAATAAACGGGCAAATCCCGGTAAGAAGAAATAAATTTCTTAGCCAAGGGCGTAATAATTTCCTCATGCGTCCAGCCCAAGCCATATTCTTTGCCGCCCCGCCCCTCAATTTGAAACATGACCTCCCGACCCGGATTTTCCCAGCGGCCGGTTTTTTGCCAGACCTCTTTAGGATGCAGGGCGGGCATTAAAATTTCCTGCCCGTCAATGGCATTCATTTCCTCCCGCACAATCTGCTTTATTTTATTTAAAACCATAAGTCCGAGCGGCAGATAAGTATAAACACCAGCGGTCAATTTATCAATAAACCCCGCTTGCGTTAATAATTGAGCATTAATGCTCACTTCATCTTTGGGTGGATTTTTCAAGGTCTTGGTAAAGAGTTTTGATTGTTTCATAACTTTTTATGAAGTTATATTTAATGTATATATTTTCTCATTTTTTGGGTTTAATGTCAAAATTCACAACTCCCCCATTGGAGAGGGAGTTGCGTAAAATAATTTTATCCAATTAATGACTAACCGCCAAAAAATTTATGCCAAAATCCTTTATTGTTTTCCGCCGGCTGATTATTATTTTGATTTTGCCGTGATAAATTATTAATAATATTTTTTATTCTCTCCCCCTCTTGTTCCACTATTTCCCCGTCATATTCTCCGCTGTGCGCCGTATAGCCCTCATAACTCGCTTTTTTTTGGTCTAAATGAAGATTGATATATTGCCCTTCAATATAAACATGAAAACGCGGATAATCATTACGCGCTAAATGCCGGACAAAACTTTGCTGGCCCGTTCGGGTATTAATCAGGCCATAACCGCTCTGGCGCATAATATTAATCCCATTTAAATTTTGAGGGATTAAAATTTTCATAAGCCAACCAATCCTTTCATCGCCCCCAAAATTTTTGCGCCATATTTAACAACATCCCGATAAGTGATAAATATTATCAAAACCATTAACAGCATAAAACCCAGATTGTGAATCAGATTTTCTAATTGCTGTTTAACCGCTTTCCGCCTGATTTTTTCAATGATTAAAAATAAAATCCGGCCACCGTCCAAAGCCGGAAACGGCAAAATATTGATAATCGCCAAATTCAGGGAAAGCAAGGCCGTAAATTGCAGAACATAAATAAAGCCCATTCGGGCCATCTGGCCAGTCAAAGCGGCAATGCCCACTGGTCCGGCCACTTCGACGCCGACCGGCGCCCCGACAAATAAATTCCTAATAATCGTCGCAAATCCCACGACAATCATAATCAGCCAAACATAAGTCATTTTAATCCCCTGCCAAATCGCCAGATACCACGGATAACGAACAATCGCGGTTTCCGCCAAGCCGACGCCAATGCCGATATTATCGCCATACTTTTTAACCTCTACTTCTTTAATTATTTCATTTTTGCCCCTTTTTAAATTAAATTTTATTTTTTGGCCAATTTTATTATTTAAATAATCGCGCAGGGCTTCTATGCCGGTAAATTTATTATCATCCGCCGATAAAATCGTATCCCCCGCCTTGATGCCCGCGGCTTGGGCCGGCGACTCCGCCAAGACCTCCACTATTTGTATCTTGGCTTGAGAAATTATCTGGCCTTTGGTTTGCTCCCCGACAACCGCGGGTAAGCCCAAACCAAAACCAATCATTAAAAGGACGGCGCACAAAATTACATTCATGGTCACGCCGGCGGCTAAAATAATTAATTTTTTCCAGATGGCTTTATTGGCAAAACTATCTTGGCGGTCGCGATATTCTCCACTTTCGCCTCTTATCTTGACAAAACCGCCGACCGGAATCCAATTAAGCGAATAAATGGTCGGGCTCCAGGGCTCGGCTTCTTTCGACCCCCAAACCATCTCCCATTTATTTTTTGACACTACTTTGTCAACTTCCTGAATTCTATCAGTAATTTTTTCTTTAATTATTATGGCCGAATCGGTAATCTGTTCTTCCGTTGTTTCAGTGGTTACGGTTTCTTTCTCGGCCATTTTTTCAATTTGGTCTTGATTAAATTTCCTAATGCCGAAAATTCTCGGCGGCAAGCCAAAACCAAACTCCTCAACCTTGACGCCGAATTTTCGCGCCGTCCAAAAATGCCCAAATTCATGGGCAAAAACTAAAATGGACAGAATAATTATAAATATAATAATTGTTAATAACATTACTTTGGTAAATTTTTAATTTTTAATTTTTAATTTTTTTACACCGTCATTATCTCCCTTTCCCGATCATCCCCGATTTTTTTAATCTTATCATTATACTCGCCGGTTTTTTTATCTAACTCCTCAATCAGCCGGTATTTTTCATCTTCGCCGAATTCCTTATTTTTCTCGGCCGCTAAAATTTCCTCTTTAATGTGCTCGCGAACATTTCTGACGGCAATGCGCGCCTCTTCCAATTTATGATGGAGAACTTTAACAATTTCTTGGCGCGTTTCTTCGGTCATTAAAGGGAGGGTGATTCTAATCTTATCGCCTTCATTGACCGGATTCAAACCCAAGCCCGATTCACTGATGGCTTTTTCAATTTCTTTATTTATATTTTTATCCCAGGCCTGAACCACAATGCACCTGACTTCGGGCACGTTGATAGACGCGACTTGATTAAGCGGCATTTTCGTTTCATAAACGTTTACCATAACGCCGTCTAAAATCGCGGGATTGGCTCGGCCGGTTTTTAAAGCGGCTAGGCCCTCAATCAAATGTTCTATGGCCTTATTAAAGTCCGCCAAATGATTGTCTATTATGCTCATATTTTTATTTTGAGATTCCGCCGAATACCTCGCGGTAATCCGCGAGGATGAGGCGGAAGTTTATGATTTAATTTGTGAGCTTTTGCCGATTCGCCAACAGGCGAAAAAGGCAAAAGCGAACCCTGATCAAAAGAGGATTCCAAAGGGGCGCCCCCTTTGGTCGGTGGGCGGG
>JBAZQS010000004.1:0-58146 GCA_041645075.1 Patescibacteria group bacterium | reverse complement strand
AGCGGAGGCGGGCGGCGGGGCGGAGCGTCAGAATTTGCAGTCCGGATTTTCGTCAAAAAAAGTTCGGATTTTAACCAAAAGGCACCACTTATTTAAAACCCCCTGATTAATCAGGGGGTTTTAAATAAGTGGGACGTGCAGGATTCGAACCTGCGACCATATCCTTAAGAGGGATCTGCTCTACCAACTGAGCTAACGTCCCACGATAACAATTAACTTTTGACAGTTGACAATTAACAATAAGTTTTAAGTTAACGGTTAATGGTTAAGTGTTAAGTGTTAAGTGTTAATATCGCACCCGGCAGGATTCGAACCTGCAACCCCTTGGTCCGAAGCCAAGTACTCTATCCAGTTGAGCTACGGGTGCTTAAAACGCCTAATTCAGTTTTAAACAAATTTAAGATTATCATAAAATTATAAAAAAATCAACCCTACTTTTCGCGAGAGGCGGGGTTGATTTTTTTATTTATAATCTAATAGGCGATTTTATCAAAAGGCGAGATATTGGCTTCCATGATTTCGCGGGCAATAACGCCTTCCTCATATAATTTTTTAATGGCAACATCCATGGTAATCATTTTTTCCTTGGCGCTGGTCTGCATCGTGGATTTGATTTGGGCGATTTTATTTTCTCGAATCAAGTTGGAAATAGCCGGAGTGTTGATTAATATTTCTCTGGCGGCGACTCTTTTGCCGTCAGTGCTATGGAGTAATTTTTGCGAGATAATGCCTTTAAGGGTCAGTGATATTTGCATGCGCACTTGATTTTGCTGATAGGGCGGGAAGATGTCTATAATACGGTCAATGGTTTGCGCCGCGCTGTAAGTATGCAGGGTGGCAAAGACCAAATGCCCGGTTTCCGCCAGAGTAATGGTCGTCGCAATGGTTTCTAAATTTCTCATTTCGCCGACCATGATCACATTCGGGTCTTGGCGCAGAACATGGACCAGGCCGTTTTGAAAAGACAGGATGTCGGTGCCTAATTGTCTTTGTCTGACGATGCTTTTTATCGGCTTGAAAACGAACTCAATCGGATCTTCCAGGGTGATAATGTTAACGCCCTTGGTTTTATTTATAAAATCAATCATCGCGGCCAAGGAAGTGGACTTACCGCAACCCGTTGGCCCGGTCACTAAAATCAGGCCGCGGTCAAGATTGCAAAGATCATAAACCACTTCCGACATGCCGATTTCCTTCATGCTTGGCACTTGCGAAGGAATGGTTCTGGCGGCCAAACCGACATTGCCTTTTTCCCAGTGGATGTTTATACGGAAGCGGGAACCATCAGGGGTTTCATGGGCGAAATCCAGCTCTCTTTCAATGACAAATTTTTTAAATAAATTGTCGGTCAGGCATTCTTTTATCAGGGCCTCTATTTCTTTGGCGCCGATTGGTTTTTTGTTTAATGGCCTTAAGTCGCCATTAACGCGGATATGGGGTGGCATATCAGCCACCAAATGGAAATCAGAGGCCTTTTGTTTGACCGCCTCTTTGAGGAAATTATCAATAAGCATAGGATTTTTATTTAAATTTTTTAGCCGCTATTTAATTTGCCAATTTTTTTGGGCGAGCGCGTTTTTTGCCGCTTCTGTTTGCGCTTCCTGCTTGCTTGTGCCCTTGCCCGTGGCGACCAATTCTTTTTCCAGATAAGCGCCGATTTCAAAAATTTTTGCGTGGTCCGGGCCGGACGATTTGAGGACTTTGTAGATTGGGGTGATGCTTAATTTTTCTTGAGCCGCTTCTTGAAAATAACTTTTTGGATCAATATAGAGTTTTTTGGCCAGAATATCTTTCAATTTGCTGATAATATTTTTTTCAATAAATTTTTTTACCGCGATTAAGCCCAAATCAAGATAAATCGCGCCGATAATTGATTCCATGGCATTGGCCAGGATGTATTGCCGGCTTTTGGCGTTACTGTCCTTGGCCTCGCCCCGGCTTAAATAAAGAAACGGCTCAATGTCCAATTGCTCGGCAATATTAGCCAGGGTAATACTATTGACCAAGCTCGCGCGCCAATTGGTCAGCTCGCCTTCCGGATTAGGATAATGCTTATAAAGATGATCGGTCACCACCATTTCTAAAATCGCATCGCCCAAAAATTCCAGTCGTTCGTTATGGTCTAATTTAAATTCAGGATGCTCGTTTAAATAGGAGCGATGGACCACGGCTTGAATCAGTAAGTCCTTATTTTTAAATTTTACCTTTAAAATTTTTTCTAATTTGGCAATATCTTTCATGGCTTCAATTATTTTTCGGTTAAATTATCATTGGTTTCCGTCTCATGCTCTGGGTTTTCCGGGCTTTTTTCCGTCCCGGATTTAACGGTCTTTATGGTCAACTTTTTTTTCTCCAATTTCTTTATAAATGGCGCCGAGCACGCCGTTAACAAATTTGCCGGATGACTCGCCGCCGAAGGTTTTGGCTAATTCAATGGACTCATTAATTGCCACCTTGGCGGGAATGTCTTCATCAAATTTTAATTCATAGGTGCCCAGACGAAGAATATTGCGGTCAACAATAGTGATTTGTTCCAAGGGCCATTCCGGGGCAAACTTAACGATATAATCGTCAACCTCTTTTTTATTGTTAATCACCCCCTCAATCAGGTGCTTGATAAAACCGCCATCGTCAAATTCCGGGGCAAATTCTTGGCGATTATGCTCTAAAATGTCATAGACATTGTCTTTTTGGCCGTTGAAATCCCATTGGTATAATGTTTGAACGGCGATGGTTCTGGCTAAATGCCGATTGGACATACTCTTATTTGTTTTTTGGCGCTTCCTTTTCTCTGGCGTCTTGTTTTCTTGCCTGCGCTCTTTGCTTTTCGGTTTTTTTCTTTATTTTTATGGTAATAATTTGCCGGCCTTTATAGTAGCCGCAAAATTCGCAGGCATGGTATGGCAAAACCGGCTTATGGCAGTGGGGGCATTCATTTAATTTGACGGCTTTAAGGGCAAAATGCGACGCCCTTTGCCTTTTGGATGTTTTTGTCCTTTTCTTGCTGGGTAAGCCCATAATGGTTAGTCGTAATTTTTAAAATAGAAACCTGAATCAATTTTAGCAGAATTATATGCCCTTGGCAAGTTTTGAAAAGTTTAAAGGACCGACACTGTTATTTCAGAGCCGTTAATATTGATTCTAAATTATCGGGCAGTTTGCTGTTAAATTCATAAGGCCTATTGTCCGGCCCCATAAAAGATAAATGATAGGCGTGTAAGAAAATTCTTTCCAGATTAATTTTCGGTTTTAATTTTTTAAGAAAGTATAATCTATCACCGACAATCGGGTGGCCATAAGCCAGCAGATGGACGCGGATTTGATGGGTGCGGCCCGTGAGGATTTGGATTTCCAGCAGCGTATAATTTTTGAATTTTTTAAGGACCATGAAATTGGTAATGGCTTTTTTGGCTTTATCGTCCCATTGTTCTTTTTTGCTCTTGGGGCGAGCCACGAACAATCCTTTTTTATTGTCCGACCGGCCAATGGCAAAATTTATTTCCGCCTCGTCCCTTTTGATTTCCCCGTAAACCAGCCCGATATATTTTTTGATGATATTATGCTCTTTGAATTGCCGTTTAAAATAATCAAAGGCCTCTTGGGTCTTGGGAATAATCATTAAGCCGGAAACATCTTTGTCTAAGCGGTGGACCAGGGCGGGGCGCTCTGGATTTTCGCCGATTTTTTTGAGTTTGGGAAATTTGTCAATGAGCCAGTCCACCAAAGTATCGGTTTCGTTTCTTTCGGTGGGATGGACCAGCAGTCCGGCCGGTTTTTCCATTATTAAAAAATCATTTTCCTCGGCAATAATTTTTGGTTCGGCGAGCGGTTGAGCGGTTGCCTTAATGATATATTTTTCTGATTTTTTGGATATTGGTAATTTGTCATTTGAAATTTCAATAATATTCCCTTCTTTTAAAAATTGATGCACCGAAGATTTTTTGCCATTAACTGAAATTATCTCATTTTTAATGAGTTTTTTGATTTGCGACCGCGATAAATCGGGCAGTTTCTCGGCTAAAAATTTATCAAGCCGCTGGCCCCGGTTTTCAAGATTAACTTTTATTTTTTTGATGAAGGAGCCGTTTTCTTTCTTCTTCATAAAATTTAATATCCGGATGCATTGATTTTAGCTTTTCATCCGAAAATTCATTCAATTCTTCAACTCTTTTTAATAAATATTCTTTATCGTTTTTTTCGGGGTTTTCTAAAATTTCTCCTAAAATAGCGTTCAAGAGCAAGCCGATTTTTGGGCCGGGTTTTAATTTTTGGCTGGCCATTATTTCCCGGCCGTTAATCTTTAACATTTTCGGCGTAATCGGTTCCAGGACCACTTCTTTGAATCGTTTTTCCAGCTCAATTAATTTCCACGGTTTGGCCTTAGGCCGGCCCATGCCCAAGCGGTCGCAGATTCTGACATTAATAAAGTCCTCAATATTTTCTTGGCCGAGCCGATTAAGCAAGCGCCTGACGCCGGCGTCGCTCACCGTATCCAAGGCATAATAAAACATATGATAACGCACCAAATGAGTGACTTTTTTTATAATATCATTTGGATAATTCAAGTGTTTTAAGATTTCCTTGGTCATCTTAGCGCCCATTTGGTCATGATTATAAAAAGTAGAATTAGGACCGTCGCCTTCTTTGGCCATTGGTTTGCCGATATCATGAAATAAGGCGGCCAGCCGAATTTCCAGTTTGAATTTTTTTTGGGCCGCCGCGCCGAGAGAGCGGATATTGTGCTCAAACACCTCATAAATGTGTTCCTTGTTTTGCCCTACGCCCACGCCTTCTTCCAGTTCCGGAATTAAAATTTTAATCAAGCCGATTTTTTGCATTGAACGCAATCCGGTTTCGGCGTTATCGGACATAATGATTTTCGTCAATTCTTCATTGATTCTTTCTTTCGGTATTGATCTGATTTCTTCCGCCTTTTTTTTGATGGTGGATAAGGTTTTGTTTTCTATTTCAAAATTAAGCTGGCAGGAAAATCTAATGGCCCTTAACATTCTCGTATAGTCCTCTTGGAATCTTTGCTCGGGCTGGCCAATGGCTTTGATAATTTTATTTTCTAAATCTTTTATCCCGCCGAATTCATCAATTAATTTTTGATTTTTAATGTCCCAAGCCAGAGCATTGATGGTGAAATCGCGCCGGCCCAAGTCCTCTTCAATCGGCAAATTTTTGTCGCTTTGAATTTCAAAGTCGCGATAACCGCCGGTCATACTCGCGTGCTCGGTGCGGGGCAGGGCAATGTCAATGGGATCTAAACCCCCACCCCCCTCCCCCTTATTAAGGGGGAGGTGAAGGAGGGGGTCGGGAACGAATTTAAACACCCCAAAACTTTTGCCGACCAAATTTATTTTTCCTTCTTTGGCTAAAAATTTTTCTATGTCTTTCGCTTCTATTTTTCCGACCACAAAGTCAAAATCTTTTGTTTCTCTTTCAAGGATAATATCCCTTACCGCGCCGCCGACCAAATAAATATTGGCTTCGGGAAATTGTTTAATTATTTTTTTAATAAAATTAAAAGCCGGCTGTTTTAGGACAGCTTCTTGCCAATTGATTAATTTTTGCTCAATTTCTTTCATATATTCATTTTAACAAAAATCAGGGCGCAATGCACCCTAATTTTTAAAGAGATTTTCAGGGTGGACATTAGTGGATTCGAACCACTGACCTTCTCGACGTCAACGAGACGCTCTAACCAACTGAGCTAAATGTCCTTATTGTTTTATGAGAATTGAACTTGTGTTCCCGGGCAGAGCTGAATGCTCGCACTTGCTCGCATTCATCTACGCTCGTCTTCGCCTCGCTTCTGCCCGTCGCTTCGCGACCCTCCTCGATGTCAACGAGACGCTCTAACCAACTGAGCTAGCCGTCCTTATTAATTTTTCAATGCGCATAGATGGATTCGAACCATCGACCCCTGTTATGTCGAAGCAACGCGCTAACCACTGCGCCAAGTGCCCAAATTTTTATATGGTGGGCGTGGCAGGGATCGAACCTGCGACCCCAAACTTATAAGGTTTGTGCTACTACCACTGAGCTACACGCCCACAAAATTTACTGATATTTATCGCTTATTGTTTTTATGCTCATAATTATTTTTTCTCCAAGTCTAACGTCATTAATTCGCACATTGCAAGTGCCATGACCAAAGCTTCCTTTATGATTTATTCTTTTGCTCGAAGTTTCTTTGATGTATGGTTTGCTAAATTGTTTTAACGGAATTTTTAATATTGTTGACCAGTAATTAATTTCTTTCTGTATGTCCATATCATTATATAACTGTAATTGTACGTTTATTTTTTCTTTTGGAACAGATAAAATTTTATTAAGCCAGTAGATGAAAAATTTGATTACAGAAGGATCTGTGTTAGAAACGGATAATCCAAAAATTCGATATTTTGTACCTTCACCCAAATAAAGAAACAAACCCGCAATAAAAAGCTCTCTTTTTGTTAATGGTAACAATAATTTTTTTTGAATGTCGTAAGTTTCTTTTAATCTTTTTTCTCTTGTTTTGCGTCTTGTTTCTCGATATCGTTCAATTCTTTGTTCGTTGCAATCTCTAAGTTCTCTTATTCTTTGTTTAGAAAGGGGATAATCCCTAAGCCAAAGACTCAAAGTACTTTTACTTACTCCCAAGATTTTCTTTATTTGACTATAGCTCATTTCTTGTTTTCTGAGAGCTAAAGCTTTTTCTCTATCTTTAAAACGCGCCATAATTGAACCTTTAAATTACTTTAATAAAACAATAAATCATTAGTTCATTATAGCACTAATATTTTAAAAGAACAAAACCTACCTTACTTCTTTTATTTTAACTTTTAAAGAAGACGGTTTTTTTGCCGGTTTAGACATAATTTTTTTTTCTTTATTATTATTTTTTAACAAACCAGTCGCTTCCCGCCTCGCGTCGACTCCGCGAGTCGAGGCGGGAGCTACTGGCCCGAGCGACATTACCTCTATCCAGTATAAATCACTTTTTTTTAATTTTCAAGATTAAGTTTGCCTTTAATTTCTTGGATTATAATTTGCTCGGCTTGGGCTAAATTGGTATCGGATAAGGAAAATTTGGCTAATTCTTTATTACCTTCCGGATTGAATTTTTTAGCCATAAAAAGGGAATCAAGATTATTTTTCGC
Source organism: Patescibacteria group bacterium (assembly GCA_041645075.1). Classification (GTDB taxonomy): domain Bacteria; phylum Patescibacteriota; class Patescibacteriia; order 2-01-FULL-39-33; family 2-01-FULL-39-33; genus JBAZQS01. Next base: position 50,995 of record JBAZQS010000004.1, on the reverse strand, counting down.
CGAATAAAGCAGGCATTTTATTTTTGCGCCATTCACCTCCTTAATTTCATAAATTAAGGCGACGACTTCGGTTTTGGGCATGGAGACGATTAGCTCGTCAATTACATCAATTAGCTCGGCCGGCGCGGTTGAGGTTTCTAAAAAATCAGAGGCGGAAATTACCGACCAGACCAGCCGTCCGCCTAAGTCACGATTAAGCCGTGTTAGAACCCGCCCCCACAATTTTAAAGTAGATAAAAATCGGTTTTGATATAAATTTTGAACAATTTGTTCGCGCCGTCCGCCCTTAGCCACAAGCAAGCTGGCAATGCTTAAGGTTTGCGGCGTGACATTCGACGTCTTGAAATTCTTGGTGGCCAGAATTATCCCGGCCAAAAGATAAGTCGCCACGTCTTCATCAATTAATTTTTCCTCAATATTTTTTATCAGGTCGTAAATTATCTCGGCCGTGGCGCTGGCGGTTAAATTAACCAAATCAATATTGCCGAAATATTCATTCCGGCCTGAATTATCAATATTAATTTTCGCGGTTTTATAAAAAAATTCCGGATGACGGTCATAGACCTCGCCCAATGATTCTAAATCCGGAGAATTAATAATAAAAATCAAGTCATATTTATAATCCGAAGTAGAGGTGGAAATGTCGCGGTCATTAAATTGGCCTTCTTGGGGAGTAAGGTAAATATTTAATCTTTCCTTGTCGCGAGCATAAAAAAATTCACCTATTTGAGTATCGGTCGTCTTGATGCTGATGATAAATTTTTGGAGGTTTTGCAGGCCGGTAAGAATTAACGGCAACGGCAAAAAAGAAAGAGCGGCGCTTGGCTTGAAATCCTGGCAGACAATATCAACTTGCTTATCTGATTTTTTTAAAATATTGGCCAAGGCCAAAGAACTGGCTAAGGCATCGCCGGTCCAGTCCTTTTTAAAAATAATAAGAATGTCTCTGCTTTTTTTAATCAGCTCAAATGTCTGTTGGATTGCTGTTAAAGCCATAAGAAATATTTTTGAGATTATAAAATTAAAATGAATCCAATAGAGTATCTTATATTAAATTTCAATTAGTGTCAATTGTCTGGCCCATTTGCCGATTCCACGTTTTATCCGCTGAAGTTTAAAAGCCATCCGTTTTGTTGGATGGCTTGGATTTTTATTTAGTGAATTAATGAGCTTATGAGCAACTCATGGAGTTGCCGCAAAAGAGGCATTTGTAGCAGGTGCCCATACGTACAGTGATGCCACCGCAAACATTGCAAAAAGGCGTGTCTTTATCAAGTCCTTTTCCAGTAAGTATTTCCAGAGCTTGCAGATAACGTCTGCTCGTGCCGTCAATGATCTCCTGTGGCAGGCGCGGCGCCGGGGATTTTTTATCCCACTGACCGGCTTGAACCAACTTTTCCAGGTAATCACGGACAAATTGTTTGTCAAAGCTGGGTTGTTCATCGCCCGGCTGATATTGGTCCTTGGGCCAGAAACGGGAAGAATCGGGCGTTAGGACCTCATCAATTAGGTAAATGCCGTCGGGGAAAGTGCCGAATTCGAATTTGGTATCGGCGATGATTATGCCGCGTGCTTGGGCGAACGCATTGGCCCAAGTATAAAGTAGAATGGAAATCGCCGTGACGACTTGTTTCTCATTGGCACCAAGTTGCATGTCTTCAGGGCGAATGTTTTGGTCGTGTTCGCCTTGCTCGGCTTTGGTGGAAGGCGTGAATGCGGTAAAGGGCATTAAGTCGGCCATCTTCATACCCGCAGGCAATTTGATGCCGCACACTTCGCCGCTTTTCAGATAGTCCTTCCAGCCGGAGCCGTAAAGATAGCCACGGACAATGGCCTCAACGGGCAAAACTCGTTGGGCGTGATGGACCAGCATACTTCGGCCGTCCAAGTCCTCGCCGGCGTCTTTAATTTCCGGATGAAGCTCGATAATTTCCTGCCAATCCGCGGTAATGAAATGTGTCGGCAACCAGGGGAATGACTCCTTGATTTTTTCAAACCAAAACGCGGAGAGTTGCGTCAGGACCATGCCCTTATGGGGAATTGGGTCTGCCATGACCACATCAAAAGCGGAAAGGCGATCCGTGGCCACGATTAATCGATGTCTGTTTATGAGGTCAAAATTATTCCTAACCTTGCCTCTGATGCATTTTATGCCCGGTAGAGAGATGTCCATTAAGACGTCGTTCATTATTAGTTCTCCTTTCGGATTTAGAATTCAATTTTCAATTCTACTTCACTAAATGTATTCCTTTATGGGCGTCCTAATTTCGGGGTGCATGCCACGTTTCTAGGGTTTCGGTATTTAATTCAGCGCCGCCGCGTTCGCAACGAATGCTTACCGGCTTTTCGGCTTGCATTTTTTTGTAGAATAAAGATAATTCTCGTTCGTTGGGGCCGAATTGGCCCTTAAGCGCCGCACAGGCCTCGGCCACAAACAGCGCTGCGTTTTTTGCGCCGGCTTCATCAATGCCCGCGCAAACCAGGGGTACGCCGGGTGGCATCCGCACGATATTGAGTAGGGCGTCCATGGCATCGGGAAAATTGGCGCTTGATAGCGCAACACCGATAACCAAAATGCCGTGACCCTTGACTTTGGCAGTCAGAAATCCGGGAAGATCCGCCGCCATACCTGCGGCCGCGATGATGAATTTCACCCCACCGCCGATCAGTTCCGTAATATGGCGATCCAATTGATCTGTGTGACGGTGACAGGACACAATAGTTAAAGCCCAGGGAATCCCGAGCTTCGATAAGATATCCAGACAGGGCTGGATTTTTTTTCTGTCCGATTCGCTGCCGATTATTACTTCGACTCGAACCGCTTTCTCTCCCATGTTTTTTAGACCTCCTATTTTTTTTAACTCTTTATAAAAAGAGCATTACTGATGTAAGTGCTCCAACTCTATCGTTTTTGATGTTTTTTGTCAAATAGCAAGAACTTGAAAATTATTTTCAAATTGATTAGAATTAAGACATTAAATCAAATATTTTTTATGCCAAAAATTGAATTAGCGAAAACCTATAACGCCGCCGAAGTAGAAGACGCTATTTATAAGAAATGGGAGGACTCGGGATTTTTTAATCCGGATAATCTGCCCGGTAAACGGCCGGATAAATTTGTGGTGTCCATGCCGCCGCCAAATGTGACCGGCATTCTTCATCTTGGCCATGCCCTGGAACAGTCGATAATCGATGCCGCCGTTAGATATCAAAGGATGAAAGGCAAACGCGTCTTGCTTGTTCCCGGCACGGACCACGCGGCCGTGGCGACGCAAGCCAGAGTGGAAGATGATTTGAAAAAGCAAGGTATTAAAAATCCTCGTCAGGACTTGGGGCGGGAAAAATTACTTGAAAAAGTTCGCGAGTACGCGGAAAATTCCAAGGCCGTGATTTTAAGCCAGATTAAAAAAATGGGCACCAGTTGCGATTGGTCGCGCTTGGCCTATACTTTTGACGAGCCGAGGTCAAAGGCGGTCAATGAATTATTTAAGCGAATGTATGAAGATGGTTTAATCTACAGGGGCTATCGGGTGATTAATTGGTCGGTCAAAGGCCAGTCAACTTGCTCGGATGACGAATTGGTTTATGTTGACCAGAAAACCGTTGTCCATACTTTCAAATACGCCAAAGATTTTCCGATTCCGATTGCCACGACCAGACCGGAAACAAAATTGGGCGATACAGCCGTGGCCGTTAATCCAAATGACGAAAGATATAAAGAATATATCGGCCAAAAATTTACGGTTGACGTCGGCTCGCCTCGCGGCGAAGCGGGCGCCAAAAAGCCATTAGTGATTACGATAATTGCCGATGAGGCGGTTGATATAAATTATGGCACGGGCGCGGTCGGCGTGACGCCGGCCCATAGCGCCATTGATTATGAAATGTATTTGAAAAATAAAGACATTGGCTTAGTTCAAGTGATTGGCGCGGACGGCCGCATGACAGAAGAGGCGGGTTCGGCATATCAGGGCTTAACAATTTTAGAGGCGCGGGAAAAATTTGTAAAGTGGCTTAAAAAAAATGATTTATATATCAGCGAAGAAGAAGTTGACCACAATGTCGGCACCTCGGATCGTTTTGGCGATGTGGTGGAGGCCCTGCCCATGGAGCAATGGTTTATTGATGTAAATAAAATTATTCCCGGACGAAATAAATGCTTGAAAGATTTAATGCGTGAAGCGGTTACAATTGGCCATAAGGGCGACCCAGAAAAAAAAATTACGATTACGCCCGAAAGATTCCATAATATTTATCTGCATTGGATTGATAATTTGCGCGATTGGTGTATTTCCCGCCAGATTTGGTGGGGACATCGCATTCCGATTTGGTATCGCGGCGACGAAATTATTGTAAGCGATACAAAACCAAAAGGCGGGGACTGGACACAAGATGAAGACACGCTTGATACTTGGTTTTCCTCGGGCGCTTGGACATTTTCCACGCTTGGTTGGCCGGATAAAACCAAGGACTTGAAAAAATATCATCCCACGACTTGGATGCAGATGGGCTATGAAATTTTATTTTTCTGGATGGCGAGAATGATTTTGCTGACCACTTATGCCTTAGACGATATTCCTTTTAAAGATGTTTATATCCATGGCATATTGCGCGATAAAAATGGCAAGAAATTTTCTAAGTCGCTGGGCAATGGCTTAGATCCTTTACGGATTATAGAAAAATATGGCACGGACGCCCTGCGTTTGAGTTTATTGAAAGGCATGGCGCCGGGCAACGATTCAAGATTTTATGAAGAGAAAGTTGAAGGGGCGAGAAATTTTGTCAATAAATTATGGAACATTTCCCGCTATATTTTGTCGTCGGTGGAGAAAATAAAATTAATTGAAAAACCGCCGAAAGCAAAAACCCTAGCCGATAGATGGATATTGGCTAAATTAAATTCGGTTATAAATTCGGCCACGCCAGAGATGGATAAATATAATTTTTCCATGGCCAGTGATATTCTTTATGAATTTACTTGGAGCGATTTTGCCGATTGGTATCTTGAAATTGCCAAAATTGAGGGCAATAAAGATGAGATATTGTTATATGCTTTGCAAAATGTTTTAAAGTTATGGCATCCATTTTGTCCATTTATCACCGAAGAGATTTGGAAAAATTTGGATAATAGTTTTTTAATGGTTTCAAATTGGCCCGAGGCGAAAAAAAATAAAAAATCAGAGGCCGAAAATAATTTTAATTTGATTAAGGAAATGATTTCATCCATCAGAAATCTAAAAAGTGAATACAAAATTGAACCGGCAAAATTTATCAGCGCGACGATCATTAGCCAAGAAAATAAGAAATTAATTGAAAGCCAAAAAGAAATTATTAAAAAATTGGCGCGTTGTAATATAGAAGTAGGGACGGGTCGCCTTGACGTAACGTCGGGGTCCAAACCGGAAAATAGCATTGGCGCGGTTGTCGGCGGAATAGAAATTTATATTTCTCTGGCCGGCATAGTTGACATGGAAGCCGAGAAAAAAAGATTACAAAAAGAAATAACCGAAGCGGGAAAATACATTAAAGGCCTTGAATTAAAATTGGACGACAAAAATTTTGCCAGTCGCGCCCCTAAAGCAGTGATAAATGGCGAAACAGAAAAAATGAAAATCACCAAAGATAAATTAGAAAAATTAAATCAGCAATTAAATAATTTAAAATAAATTAATTTATATTTATGTCAAAAATAATCACCGACGAAAAACAAATTGAAAAAGTTTTAACTCGCGGCGTGGAAAATGTGTATCCCGACAAAGAGTCGCTTAAAAATGTCTTAATGTCTGGCAAGAAATTGCGGATTTATAATGGCATTGACCCCACGGGCCAGCTTCATCTCGGCCATGGGGTGGTCTTGAGAAAGTTGCGGCAATTTCAGGACCTGGGGCACGAAGTGATTGTTTTAATCGGCGATTTCACCGCGACTATTGGCGATCCCACCGATAAATTGTCTACCCGACAGCCACTAAGCCGAGAGCAGGTTTTAAATAATGCTAAAGATTACAAAAAATTGATTGGCAAGATTTTGGACACCACTAAATCCAATATCCGTTTTTTGCATAATGAAAAATGGACCAATAAACTGAAGCCGGCCGATATGTTGGAACTCGCTTCTTATTTTACCGTTTCCCGATTATTGGAAAGAGATATGTTTCAGGAGAGAATTAAAGCGGGCAAAGAAATCCATGTCCATGAATTTTTGTATCCGATTTTTCAGGCCTATGACTGTGTGACCATGGATGTGGATATGGAAATTGGCGGCAATGACCAGACCTTTAATATGCTGGCCGGCCGCACCCTGATGAAGAAAATGAAAAATAAAGAAAAATTTGTCCTTACCATGAAACTTCTTGAAGACCCAACCGGCAAAAAAATGGGCAAGTCCGAGGGTAATGCGATTACTTTGGTTGATTCGCCAGCCGATATGTACGGCAAAATAATGAGTTGGCCCGATGAAAGGATTATGCCTTCATTTGAGATTTTAACCGATATTTCGGAAGAGACCTTGCTGGAAGTCAAAGACCAGCTGGCCTTGGGCCTGGTTAATCCGCGCGATATAAAAATGAAATTGGCTTATGAGGCGGTAAAAATTTATTTGGGCGGAAAAGCGGCGGAAGAAGCTGAAGAAAATTTCAAACGGGTTTTTCAGGAACACCAAAAACCAGTTGAAATTCCAGAAGTAAGAATTAATAAAGATAAATTGAATAAGGGTAAAATCGGCGTCTTGGATTTATTTGTCTTAGCCGGTTTAGCCAACAGCAACAACGAAATGCGCCGTCTTATAAAAGAGGGCGCCATAAAAATTAATGATGAATTAATCAACAGTATTGATTTGCGAGTTGAAATTAAAGAGGAAATGATTTTACAAAGAGGCAAAAAACAATTTGTGAAATTAAAATAATATTTCAGGAAAAACTATTCTATCTCTTCCCTCTTTTCCCTAATAAAAGAAACCGCTTTTTCCAAGAATTCCACCAGCATTTTAAACGGCGTTTCAATGATAAAGTCCAGAATGAAAAGGAAGATATTTATTTTGGAAAAATTAGTGGAGAAAAATTGGCCGACGCGGATAATGGGCAAGCTTAAAAAATCGGCGACAAAGTTGAGGAAATTATCTTTTCGGGGAATAACCGAAAGCTGTTTGGCATAATTGCGCAGGCGGAAGCCGAAGAAGCTGACGATGGTTAAAAAGAAAATAAATAAAATACCGCTTAAGATATTGAAATGCAGCATTTTCAAAGCGCTAACCACAATGCCAAAGGAAATGGCAAACATAATGGCATAGAGCGTATTAAAAATTAGGTAGCTAACCGATCCGATTTTCATTAATTTTTTGGCCTTGAAAAGAATTTTTCTTTCTTCGCCATAGACGATTTTTTTTATCTCCTGGATGATGATTTGGGTATTCTTGGCGCCCGGCACCCGTATGGTCATGGCCACGAAAAACATTAAGAGAGGATGGAAAGCGACATTAATGCCCAAAGCGCGCCAATTTACTTGCTGGACAATAAAATAGTCGTAAGGCAGTTCAAGAATAAAAGCCAAGATTGTTTTAGTAAAGAGAATATAAATAATCACCCTGGATATGCTGCCGATGAGTTTGCCTCTGATGCGATGATAATTATTAAGGCAGACCTCTTCCACGGTTTTTGCCAATTTTTCCGGGTCGTTGAAAATTTCCGGCAATGGCGCCTGATTTTTTTGCATCACTTCTTTGAGAATCGTAAAAAATACGGATTGGCCGCGGGCGGTATGGGCCAATTGAAAACCGATCGGATGCCTAAGATGCGCCTCAATTTTATTTTTTATAAGGTCAATATTGCCTAAAAATTCCCTAATGCCCTCTTGGTCCAATCGGTTCCAGTTGGGCAGATAGAGTTTTAAGAGCCGATAGCGCAAAGTAGCGGGGTCGGCCTTGAGCAGGGTGCGCAGAGTGGCGATATATATTTGCAGATTTTTTTCTTTTTCTTCAATGTTAGTTTTTAAAAAAGTCAGATTATCAACCAAATGGGAATACATAAAATTCACCATGGCCATTTCTTTTTCCATCGGAATCAATTGTTCGTCAATTTCGCATGAGCCGATGCTGACCAGCCAATCGGTTAATTGGCCGGCGCTGTTTAATTTATGGCCGTTCACGTAGCTGATGATAATCAGATATTTTTCTAAGGTGGTGGCGATTTCATTGATGACGGTTTCCGGCAGAGTATCATTGGGTAGATATCTGGCGCGGATGAATTCATTAATCAGCGACTCGCTGATTTTTTGCGGCCTTTTTTCCTGTAAAAATAAAATATGGCGCCGCAAAAATCTTTCTAAAGAATTGCGTCGCACCAGATGCTCCTCATTATAATCAATGGCGTTTCGGAATTTTTCATAGAAAAAACCGAGCTTGGAAATAAGCTGGCTCAGATTTATTTTTTCCACATCTTTGGGAGCGCGCTTTCCATCATCATGGCCATAGATATCTAACAGCCATTCTATTTGATTGGTGGGGATACTCATATGCTATATATTAGCATTTTTTTCGTTTTTTTGGAAGATGGGATCCGGTCTGAGATAAATTACCATCTCATATGCTATAATAAAAAGGTTAATTACCAACATCTAATTATGATTTTCACTCTCATCAACTTTCTCGCCAATATCGTGGTTAAGGTGATTGAGGCCACCGGCTATGCCGGATTATTTTTATTAATGCTGGTGGAAAGCGCCGGTATTCCCATGCCCTCGGAAGTCATAATGCCCTTTTCCGGTTTTTTGGTGGTGGCGGGAAAAATGGGCTTTTGGCCCGTTGTTTTTGTCGGGACCATGGGAAATTTAGCCGGTTCACTTTTGGCTTATTGGCTTGGCCACAAAGGCGGGCGGCCGCTTTTGGATAAATACGGCAAATATATTTTGATTTCCAAACATGACCTGGATTTGGCCGACCGATGGTTTAAAAATTACGGCGAGGCCACGGTTTTTTTCGGCCGATTATTGCCGGTGGTCAGGACCTATATTTCTTTTCCGGCGGGCGTGGCAAAAATGGACATTAAGAAATTTTCTTTTTATACTTTTATCGGCGCCCTGCCTTGGAGCATTTTATTTGCTTGGCTGGGAGTGAAGATGGGAAATAATTGGGCGCTGATTAGAGAAAAATTGCATAATTTTGATTTACTCATCGCGGCTTTGATTATTTTGGCCATTGCCGCTTATGTTTATCGGCATTTGAGGCAGAGAAAATTAATAAGAAATTAATTCAAAATAATTTTTAAAATCAGCAATAGAGATGAGTTAATTCTCGTTTCTATTTTTGTTTATTGATTGACTTTTTAGTTGGCCTATGTTTAGATAAGGCCAAGAACCTTGAAAATTTAAGACCAATTTAAAGAAAGCGAGGGAGTGATGGAAAGATTTTATCGAAGAATTAATGGTGGATTTGAGCACTGTTTCAACATTGAAACCAGTTCGCCGCTTACCGCCGAGGAGTTGGCCATATTAAAATGGCTTTTGGCGGAAACTTTTGAGCCGGAAAATTTTGCTCCACGGCCGTTTCTGGAGCGGGCGGGATTAGGCGGGCCGATTGTGGAAATTGGGCCGCGGCTGAATTTTGAAACTGCCTTTTCCAGTAACGCGGTTTCTATTTGCCACGCTTGCGGCTTGAAAAAAGTTCTACGCCTTGAGCGTTCACGGCGATTGGTTTTGCCGCCCAACCTTCAAGAGACGGCGGAACAATTTATCGCGGAAAATCACGATCGGATGACCGAAACGGTTTATCCGCGGCCGCTGGAAAATTTTGAAACCGGATTGGCGCCGGAACAAGTTTATCAGGTGCCACTAATAGAGCGAGGCATTAGCGCGCTTCAAAGAATAAACCGGGAAATGGGTTTGGGCATGGATGAGTGGGATGTGAATTATTATTACAACCTATTCGTCAAAGATTTGGGCCGCAATCCGACCAACGTGGAATGCTTCCAACTGGGCCAGGCTAACAGCGAACATTGCCGCCATGGATATTTCCGCGGCCAAATGGTTTTTGACGGCCAAAAGATGTCCGAGACCTTGTTTGAAATTATCATGTTAACGCTTAAGGCCAATCCCGGCAACAGCGTGTTGGCCTTTTGCGACAACTCCAGCGCTATTTCCGGTTGCGATGTTCGGACAATTTTGCCGACTTTACCAGGGACATGCTCAAAACTTGGATTCAGGCATTGCGTTTACGATATTATCTTTACCGCGGAGACACACAACTTCCCGAGCGGGGTGGCGCCTGAACCGGGCGCGCAAACTGGCACGGGCGGACGGATTCGCGATATTCAAGCCACCGGTCGCGGCGGTTTGGTAATCGCGGGCACGGCCGGTTATTGCGTGGGCAATTTAAATCTGGCCGATTATCCGATTCCCGGCGAAGTGGCGGGTTGGAATTATCCCTACAACTTGGCATTGCCTCGCAAAATCCTCATTGAGGAAAGCAATGGCGCGTCGCGTTATGGCAATGAATTCGGCGAACCGGTCATCCAGGGTTTCACCAGAACTTTCGGCATAACTCTGCCGAACGGTGAGCGTCGTGAATGGCTTAAGCCGATTATGTTCACGGGCGGTGTCGGTCAAATTGACCATCGCCACTTGAAAAAAGAAGAGCCGGCCCAAGGCATGGTGATTGTCCAAATCGGCGGTCCGGCTTATCGCATTGGTGTGGGCGGGGGCGCCGCTTCCAGCATGATTTCCGGCGCCAATGAAGCGGCGCTTGATTTCAACGCGGTTCAGCGCGGCAATGCCGAAATGGAACAAAAAATGAATCGGGTCATCCGCGCTTGTATTGAAATGGGTGACCGGAATCCGATTTTAAGCATCCATGACCAAGGCGCGGGCGGGCCGTGTAACGTGTTGACCGAATTAGTCAATCCGGCCGGCGGCCGTGTTGATATCAGAAAAATTATCATTGGCGATAAAACTTTGTCGGTTTTGGAAATTTGGAGCGCCGAGTATCAGGAGAGAAACGCGCTACTTATTTATCCAATTTGGCTTGAGCAGTTTCAAGCCATTTGCCGTCGTGAGCGAGTCAATTGCGAAGTGTTGGGTGAAATTACCGGTGATGGGAAAATTACGGTTTATGACAGTCAAGATGATTCCACGCCGGTTGACCTTGACCTGAAAAAAATTTTAGACCAAATGCCCAAAAAAACTTTCACAGCCAATCGCGTGAAGCGGGTTTTAAAACCGCTCGTTATTCCAGAATCCCTGACTTTTGGCGAGGCCCTGGAAAAAGTTTTCCATTTGCCCTCGGTCGGGTCCAAAGGATTTCTGGTGAGAAAAGTGGACCGCAGCGTGACTGGGCTTATTGCCCAACAACAATGTTGCGGGCCGCTTCAATTGCCGGTCGCCGACGTGGCTGTCGTGGCGCAAAGTCATTTTGACAAAAGCGGCGCGGCCATTGCCATTGGCGAACAGCCGATTAAAATGTTGGTCAATCCCCGGGCCGGCGCGCGCATGGCCGTGGCCGAAATGTTGACCAATATGGCCTCGGCGTTAATCACTTCCTTGTCCGATATTAAATGTTCGGTCAATTGGATGTGGGCCGCCAAACAACCAGGCGAGGGGCCGGAAATGTATGATGCGGCCGTGGCCTTGCGCGATTTAATGATTAAGCTGGGCATTGCCGCGGATGGCGGCAAAGACAGTTTGACTATGGCCGCCAAAGTTGACGACCAAATTGTGAAAGCGCCGGGCCAAGTAGTGGTGAGCGGCTATGTCACCATGCCCAATATTACCAAAAAAGTGACGCCTGATATCAAATATCCTGGCAAAAGCAAGTTAATGCTGATTGATTTATCCGGTGGCCATAATTGTTTGGGCGGTTCGGCTTTGGCGCAGGCCTTGGGTCAGATCGGCGATGATTGTCCGGATGTTTGGGATGAACAATATTTGGCGGAAGCGTTTAAGGCGATTCAAACTTTGATTGAGGAGGATTTGATTCTGGCCCAGCATGACCGCAGTGATGGCGGGTTGATTACCACGGTGGTGGAAATGGCCATGGCCGGAAACTGCGGCGTGAATCTCGGTTTGCGTAGCGGGATTAATTCGTTTGCCAAATGGTTTTCCGAGGAAGTGGGCTGGGTGATTGAATACTTGCCCCAAAACGAGAAAATCATTAAGCAGATTTTGGCGCAAAAAGGATTAGTCTTTGCAATTTTGGGAAAAACCACCTTACTAAAAAAGGTGGTCATTCGCCAAAATGGTAATACGTTATTGGCCAGAGAAACTTCGGAGTTGCTGAATTGGTGGGAAGCGACCAGCGACCAATTAGAACAAGAACAAATGAATCCAGTCGTGGCCAAAGAGCAGGCTCGCTGCCATGGCTGGGATAATTCAGTTTACTTTTTGAGCTTTACGCCCCAGCCGACCAATTTTGCCGTGTTTGGCGGAAAAAAACTAAAGGTGGCAATTGTTCGTGAGGAGGGCAGTAATGGCGACCGTGAAATGACCTCAGCTTTTTTTGCGGCCGGTTTTGAACCTTGGGACGTTACTATGACCGACCTGCTTGCCGGCGTGACCACCCTTGATCAATTCCGGGGCGTGGTTTTTGTCGGTGGTTTCTCCTATGCCGATGTTTTGGACAGCGGTAAGGGGTGGGCCGGCGTGGTGAAATTCAACTCACGATTAAAGGAAATGTTTGACGGCTTTTACGAACGGCCCGATATTTTCTCGCTCGGGGTTTGTAACGGCTGTCAATTAATGGCTTTGCTCGGCTGGGTACCATTTAAGGGTTTGGCCGAAGAGGATCAGCCGCGATTCATTCGTAATTTATCTCAACGTTTTGAATCGCGTTGGTCAACCGTCAAAATCCTGCCCAGTCCGGCCATTATGCTTAAGGGCCTGGAAAATTCGGTGCTGGGTATTCCGGTGGCGCATGGCGAGGGGCGTTTATTCTGTCCAGACGCTCAATTGCTTGACGCCATCCAAAGTGAATATTTGACGCCGCTGGTTTATGTTGACGAATGTGGGATGGCAACGGAAAAATATCCGTTTAATCCCAACGGTTCGCCCGATGGTATTACCGCTCTTTGCTCGCGTGATGGCCGGCATTTGGCCATGATGCCTCATCCGGAACGCGCGTTCCTAAAATGGCAGTGGCATTATATGTCCGAGAATTGGAAAAATGATTTAAAGGCCTCGCCTTGGCTTAAAATGTTTCAGAATGCCAGGGAGTGGTGTGGTTAAAAAGAATAAAAATATTCCCCGTTTCGACGAATGTCGGGACGGGGATTTAAATTTTTTAAATTTATGTTATAAATAGGTTAGATTCTGGACTTAAAGTAGCATGAAAATCAATAAAAAAATTTATTTTTGGCTGGCGTTGGCCCTGATCATAATTTTAGGGATTTTTTGGGCGGTAAAAGTTATTAACGCGCCCGCGGCTACTCAAAAAATCGCGGAAAAGATTTTGGGCGAAAATGAATTGGCGCCGACCTCCACCAATAAATTATCACCCGCGCCTGTTGTGCCGAAAAAAACCACCTTGGTTTTCGGCGGCGATGTGATGCTGTCGCGGGTGGTGGGCCAGAAAATGGTTAAGTATCAGGATTTTTTTTGGCCGTTTAAAAATGTGGCCTCAATTTTTAAGGACGCTGATATCGCGGCCGTTAATTTGGAATCGCCGTTCACTTACGGCGGCGACCACACCGTGCTCACCGGCTCATTTGCTTTCAACGCCGACCCGAAAGCTATAAGCGGATTAAAAGACGCGGGCATTGATTTAATAACCTTAGCCAACAATCATTTTGGCGATAAGGGGCAGAATGGCATGTTAGATACTTTTGATCTATTGGCAAAAAATCAGATTGAATATGTGGGCGCGGGCAAAAATTTTACCGAAGCGCGTCAAGGCAAGATTATAGAAGCCAATGGCTTTAAGTTTGGTTTTTTGGGCTACGGCTATCTGGCTGATTTGTATGTGGCGACTGGCAGCGTGGCGGGCATCGCTAACATGAACATTGAGCAAGCGAAAAAAGATGTGAGCGAGTTTAAAAAGAAAGTGGATATTTTAATCGTTGAAATGCACGCCGGAACCGAATATATCGCCTCGCCGAATAAACAGCAAAAGGACTTTGCTCATGCCGTAATTGACGCGGGCGCGGATTTGGTCATTGGCCATCATCCGCATTGGGTCCAGACCACGGAAATTTACCAGGGCAAGCCGATTTTATATTCGCTCGGCAATTTGGTTTTTGACCAGATGTGGTCGCGGGAAACCCAGCAAGGCGCGATTGCCAAGGCCTATTTTAAAGATAAAAATTTAGAAAAAATAGAAATTATTCCTATTCATATTTATGATTATGGCCAACCGCAAATTGTTAAGGATAAAATTGAAATTGAGGAAATTTTAAAAAGAATGAATTTAAAATCAGAAATCATCAATATTAAATAGCCGGTTTGAAATAAACCGGCTATTTTTTGCGTATCTAATAATAGGAGTTAACAACAATCAAATTCATATATCAGAAAGGCAGGCATTTGAACAAGCCCGCCTTTCTTTTTTATTTAAAAATGACCGTTTAGAAATGAAATTTTATCAAAACAAAAATTACCCCGACGTGACATCGGGGTGATTTTTGTTTGTTTGGGTGACTAGAGGGAGTTGGACCCTCGCTAGCGGGATCACAACCCGCTGTTCTACCGTTAAACTATAGTCACCATAAATTTTTATGCGCCCGGCGCGATTTGAACGCACGATCTTTGGCTTCGGAGGCCAACGCTTTATCCAGCTAAGCTACGGGCGCCAATCGCCAGCACAATATCGTCCGCGGTCCCCCACCATTTGCTCTCATTTTTCGCCTGCGGTTCGCGTCCGCGGTAGGAATCGAACCTACGACCAATAGCTTAGAAGGCTACTGCTCTATCCACTGAGCTACGCGGACAAGAGCAAGCGATTTTATTTATGAGAGCAAATGGTGGGGGACGACCAATAGCTTAGAAGGCTACTGCTCTATCCACTGAGCTACGCGGACAAATTTTTTATAGTTAGACATTTTTAACAAGAAACATCAAAATCAATAATAACAGATTTTATTTAAAAAGTCAATTGATTTTTGGCTGCTATTTTGCTAATATTCCCCCAAGCAGTATATAAATTATTTATAACCGCATAACCTACTATTTTTTAAAAATTAAAAATTAAATCCATGATTCCAGCCATAAAAAAACGCCGATCCGTCAGAGAATACCTGGCGGAAAATATTCCGGAAGAAAAATTAAATGAGATTATTATGGCGGCCATGTATGCGCCGTCGGCCAATGCCGCCTATCCTTGGGATTTGGTTATCGTTAAAGACCCCCAGACCAAAGAAAAATTATCCAAGACCACGCCCTGGTCAACGCACGCGGCCAATGCCAATATCATAATCGTGGTGGTTGGCCATGAGCAGGAAAGCAAGGAATGGGTTGAAGATTGCTCTATTATCGCCGAACATATTTGGCTTGAGGCGACTGAACAGGGGCTGGGCAGCGGCTGGATTCAAATCAAAGGTAATGACAAGGCCGAGAAAGAAGTTAAGAATCTTTTGAATATTCCCGAGGAATATCGGGTTTTATGCCTGATGCCTCTGGGCGTTCCCGCCAATGAAGCGCCAGAGCACAGCGAGGAGGACTTTGATAAGAGCAAAATAAAACAGGAAAAATATAAATGAATTTGACAAAGATAATATTGTGTGGTATAATGATTTTAAGTAAAAACGTTCTTTAAATAAATTTTCATTCTAGTTAAAAATCCGACGTTGTCTTATACTATTGAATTCAAAAAGAGGTGAGAAAATGGTCAGAATCACCAAGCAAGAGATGATCCAGTGGCTCCAGGGGTTTTTAAAAAAGCGAGGTTATCAGGTTCGCCAAAGCGCCATGTGGCGGGCATTTCCCGGCGACTCCTATGATGAACTTTCGCGAAAACTTTATGGCATTTTTCGCCGGGCGGGTCAGGTTCATATCAGAAGCACTATTCATGATTTAAATCATTATAGTGTTATGACTTTGCCGCCACTCGGACCGCCCGCTTCGCCGAATCCCCGCTTCGCCGAATCGAGGCGAGGAGGCGAGCCGCCGCGCCGCTCTCCGCCCAATAAGGCGCCGATAAATTCGCCAGTCCAAATCCCACCTTCTGTCAGGGTGGAATTTCTCAAGCGGAGTTATCGGTTTCGGGCGTGTGCCCACTGCGGCTATCTTGACTCTTCTCGCGAAGCCACGGTCTGCCCCAATTGCGGTATGCCGAAAACTGGTTCGGACTCGGCTGGGGATTAATGCCTTGCCCCCCCCCAAGATGTTTTTAAAAAATAATCCCGCCCCGACGTAACGTCGAGGCGGGGCTTCTTTTTTATTATCCAATTTTTGTGTTATAATAATTCAATATATTATTAATTACTTAATTTTAAAAATTATGGCCGAAAAACAAAAAAGTCAATCAATGCTTCAGCGGGTGATGAGAAAAGAAGATTGGTGGAGGTTGGTATTTCTAATTATTTTTTCCGTCTTGTCCTGGATCTGGGTTTTAGTGGCTTACGGCAGCAGCCTTAATTATTAGGGCAAGCCGGTAAACAAAAACAGTAACCCGAAATCTATTAATCAATATTAATTTCTATCAAGCATTTATTCATTGACAAATTAAAAGATTTATCATAAGATAGCAGATGTAATAATTAAGGCGCTATTCTTGGTTTCTGCCCACATTAGCTAATAAGCGATTTGGACGAATACTGGGAATTTCGCGGCAGGAATCAAATATGATTGATAAAAAAAAGAAGCAGCAGATTATTAAAAAATTTGCTACCCACGAAAACGATACCGGTTCTTCAGAAGTGCAAATCGCGCTCTTAACCGAAGAGATTAAAAACCTCACGGCACATTTGAAAGAGCATAAGAAGGATTATTCTTCGCGCCGCGGTTTATTGCGCAAGGTGGCGGAGCGCCGTAGATTATTAAAATATTTAGAAAAAGAAAACCCCGAGAGTTTTACTGATTTAGTTAAGAAACTTAAGATAAAAATTATAAAAAAAATAGAAGAAGACATCCCGCAAATTTTAGAAGCAGAGCTGGGGGGAATTGAAATTGAAGAAGCAAGTGGGGAAAAACCAGCCGGCTAATTTTAGACAGGGGAGCTTTCTCCCCTTTTGTGTTATATCCTAAACCCCCTTAAGAATGGGGAGAAAAAACAATAATTATGTTCAAATACAAAAATCAAAGAGTCGGCGTTTTCGTTGATGTGTCCAATATGTACCATTCGGCCAAGAATCTGTACGGCGCCCGGATAAATTTTAAGGAAATTTTAAAGGCGGTGACCGATGGCCGCCAGTTAATCAGGGCCATTGCTTATGTCATTAAATCCCACAGCGCCGAAGAAGAGCATTTTTTTGACGCGTTGATAAAATCCGGTTTTGAATTAAAAAGCAAGGACTTGCAGATTTTTATGGACGGCACCAAAAAAGCGGACTGGGATGTGGGCTTGGCCGTGGACGCGATTACTTTAGCCGACCGTTTGGACAGTATTATTTTGCTTTCGGGCGATGGCGACTATGTGCCCTTGATTGAATATTTGAGAGTTAATAAGGGCTGTATGGTTGAGGTGGCGGCTTTTGGCAAAACTACCTCCACAAAATTAATTGAGGCGGCGGATGATTTTTTAGACCTGTCCAGTGATAAAGGAAAATTTTTAATTATTAAAAAATAGAGATAGTGACAAAATTATTTTATCACTATCTCATAAATAAATAATTAGTTGATCTGGGCGCGGGTAATGGATTATTTGAAAGTAAGCGGTCTGTTGTAATGGGCAAGAGGCTGGCTATTTTCAAATAAAATTACTTGGCCCGATTCAACCGAAAGGAAAAATTATGTTTAAGGAACAAAAGTTCGAATTGGAATTTGCCGGCCGCAAACTCAAAGTGGAAATCGGCAAGGTGGCCAAGCAAACCAACGCCGCCTGTTTAGTCAGCTACGGCGACACCCTGGTTTTGGCCACGGCCGTGATGAGCAAGGAGACGCAACCCGGCCTTGATTTTTTCCCCTTGATGATTGAGGTGAGGGAAAAAATGTATGCCGCCGGAAAAATTAAGGGCTCTCGTTTTGTTAAAAAGGAAGGCCGGCCGAGCGATTCTTCGGTCGTAGACGCGCGGATGATTGACCGCGGCCTTAGGCCGTTATTCAATCAGGAACTGCGAAATGAAGTTCAGGTGGTGATTACCACCCTTTCTTATGATGAAGAAAATTTGTTTAACGCCCTGTCCATCACGGCCGCCGCCTTGGCCCTGCATCTCTCGGATATTCCTTGGCTCGGGCCGTTAGTCGGCATTTGCGTCGGCCGAGTTGACGGCAAGCTTATTATCAATCCGACGGTTAAGCAATTAGAGCAATCTGATTTGCAATTGATTTTTTCCGTAAAAGACGACAAGGTTTTAATGGTTGATGCCCAGGGCCGTGAAGTGAGTGAAGAGGATATGCTTAAAGCCCTTGAATTTGGCATCAAAGAGGCCAAGCCGTTATTGGCTTTCATTGAATCCATTAGAAGCCAGGTCGGTCTGGTCAAGCAGGAAGAAAATTTGTTAATCGAAGAAGCGCAGGCAAGCGGCGAAGCGCCGTTAGCGGAAAAGAAAGCGGTTTTTGATGAAGCCAAGAAATTTTTCGCGCCCCAGATTGATAAATATTTATTCAATCAGCCCATTGGCACCAAGCGGGAAAGAAAAGAAATCGCCAAAGTTTTATTAGATGAATTTGTGGAGAAATTAAAAGCCGAAAGCAAGCCCGAGGAAATTATTGAATATGTAAAAAATAAATTTGAGGCCTATTTGGAAGACGAGACCAGAAAAGCGATTTTAGAGAAGGACTTGCGCGTGGATGGCAGGCGGCTCAATCAAATCAGGCCACTCGCGTCCGAGGTCGGCTTATTGCCTCGCACTCATGGCAGCGCTTTATTTAGCCGCGGTGAAACCCAAGTTTTGTCCATTGTCACTTTGGGCGCGCCGGGCGATGCCCAGACGCTTGACGAAATTACGGAAAACGATACGCAGAAAAGATATATGCATTTTTATAATTGTCCGTCTTATTCTTTCGGCGAGGTGGGCAATTTCCGCGGTCCGGGCCGGAGAGAAATCGGCCATGGCGTTTTAGCCGAAAAAGCCCTGATGCCGGTTTTGCCCGGCAAGGAAGAATTTCCTTACACAATTTTAGTCGTGTCTGAAGTCATGGGGTCAAATGGCTCGTCATCCATGGCTCCCACCTGCGGTTCCAGTTTGTCCTTAATGGACGCGGGCGTGCCGCTTAAAAAACCGGTGGCCGGCATTGCCATGGGCTTGGCTTCGGACGGCGACAAATACAAAGTGCTTACCGATTTGCAGGATTTGGAAGATGGCGAAGGCGGCATGGATTTTAAAATCACCGGCACCCAAGACGGGATTACCGCGATTCAGATGGATACCAAGACCAAGGGCTTAAGTTTGCAAATATGCCGAGACACCCTGACCCAAGCTCGTGAAGCGAGAAGGGAAATTTTAGCCCAGATGGCACAGACCATCAGTCAGCCCAAGGAATTATCGCCTTACGCGCCTCGCATCGTTACTTTGCAAATAGAACCGGAAAAAATTAAGGATGTCATTGGCACGGGCGGCAAGATAATCAATAAAATTATTGAGGAGTGCAATGTTAAAATTGATATTGATGATGACGGTTTAGTGATGATTACTGGTTCCGATGCCGAAGGCGCGGCCCGCGCCGTTAAATGGGTTGAGCAATTAACCAAAGAAGTTGAAGTCGGGGAAATTTATACGGGCAAAGTGGTCCGCCTAATGGACTTCGGCGCGTTTGTGGAAATATTGCCCGGCAAAGACGGCTTGGTTCATATTTCCGAATTGGCTATAAACCGCGTGGAAAAAGTAACGGACGTGGTTAATATCGGCGATGAAGTCAAAGTCAAGGTCATTGAAATTGACAGCCAAAACAGAATAAATCTGTCTATGCGGCAGACCGACCCGGCCTATGACCCAAACAATGACCCCAAAGCCGGCCGCGGCGGCCGTGATAGCTTCAATAGTCATAATAATAGCCATCGCTATGACCGCGGCTCCAGAGGTCGTTTCGGTTTTATGAAGCGACGGTAAAGAAATTTAGGGGAAAAAATATCCCATGCTTAAATATTGGCAACAAATAAATAATTCCCGTTGCGGCCGGGCCATCGCCCTATCCGCGGCGGGAATTATTTTATTGGTAATTTTTATAATTTCTTTTTGGCAGCGGTATTTCGCCGACACGCTCATCAAGTATGCGCCGAACGAGGCGGTTTTTTACGCTCATTTCAGCTTGCCCACGGCCAAGGATTCGGCCGGCTTTAATGATTTGCTTTCCCTAATATTGGCCGATGGCGGCTTGGCCGATTTTAAAATTAGCGATATCAAAAGAGAAGTGGCCGTGGTCGGGCAAGTTAAAGACGACAAATTGGCCTTTAGTTTTTTAATCAGGACCGACCGCCCCAAAAATGTTAAAAAATATTTAAAAGTTCGGAGCAAGATATTTAAATTTTTAAGCCGAGATATTGTCTTGGCGCCGGCTGATGGTAATTTGATCGGGGATTTTGTCAGCAATAAGAAAAATAAAATCTTAAGGGAAACTAAAGGCAAATTCTCAAACTTCAATTCGCTTAATTTATACGGCTCCCCGATTTTTTTTGCTTATTTCAAACAGGATTTAATGCTATCTATAGGGCGTAATTTATTGGTCGAGCCGGACGGCAATTTTTATTTAAGCGCGCGGATAAAAAGAAATGCCGTTAAAATATTTTCCCATAAAAAATGCCAGAACTGCCAAGGCGCGGTTCCTGACGTGGCCGGCGATTATGATTTGATTTTTTCCACCGGCCGTTTGGGCCAGATAATTTCCGGCTGGCAAAATAATCTAAAACAGGTTTCGGAAAAAGATGATTTAATTTTTCCGGGTTATTTAAAAATTTTTAACAGCCAGTTTTCTATTGGGCTGGCGGATAAATTTGTTAATAGCCAGATTTTGTTTTTAGCCAGAAGAAAACCGGATAATCGTGGTTGGATTTTTAGCGATTATGACTTTTATTTATCTTTTTCTTTGAGCGGCGGCCTCAATCAAGACGACATTGATAAAATAGAGCAAACCCTAAAATTAATTATCGCGCGGAAATATCCCAAGGAGAAAAAGGTCGCCCTATCCGACGGCACAAAAATCATTGAGATGGTGCCGGACCTAAACCGGTTTGAATTTATTGACCGTCATGGCATACGGTTTGTTTATGCTCCGGACCAGGTGTTTTATTTGGCTTATAAAATTAAGGATCGCAAGCTGGAGATAACAAACAATGAAGAATTTTTTGATCCCGTGTCGTGGCACGGGACAAGCTTTAGCCCGGCTGCCCCATCAGCCGATTATTTGAGGATTAAGACCGGCCTTTTGCCCGGCGCCGGCTTTTGGAAATATATCATGCCTTTTAATTATTTGGAGGCCGGGGGAAAAGAAATTTTATTAAAATAATAATTTGTTTAAATTTAAACAAATGTGTATAAGTAGTGGATAAATTCAGCAAAACCCAAATAAAAAAAGTGGATAAAATAAAGGGTAATAATGGTTTATTGCTTAAATTAGACAAATTTATATCTTGACTTTCGCTAAAAATTGTGATATACTTATATTATAGTAAATTGAGATAAGAATTCTAAAGGTTAGGGTAAAAGGCAGAAATTTGTTATAATTCAGCCAAAAATTATAGTAAATCCCTGCTTTTTACTCAGTATTTTCGTAAAGCCGTTTTGGGTGCTGTTCAAACTCCAAAGAAAGTGGTTTGCACCGCACCGATACTGGGTTAAGGCCGTTCTTTTACAAAGAGATTAAGCTTGAGAGCGATTTTCGCCATTACCCACAAAGGGTGAGACACGGAACGATCCCAGGCCTGAATCAAGGGCGTAAGACCACTCACTAAATTATTTTATATAATAACAGGAGGCAAGGTTCTTGCGCCTCTTTAATTTTGCTTAAATTACCCCTTGACCCCGTTAAATAATTCCGCTTTCAGCGGAATTGAGGCAAAGCATCATTTAACGGGGTTGACACTTTCACTTTATTTATTTTTTTGATATAGTTATGACAATGAGATGGTTACAAAACTATATTTCTCTAAATTTGTCCTTTTTGGCTACGACTTCGTCGGGCTGGCGCGAAAAGATTTTCACCGTAGCTACTGCTACGCTTCAAATCTCTTCGCTTGCCCTCCTTGTCTCGCTCAAAAAGTCCTAAATTTATAGATAAAATAGTTTTGTAACCATCTCAATTAATAAATCAGTCGCCTTGGCGGCTGATTACTTTAAAAAAATTAATTTAAATAATAATTTTTATGGAAACATTAATTTTAGAAGATTTAAAAAATCGGCTAAAAGAGCGCCGGTCAGGAATTATAAAACAATTGGAAAGCATCGGCCATCGCGCCGAGGGCAAGCCGGACAATTATGACGCCGATTTTCCCAATTACGGCAATTCCATGGAAGATAACGCGACCGAAGTGGCCGATTATTCCACCAATTTTTCTTTTGAAAAAAAATTAGAGGAAGAACGTTATAATATAGACGGGGCCTTGGCCAAAATGGCCGAAGATAAATACGGCGTTTGCGACCGCTGTCAAAAGGAAATTGAACTTGAGGTTTTAAAAATAAGTCCGGAATCAATTCTTTGCCTGGCCTGCAAAAAAGCGCTTAACCGCGAAAAATAATATGCGCTGGGACAAAAGAATTTTTGCCATAAATTTTTTCGCTTTGTTATTTTTTGTTATTGACCGCGTCTTAAAAATATTTTTTAAAAGATTCCCCGCGTCCGGAGAGTTTTTTGTTTTTGGCGATTGGCTTAAATTGAAATTATCTCTTAATCCGGGGATTGCTTTTGGTCTGCCTTTGAATTTTTATCTTATCTTGATTTTTTATATTTTGGTTTTGGCGGGGCTGATTTGGTTTTTAATCGCTTATTATCAAAAGAAAAATTATTTTTATATTTTTTTCTTGAGCTTGATTGTCGCCGGCGCCTTTTCTAATTTTTTAGACCGCCTTTACGGCGGCCAGGTGATTGATTATATTGACTTGAAATATTATGCCGTCTTTAATTTAGCGGACACGATGATTGTGATTGGGGTTTTCGGCCTTTTGATAAAAAATTTGAAAAAACAGAAAGCCATAAAATAGTATTTTTTAATTTATGTCTTCAAAAGTTTTAGCCGCGGCCGTAATTGGTTTGGATTGCGAGTTGGTGGAAGTGGAAGCCGATAATTCACCTCACGGCAATATCGGCATTTTTATTGTCGGCTTGGCCGACAAGTCCGTGGACGAATCAAAAAGCCGTGTTCGGAGCGCGGTCAGGAATTCTTCTTTGGAATTTCCACGAGGCAACGTGACCATTAATTTAGCGCCGGCCGATTTGCATAAAAGCGGTACTTATTTTGATTTGCCCATTGCCGTGGCTTGCTTAAAACAAGCGAATCAATTGGGCCTTGGCGACAATAATATAAATGAAAGTTTATTTGTCGGCGAGCTGGCGCTTGACGGCAATTTGCGGCCGGTTAACGGCATTTTATCCGTGGCTTTGATGTGCAGAAACCGGGGTATTAAAAATTTATTTCTGCCAAAAGATAACGCGGCCGAAGCGGCCTTGGTAGATGATATAAATATTTTCCCCTTGGAAAATCTTGAGCAATTGGCCAAACACTTAAAGGGGGTGGAATTAATCGGCGCTTATCTTAAAAATGAAGGCGATTATTTTGAGCCGGAATTTTTTGAGGGCGACATGGCTTACATTAAAGGGCAGGAGCAGGCCAAAAGAGCCATGGAAATCGCGGCCGCCGGCTCGCACAATTTGCTGATGTCCGGCCCGCCCGGCGCGGGCAAAACCATGCTGGCTAAGGCCATGTCTTCTATTTTGCCGAAAATGGTTTTGGCGGAAAGTTTGGAAGTCACCAGGATTTACAGCGCCGCCGGCTTATTGCCGATTAACCAGCCCTTGATTACTAATCGGCCGTTTCGTTCGCCCCACCATACGGCTTCGGGCGTGGCTTTGGTGGGCGGTGGCGCTTGGCCGCGGCCGGGCGAAATATCTTTGGCGCATCGCGGTGTTTTATTTTTGGATGAATTTTTAGAATTTCCCAAGGTGGTTTTAGAAAATTTGCGCCAGCCACTGGAGGATGGAATTATTTCCGTCTCGCGCGCCGCCGGCACCTTAAAATTTCCGGCCAGATTTATTTTGGTGGCCGCCATGAACCCATGCCCCTGCGGCTTTTCTTCCGACCCGGACAAAGAATGCGTCTGCGCCCCCATGCAGATTATTAAATATCAAAAAAGAGCGTCTGGGCCGCTATTAGATAGAATTGATTTGCACATAGAAGTCCCGCGGGTTAAATTTGAAAAATTAGAAAGCGATCAGCCGTCGGAAAGTTCTAAACAAATCAGAGAAAGGGTACAGAGGGCGCGCGATATTCAGGAGCAAAGATTTAGAGGCGTCAATATTATTGATAATTCAGAAATGAATTCCCAGCAAATTAAAAAATATTGCGTTTTAGACGAGCCGTCAAAGGGCCTGCTTCGGAGCGCGGTTGACAAGCTTCATTTATCGGCGCGCGCTTATCATCGGATTTTGAAATTAGCCAGAACCATTGCTGATTTGGCGGGCAGCGAAAAAATTCTAACCGAGCATTTGGCCGAGAGCTTGCAATATCGGCCGAGAATAGAATAAATTTTTACCTGACATAGTTTAACGGATTAACGCGAGCTCCGTTTATGAGCACTTCAAAATGTAAATGCGGACCAGTTGAACGGCCCGTTGAGCCCTCTGAGCCGATAACCTGCCCGGCGCTTACGGTTTGCCCGGCGGTTACATAGATTTTATTCAAGTGGCCATACAGAGTTTGTTTGCCGCTGCCATGGTTAATTGTTATATTGTTTCCATACCCGACGCGGCTGTATTGAACACGGCTGACTACGCCGCTTTGGGCGGCCCTAATTTCAGAATTAACCGCGCAGGCAATATCAACGCCCGTGTGGCGCCAGTTACGGAAATATTGGGTAATTCGGCGGCAAACACTTGGCCAATACATGGTACTGCCAGCCGGCAGCGGCGGAACCGCTCCGCTTGACACGGTGGTTTGAGATCCGGCATATTGCGGCCGTTGGACGGCGATAATTTTTCCGCCCGGCACTATAATAATATCGCCGACCGCCAACGAAGCGTCATCCATATAATTAAAGTTTCTGATTTGGGCTTCCACGGCTTGATATTTTTTGGCGATTTTAGCGATGGTGTCGCCCTTGGTGATTTTATGCAAGACGCCGTCCACCGGCGGGATAATTAATTTTTGACCTGGTTTTATATAAGACCTGATCGTCAGATTATTGGCCCACAGTATGGTTTCAACCGAAAGATTAAATCGGTCGGAAATGGCGCTCACCGCGTCTCCTTCTTTAACCACATATTCCTTGACGCTTCTACTGCCGATTTTGGCCGATTCGGTGCTGGCTAATTCCGGTTTGATTAAAGTATTGCCGCCCTGGGTCATGGCCAGACCCAAACCATCTTGCTCGCTGGCAACTTGCTCTTCTTTCCGTTGGGCTTCGGTGAAAGCGTTGCTAGTCAAGAGCGAACCCTCGCCCTGGTAATTATTAATTTGTGAAATATTCTGGGCGTCAACCGTGTCCTCAATGGTTTCTATATCTTCAATTTGGATGAATTTATTGATTAAGGCGCCGCGTCCGTAGTCCTCGCTTTTTTCATAAGCGAGCAGATTTGACGCCACCACGCCCAAGGCGATGGCGATAATTAAAATATGAACAATGTACCGATTGGTAAAGATTAAAATTATTTTTTCGCGGGGGTTGGCCGCTTTTTTTGAAATTTTATTTTTAAACCAAAGATACCGGCCATAGATCGGCACGACCAGGAATTTTAAAATAAATTTTATAGCCGGCCAAAGGATTTTTTTAATAATCGCCAATAGCCCGCCCGAAAAACGGCCGGCGAGGTTAAAGGCCTTGATGGTAAAAGACAACAGCTTAGCGGCAAATTTTTTTAGTTGAAAACTAATATGTTTTTGCTATGGCTGAACGTTTTTTATTATAGAATATTTTAGGCATGATGACAAGGATTGGATTTTGCCAGACGCCCCATGTTGTGGTAAATTTATATTGAGATAATTTTGTAACTATCTCATATAACAATAGCCATAAAATGATTAATGACTTGGAAAAATCTATATTAAAGGCGACTGCCTATTTTGATATGTTAGAATATCCCCTTACTTTTTTCGCCCTGCATGAGTGGCTGGATTTTTTGACGGCGCCAATAGAATTAAAGAAGGCCTTAGACCATTTAAAAAGAGAGGGGATTATTGGCCGTAAAAACGGTTTTTATTTTTTGGCCGGCCGGGACTTTTTGGTTGATAAAAAACTCAGATCCTATTGCTTATCGCCTGGTAAATTTAAAAAGGCGATCAGGGTGATTAAATTTTTGAAAGTTCTGCCCTGGATTAGAGGCATCGCCGTCTATGGCTCCCTGTCCTTGGGCAATACTAAGCCGGAAAGCGATGTTGATTTATTTATTATTGCCGAGCAAGGAAGAATATGGTCCGGTCGCTTTTTTATCAATTCTTTTTTAAAATTTTTCAATCTCAGGCCCGATAAAAAAAATTCTCGGGATAAAATTTGCGTCAGTTATTTTGTCGCCGGCGATAAATTGAATTTAAGCTCCGCCATATCCCCGGACAATGAAAATTTTTATGGCTACGGTACCGCCCAATTTATTTTTATTTATGAGGAAGATAATATCGGCCGGGAGTTTTTTGAGGCCAATCGCTGGCTCAAAGAAAAATTTCCGGCCTGGTTTCCCTATCAAATAAATTGTCGCCGCAAAATAAAATCAAGCCGGGGTTTGATAAAAACAATTTTAGAAAAAATCGCGGGCGTTATCCCCGAAAAGTATTTTGAAAAATTCCAAATGTTTATTTTACCCGAGGGCCTGAAGGCGATGAAAGATAAAAAAGATAAAAATGAAAGCACGGATGTAATTATCAACCGCCAAATGCTGAAACTCCACGATAGCAATCGCAGCCGCGGATTTGAACGAAACTATAAATTAAAAATTAATCATTTAATCAATGGCCAAGATTAAAAAAGTCATTGAATATCTGTTTTTATTATTTTTATTTTTTTTGCCCTGGCAGACGGTTTGGATTTGGCGGGAGGGTATGTTAAATGGCGGTAAATGGCAATATGGCACATATGGCTTGTATGGGTCGGAAATTATTTTGTGGCTGATTTTGATTTTACAGTTAATCGTCTGGGCCGGAGCCAGAAAATATTCAATTGATTTAAAGTCAATCAATAGGAAAAAATTATTGGCGGTATTGGCGATTTGGATTTTTTTCTTATGGGCCTCTCTGTCAATTTTTTGGAGCGCCGATAAACCGCTGGCATTTTATTGGTGGTTTAAATTGGCCGAAGGCATTATTTTATTTTTTTTGATTTTAAATTTTAAATTTAATATAAAAAAAATAAACTGGGCGCTCGTTTCGGCCGGAGCGGTTCAGGCGGTTTTAGCCATTGGGCAATTTTTGTCTCAAGCCGTCGCGGCCAACAAATGGCTGGGCTTGGCCGGCCATCGGCCCGGCGATGTCGGAGCGGTAGTCATTGAAGCAAGCGGTTTCTGGTTAAGGCCGTATGGCAGTTTTCCCCACCCGAATATTTTAGGCGGTTTTTTGTTGCTTGGTTTTTTCTTGGCTTTGATTATTTATTTTAAATATTATTTAGCCAAGCCGAAAATGAAATTACTATTGATCGCCTTGATTTTAATTATTTCGGCCGGAATTTTTTTCAGCTTTTCCCGTTCGGCTTGGCTGGGCGCGGGCGTCGGCTATTTGATTTTCCTATTCGCCTATATTTTGAGATGGTGGCAAAACTATTTTTGCTGCAATTTGTCCTTTTTGGCTGCGACTTCGTCGGGCTGGCGCAAAAAGATTCTCACCGTAGCTGCTGCTACGGCTCATATCTTTTTACTGGCCCTCCTTGTCTCGCTCAAAAAGTCAAAAATTTCGCAACAAAATAGTTTTGCCACCATCTCTCTATATTTAAAACCCGAGCCGGGTTCGGCTAAAAAATTATATTTAAAAGAGTTATGGCAGATTACCGCGTCTATTATAATATTGATTGGCTGTTTATCAGTAATTTATTGGCCGTTATTGTTCACCCGTTTTTCCGCCCGGGAAAATTTAGAGCGGATTAGCTTGGCCCGGAGAGCGGACTTAAGGAAAGGGGCGGAACAAATTATCAAAGATAAATGGTTGTTGGGCGCGGGTTTGGGCAATTATACTTGGTATTTATATAAGCAAAATCCAAATTTAAAAACCAATGAATACCAGCCCGTTCACAACATTTTTTTGTTGGTTTGGGCGGAGCTGGGCCTTATCGGCTTTTTTATTTTTTTATTTTTTTATTTTTACGCCATAATATTTTCCGTTAAAAATAAAAATTTGGCGGGATTGGTTTTGTGGCCAGCTTTGGGCCTGATTGGCTTGTTTGACCATTATCTTTGGACGCAATATGTTGGCATTATGATTTGGTGGATAGGCCTTGCGTTTGTTTTCAGGCAAGTTGATTTTGAAAGTTAAGGCGATTAAATTAAAATGAAAATAATCATCATCAGCACCTCGGATATAAAAGGCGGGGCCTCAAAGCCCGCCTATAATTTGCATCGTGGCCTTATTGATTTGGGAATAGAATCACGGATGATGGTCCAAAAAAAATTCAGCGATGACTTGGCGGTTTTGGGTCCGGAAACAAAATGGAAAAAATTTTTAAATCAACTGGCCGGTCCGGCCATAGAAGACGCGGCCAGATTTTTATTATTTAAAAAAGAAGACCCCTTTAAGTCGCCGGCCGTGATTTCCTCGGTTGATTTCGGCCGACTTCGCGAAATTAATCCCGATATTGTCAATGTCCATTGGTTTAATCGCGGTTATATGAAGCCCGAGGATTTTAAAAAAATAAATTGTCCCATTGTCTGGACATTTCATGATATGTGGCCGTTTTGCGGCGCCGAGCATTATGTGGCTGAAGGCGATATAAGATATCGGGAGGGGTATAATCGGGGCAATAGGCCGAAAAATCAAACAGGCCTTGATGTAGATAAGTGGGTTTGGCGCCGAAAAGAAAAAGTTTTAAAAAATCTAAAAAATTTAACCATGGTCGCGCCCAGCCGGTGGCTGACTAAATGCGCTCAAGAAAGTTATTTATTTTCCGCCAAAGGCGGGTCTGCCTATGGCAGAAAAAATTATCCTATTTGTACCATTCCTTACGGCGTGAATACGAAAATATTTAAGCCGCTGGATAAAAATATCGCCAGAAATATTTTAAATCTGCCGTTGGATAAAAAAATTATTCTTTTTGGCGCGATGAACGGACTGGATAATCCGCGCAAGGGATTTTCCTATTTAAAATCCGCCATTGATTGTTTGTGTTCCCGTAACTCTCCCTCCCCTTTACAAGGGGTCTGTAATCAGACGGGCAGAAGCGAGGCGAAGACGAGCGTAGATGAATGCGACCCTGAGAGCATTCAGCTCTGCCCTGGAACGGGTTGGGGAGGGGTCTGTTTGGCAATTTTTGGCGCCTCTAAACCAAAAGAAAAAATTGGCTTAAACTGTCCCATTTATTATCTCGGCAAATTTAATGACGACATCGCCTTGTCAATTGTTTACAGCGCCGCTGATGTGTTAGTGGCGCCGTCAATTCAGGATAATCTGCCCAATACGGTTCTGGAGTCATTGGCTTGCGGCACGCCCGTGGTCGCTTTTAATATCGGCGGTTTGCCCGATCTGATTGAGCATCAAAAAAGCGGTTATCTGGCCCGGCCGTTTGAAGTTGAGGATTTAGCGAGTGGAATCAAGTGGGTTTTGGATTTGGATTATGAAAATTATCAAAATTTATGTTCACGGGCCAGAGAAAAATGCGAGCAAGAATTTACCATAGAAATTCAGGCAAAAAAGTATTTGGAGTTATATAAAAAAATTATAACATTATCTAAATTTAGATAAATTATTTTTTAAACTATAGACAGAATTAGTTAGGTATGATATAATCATGTTAATTACCTCAATTTATGGGGTAAACGGCTGGTCTTAGGACCGGCAGAACATTCAAAAAAGAAGGGAAATGCTCATGAAAACCAATGGGAATGTCCTGGATGTTATTCCGCAATTTGCGGAGTTCGTGACCGCGGTTATCAAGGCCCTGGCCAAAATTTGGAAGAAAATGGATTCAACCACGGCCCAGGGCTGGATCGGCAATGCCAAGGATCTGGAGAGGGTTTTAAGTGAAGCGCTGTTGCTGCCGGGCATTGATTTGGCCGATCAGCTCGCCTCCTGGAAAAAGTTCTACCAAGAATATTTCGGCCTTGAGCTGGACCCGTCCAATCTCAAAATTCCCGAACAGCAGCCCGGCTTTGACCGCCTCATTGTGGTGGCTAAAAGTCTGACGCCCAATCAGGTCTATGACATGTGCGCCAAGCATTTCCCTTGCTGGCGTTATGTGGATGACCTGGACAAAGCGGTCTCGACCAATGACCGGCTGGCAACGGAAACATATGTCATCTGGGTCAGGGATCGGGCGGAAGCCGACGAGGAAAACAAGGGCAAGTCGGCCAACACGCTCGCCAGTGAGAACCACAAGGGTATTACCCTAATGGAACGGCTGGTTCTGGAGTTGGAGTGTTTTAGCGAGACCGGCAAGCACTTGGACGTCAAGAACTTGACGCTTTGCGCCGGTTCGCGTTATGCCGGTGGCGATGTCCCCAGCGCTTACTGGCACAACGGCAGGTTCCACGTCGACTACTCCCGCCCGTCTGGTGCCCATTTCGGTTCGCGCGCTCGTTCCGTAGTTTCCTGATCTACCCTTGTACCTTTTTACCTTTTAACCCTGAATCCGCACCGCTTTTATCTATTCAAATTGATGAAGGCGGTGTTTTAATTTATAATTAAAATTAGGTTTATACAATCGCCCCGCCTCTCACGAGAGGCGGGGTAGCGATTTACCTATGAAAATTTTGGAAACTAAATCCTGCGTCAAACCCCAATGCTTGGCGTTGGGGTATACCAAAGTGCTTGACATTTATAAAGGCATTATTATAAAATACAAAAGAACCTATTTAGCACTCTAAATTGTAGAGTGCTAAAAAATGCCCATTTACTTTGAATTACGAAACTCATTTTTCTCCCCCTTAATAAGGGGGAGACCAAGAGGGGGTTAATGCTTTTTCTGATATTTTTACCCCTCCCCAACCCTCCCCTTATAAAGGGGAGGGGGTTTAGAAGGAGTTTCGTAATTCAAAGTAATTAATAAACCCATTTAATAAATAAGGAAATAAAAATTATGAGCATCAAACCAATTGGCGACCGGGTTTTGGTCAAGCCGGCCAAAGAACAGGAAATAACCAAATCCGGCATTGTCCTGCCCGATACGGTTGACAAAGAGAAAAAAGCCGAGGGCGAAATTTTAGATATTGGCAACGGCGAAAAAGTGGCCAAGCTCGGCCTTAAGGTCGGGCAAAAGATTTTATTCGGCAAATATTCCGGCGAGGAATTTAAAATCAATGAAGAGGAATACAAAATATTAAATTATGAGGATATTTTGGCGGTAATTGAGTAAAAATTTTCAATAACAAAATTACTGAAAGTTATAATAAAAAATAAAAATATAAATAACTATTTATTCTTATGCCTAAACAAATTATTTTTGATGAAGAAGCGAGGGGAAAATTAAAAGCCGGCATTGATAAGCTGGCCAGCGCCGTAAAAATCACTTTAGGCCCCAAGGGCCGGAATGTGATTTTGGACAAGGGCTATGGCGCGCCCCAGATTGTCAATGACGGGGTGACCATTGCCAAAGAAATTGACTTGGAGGACAAGTTTGAAAATATGGGTGCTGAATTAATCAAAGAGGTCGCCTCCAAAACCAATGACGTGGCGGGCGACGGCACGACTACGGCCATTATCTTAGCGCAAGCCATTGTGGTTGAGGGCTTGAAAAATGTGGCGGCCGGCGCCAATCCGATTACCATTAAACACGGCATTGAAAAAGCCGTGGTCGCGCTTGTGGACGCCTTAAGGAATAATTCCAAAGTGATTTCCACCCGAGAAGAAAAACAGCAAGTGGCGTCAATATCGGCCAATGACGAAGAGGTGGGCAAAATTATTGCCGAGGCCTTGGAGGAAGTGGGCAACGGGGGAGTCATCACCGTGGAAGAGGGCCAGAGTTTTGGCATTGAAAAAGAAATCGTCAAAGGCATGCAATTTGACAAGGGCTATATCTCGCCCTATATGATTACCAACGCCGAGAGAATGGAAGCCGAATATGATAACGCGCCGATATTAATTACGGATAAAAAAATTTCTTCTCTGTCGGAAATTCTGCCTTTGCTGGAAAAAATGGCCCAAGCCGGCCGAAAGGACTTGGTCATTATCGCCGACGAGGTTGAGGGCGAGGCCTTGGCCACTTTTGTCGTTAATAAACTGCGAGGCACTTTTAATATTTTAGCCGTGAAAGCGCCGGGCTTTGGGGACAGGCGAAAAGAGATGTT
The DNA here is from genome assembly GCA_041645075.1 of Patescibacteria group bacterium. GTDB lineage: Bacteria > Patescibacteriota > Patescibacteriia > 2-01-FULL-39-33 > 2-01-FULL-39-33 > JBAZQS01. The sequence goes on along the minus strand of JBAZQS010000004.1, from coordinate 18,370 downwards.
GGAGGATATCGCGATTTTAACTGGCGGCAAAGTAATCAGCGAAGAGGTCGGCTTGAAATTGGAGAACGCCGCCGAAGAAATGCTGGGCTCGGCTGATAAAGTTATCGCCACCAAAGAAGAGACAAAAATCGTGGGCGGCAAGGGCCGTAAAGAAAATATTGAAAATCGCATCGCGCAAATCAATAAAGCCCTGGAATTAAGCGACTCTGATTTTGACCGGGAAAAATTAAGAGAGCGGCTGGCCAAATTGGCGGGCGGCGTGGCCGTGGTTAAGGTTGGCGCCGCGACCGAAACCGAAATGAAAGAAAAGAAACTGCGAATAGAAGACGCTCTGTCCGCGACCAAGGCCGCCATTGAAGAGGGCATTGTGGTGGGCGGCGGCGTGGCTTTAATCCGCGCGGCCAAGGCCTTAAACAATGTGGTGGTTTCGGGTGAAGAAAAAATCGGCATTGATATTTTAAAGGCGGCCATTGAAGAGCCGTTGCGGCAGATTGCTTTCAACGCCGGCCAGAACGGCGATGTGGTGGTTGAGGAAGTCAAAAAGCGAGAAGGCAATATCGGCTATAACGCTTTAACCGGACAATATGAGGACTTGGTAGAAAAAGGCATTATTGACCCGACCAAGGTAACTCGCAGCGCTTTGCAAAATGCGGCTTCGGCCGCGGCCATGATTTTAACCACCGAATGCGCGGTCGCGGATTTGCCGGAAAAAGAAGGCCATGGCCACGGGGGCATGAATCCAGGTATGGGCGGCATGGGCATGATGTAAAATTTTCCGCTAGAGGCGCTGCGCCTGCCTCTGGCATGGGATCTGCCTATGGCATGAAAAAATATTTTATAAAAATAGGGACGGGTCGCGGCTGGTCCCTATTTTTACGCTTGACAAGCCGCTCTTGACACGGTTATTTTTTTCAGGTAAATTACTACTATGTAGTGTAGTATAATTACTTGTATTAAAAATATTTATGAAAATAAATAAGATTGAACAATTAAAACAGCCCTTGGGCACCTTAGAGGCCGATGTGATGGGAGTGATTTGGGAATTAAACCAGGTCTCGGTGCGCCAAGTTTTTAGCCGTTTAAAAAAGAGCCGAAAAATCGCCTATACCACTATTATGACCGTAATGTCGCGTTTGTTTGAAAAAGGCATTTTGAAGCGCCGACTCAATGATGACGGGGCTTATATTTATCATCCGGCCCAAGGCAAGGAAGATTTTTTGGCGGCCACTTCAAAAAAGGCGGTGACTAATTTAATCAGGACTTTTGGCGAAGTGGGGGTGGCTCAATTTATTGATTTTTTGGAAACCAGCGACTCAAAAAAATTAGCCGAATGGCAAAAAAAATTAAAAAAGGTCTTGGCCCGCCGTTAGTTAACTCGTTAAAAATCTATGAGGCAAATTAATTTAAACCAAAAAGCGAATTTGATTTTTTACCAAATTTTAATTTTAGGTTTAAGTTTTTTAGCGATAATTATTTTTATTTTTATCAAACTTCTGCCCCCAGCCATGGCCGCCGTTAGATCGCTGGCCGGCCGATTAGAGATGGCGTGCGGCTGCGCTCATCATTTTATTTTTGCCAACCATCCTTTAATTTTTAGCGGGATTATTATTTTAACCCTTGGCATTTTTAGTCTTTTAATCCTGTTTTTGTTTAAGATTATCCACTTGAATCTGGCCACCGCTAAATTTGTCAAAAGCCAATTGAAAAATCAAAAACCACAGTTATCTTTAAAATTAAAATCCGTGGCGGAAAAGTTGAAACTCAATGATCGTTTGGTGGAAATCGCCAGTGAGCAGCCAATAGTTTTTTGTTTTGGCTTCATTAAACCAAAGATTTGCCTTTCTTCCGCTTTAGTTAAAGAACTCACCGTCCGAGAATTAATGGCGGTTTTAAGCCATGAGCGGCACCACGCGCTGGTGGGCGAGCCCCGTCGGCTTTTTATGGTCAAGGTCATTAATAGGGCTTGCTTCTTTTTTCCGGGTTTAAAATTTTTAACCAAACAATATTTGATTTTCTCCGAATTAGCCGCCGATGAGAAAGCCATCGCTCGCCTTAAAAGTCAAATTCCCTTAGCCCGGGCCCTGTACAAAATAATAAAGATAAAAGAAAATAAAATAGTTCAAGGGCATTTGGCGCTTTCCTTTTTTGGCTTAATCACCGAAGAAAGGATTAATAAATTAGCCGATCGCCGCTACCACCTGCCTTTACGGATTTTTTCTCGCTATTTTGTTTTTGCTTTATTATTGCTTTTAACTCTGCCCGTATTTTTTGTTTTATTCTCGCCTTTGGACGCCTCCTCTTATTCTTATGGGGTCGATGTTAATTCTTGCCCGCTGGTGGAAATTCAGGCCTCTTCGCGCCAGTGTTTGGCGCTGCCGGCCAGCCATGAATGCCAGAATAGCTATCGCTCGCCCATGACCAGTTGTGAGTAATTCTAAAATTTTTAAACCTGTGGATAAGTAAATTTGACAAAGGTTAATTCTCCTACTACACTGCATAGTAGGATTTATTTTTTAATTTAATAATAATTTAAAATTTGTGTTTTTCTCCAGCCAGCAACCGGCCCGAGCTTCTTTAGCGGTCGTTAATCTCGTTTTGTTAATTGTTTTATTGTTCTCTTTCGGGATTAACCAAATTATTTTGGGTAAAATTTATAAAAATCTTGGCCTTAGCAACAATCCCATTAGTAAAATTGCGGGCGCGCTTGGTTCGGGCGGGGGCAGTGGCGTCGCTTTAAGCGGCGATATTTCTCAAGACGCCATTAAATTAGCCATGGCTCAAGGAACGCCCGAAATTTACGGCGCGGAGTTAGCCGTTTCTTTTGACCAGGTTGAGCCGGCCATGAATGTGATAAAACAGTTTGACCCCACTTATGGCAGTCAAAAAATCGTCTTGGCGGACCAGGATTTGCAACGTTATATTAATATCGGTTTAAAAATTGCTTGCGAATATTGCTGCGGCGCCACCTCATTAATTCGGGAGGATGGCCAAGCCGCTTGCGGTTGCGCTCATTCCCAAGCCATGCGCGGCTTATTGGCTTATCTGATTAAAAATCACAATAGTGAATATACCGACGATGAAATGCTGCGGGAATTGGCGCGCTGGAAAGGGCTGTATTTTCCCAAACAAATGATTCAAAAAATAACCAGCCAATTGCAAGGCGCTAATTTTACGCCCGATGTCGCCTCACTGCTTTTAGGCATGAAACTACCCGATTATGGCAAAGGCAGTCAAAGCGCGCCGCTACCCTCGGATATTAAAGGTCTGCCCAATATGGTGGGCGGCTGTTAAAAATTAATTACGGATAAATAATTATTAATAAACAAAAACATGGAACCAAAATCGGAATTAGAAAAAATCAAAACGGAAATTTTAGATGGGTTGCATTTGAATAAAAAAAGCAAGCATCGGCTAAAATTCGGCAGTTCTATGGTGAGCGCGGTTTTGGTCGTTTTAACGGTTTTTTCCGTGATTCAGGCCGTGCAATCCGCCACGATTTACAGCAAAGTCAAAGGTGGAGCCGTGATTAAAGCCGCGGACGCGGCCGGTAGCCCCAGCGGCAATGCTTTGCCCGGCCAGGTGCAAAACCTACCCAATATGGTGGGTGGCTGCTAATTTTATATTATTTTAATTTTATGTTAAAGCGCCCGATTAAAGAATTAAATATGGAAATCAAGACCTGGTTGATTTTTGGTTTGGGACTGATAATTTTTATCAGCTTGAGCGTGGCCGTGGTGGTTGGGGGGCGGACTGATTGGTTATTAAGTAAAAAATTAGCGGCCACCAGAGAAGCGGCTCGGCCGGCCGATTTAGAATTAATTACCATTATTGACGCCAACTGCCAACAATGCGCCGGTCTGACGCCGATTATTGATTTAATCAAAAAAGAAAACATTAAGACCAAATCAGAAAGAAACATTGATTCGGCCAGTCCGGAAGCCAAGGCCTTAATCAGTCAGTATCAGATTGACAAAATACCGGCTCTTATTGTGAAGGGCGAGCTTAATAAAAGCGAGGGCCTTAAAAATTTGTGGACAAAAATCGGCGAGATTAAAAATAGTGACACTTTTATTTTAAGAAATGTCAGCGCCCCCTACCTTTTGGTCAGTTCGGGCGAAATCAAGGGTTTAGTTGAGTTAATTTTAATCGCCGATAAGCGATGCCCGACCTGTTATGATGTGACCGAGCATGAGCAAATTTTGCCGCGTTTTGGGATTTTGACTGATAACAGCCAAGTGGTGGACGCCACCCTGCCCGATGGCCTGAAATTGGTTGATAAATATAAAATTAAATTATTGCCGACTTTTATTTTAAAGGGCGATGTTGAGGCCTATCCGGCGCTTAAAAGTATTTGGTCTCAAGTCGGCACGGTTGAAAGCGACGGAACCTATGTTTTTCGCGAGGGCGTTAAACAGATGGGGGTCTATTATAATCTAATTACCAATACCGCAGTTCAACCGGCTACCGCAGTTCAACCGCCGCCGCCGGCTAATGCGGCACCGGCTCAATAGAATAATTTTATTACCTCATCTTTTTAACTTTTGAAAAATATGTCTAATAAAATTATTTTATTTTTTTTGGCCTTAGTCGTGTTAGTGGCTTTGGCTTTGGGTATTTATCGCACCTATAATCAGGCGGCCGCGGTTAACAACCTGAACTCAACGGACAATTCAGAGGCCAATGAAAATTCCGCCAATCAAAATTTAAGCCAAGGACCAGCCATTCAAATTACGCCCGCCGCTTTTGACTGGGGTACGGTAATTTACGGCGAGATTGCCCAAAAAACTTTTACCATTGCCAATGCCGGCAACCAGCCCTTAGAAATTTTGCGTCTTTCAACTTCTTGCGGTTGCACCAAAGCGACCATGGCCGAAAATGACAAAATTATCGCTCCGGGCCAAAGCGCGGAAATGTCGGTAACTTTTGACCCGGCGGTTCACCAAGACGATATGGATTTGGGCGAAATTGTCCGCGTGGTTTATATTAAATCTAACGATTCCCAAAAGCCCGAGGCCGAAGTTGAACTTCGGGCCAAGGTTATTAAAAAATAAAATAGTTTTGTAACCATCTCAAAAATTTATGGCTCAAACAAACAATAATCGCTTGAAAATTTTAATTATTAGCGCCGTGGTTCTCCTTGTCGGGGGCATTACCGTAGGCGTGGTCGCTAATTTAAATTCCGATTCCGGTCAGGCCGGAACGGCAAAATTAGTCATTGAATCCACCCGTTATGATTTTGGCGATGTTTCTATGGCTCGGGGCTTGGTGAAAAAGAATTTTGTTTTAAAAAATGAAGGCGACGCGGATTTAAAAATTTCCAATATCAGCACCTCTTGTATGTGCACCACGGTTGTTTTAGAAATTAAGGGCGAAAAAAGTCCGGTTTTTGGCATGTCCGGTCACGGGACCAACCCCGCTTTTTGGTCAACGAAACTGCCGCCCGGCCAGAGCGCGAATTTGGAAGTGATTTTTGACCCCAACGCCCATGGTCCGGACGCGACCGGTCAAATTACCCGTCAAATTAATTTTTCTACCAACGATGACGGCAAAAATAATGCGGCCAGCGCTTTGATTATTACCGCCAATGTAGTCAAATAATTGAACTTTGATATATGCTCAAAATTATCTGGTTGATTTTAAAGCGAAAAAGGTATTCGGCCATCGCCCTAATAACCGCGTTAATTTTTGGCCTCATCAGTTATTACTTGACCGTGGTTAATGTTTATCAAAAAAGTTTATTGGTTTATGCCGATATGAACGGTCAATTTTACACGGCGGTTTCAATTTTTTTCGGTCTAGTTATCAGTGTTTTCTTCGGTCTTTATTTATCCCTGTTAATTTTTCATTATCAATTAATCAGAAGCAAAAACACCGCCACCAGTCGGTTAGCCGCTCTGGGCGGGGCCGCCGGCGGAATCTTAGCTTCCGGCTGTCCGTCTTGCGGGGCGCCGTTATTGGCGCTAATGGGATTCCCTTTGGCTTTATTTTCTTTGCCTTTTCAGGGCTTAGAAATTAAGGCCTTGAGTTTAATTTTTTTGGCTTTGGCTATTTTTTTAACCCTGAAAAATATTATTAAAAATTTAACCTGCTCGGTCAAACCGCCGGCGGTTTAATTTTTTAAAAATACCATGAAAAAGAAATTTATTATGATTTTAATTTTATCAGGCCTTGTCCTGCTCATCGCCGTTATCGCTTTATGGGCCGGTCTTTTTAATCAGAATAATAAAAAAACCACGATTGTCACCAACGCCAATGAGGCCATAGCTGATAACCGAGAGTCGGTTCCCAATCCCTTGACCCTGGCCAAAGACGGCATTGAAGTTACCATTGACCAGGTCCGAAAGGAAAATGGCCAGACCATCATTGACTTATCCTTGAATAACCATATTTATGATTTATCAACTTTTACAATCGAGGAACGGTCAAGTTTGGCCGGACAAAAACCAAGCGATTATCAAATGTTAAATGCCGAAAGCGGCGGCCATCATCTTCAAGCCATAATGACTTTTACCGGCGAACTTTCCGGCCAATTAATCGTGGGTTTGACCGAGACGATAAATTTTACTTTCAATATCCAATGAATTTTTTAGTAAAAGACAATTTAACAAAAGACAATATTGAAGCCATTAAGCCGGCGAGCAACCGCAACCCATCTCCGCTTTTTTGGGGAATTTTTGGCGCCTTGGGGATTAGCGCGGTTTTTTACGCGGTCCAGGCCTTAGGCATGGGGAGTTTGCTCGCGCCCTGGTATTTTTTTAAGAGCCGCTGGTATTTTATTTTACCTTTAATTTTTGGTTTTGCTTTCCAGTTGTTTCTTTTTCGTTTAATTCATTTAAAAATCAAACAAGGCGGAGGAATGGTGGCCGCTTCGGGCGGCGTGTCAACCACCACCATGATTGCTTGTTGCCTGCATCATTTAACTAATTTTTTGCCTATTTTGGGCTTAAGCGGTCTGGCGGTTTTGGCCGGGGCCTATCAACCCTATATTTTTTTATTCAGCATTTTATTTAATCTCGGCGGCATAATTTATTTATGGTCTAAATATATTAAAATTACCAATCAAGGCCGACCGGCCTCAATTTAATTTATGATTAAAATTTATGATTAAAAAAAATTTTGGTCTTTTAATTTTAACCCCCCTGTTTTTATTAGCCGCGCCGGTTTTGGTTTCGGCGCATAGCGCTCACTTAAACAAGAGCCAGGCCCTGATTTATTATAACGAGGCCTGCGGCATGTGCGCGGCTTATATTAATAATGATTTGCCAAAGGTCTTAACCCAGCAAGGAATAACCGAATTTGTTAAAAAGGACTATTTGAACCAACGGAGCAATCGGCCGGAATTAAATGAATTGATGACTGAATTGGGCGTGCCTTTGCCTTTGCAAAGCCACATTATGACTTTTATCGGCGACCAATATATTTTAGCCGGCCATATTCCCGAGCAAATTATCAAAGACCTTTTTTTGCCGGAAAATAGCCAAAAGTTTAAACGGCTGATTGTTTATCAAGATGAAATGCACGGCAGTCCGACGACCTATCAGGTTTGGGCCATACCGGCTTGGGCCGATGATTTCGCTGGCGAAATTAGGACTTATCCGATTGACGCGCCCATCGGCCAATATTTGACTGATTTGGAAAAAAACAAAGACCAGCTATCTTTGACTAAAAAAGTCAAAAATCAGTTTAATAAATACCAAAATTTATTGCCGGTGGTCTTGGTTTCGGGCTTTTTAGACGGCATTAATCCTTGCGCCTTCGCGGTTTTGCTTTTTTTTATCGCTTTTCTTTTCAGTTTGCGCAGAACTCGCGCCGCGATTTGGCAAATGGGCTTGGTCTATATCACCGCGATTTATCTGGCTTATTTGCTGATTGGTTTTGGTCTTTTAAAAGCAATTTTATTTACCAATTCGCCGCATTTTATGGCTCAATTAGGCGCTTGGTTAGTCATTGGCTTGGGCGTCATTAATTTAATCGGCCAGTTATTTCCGCGCTTTCCGATTAAACTGCGGATTCCCCACAATAGCAAAGAGACAATTCAAAAGTGGGTTTATAAATCAACTTTGCCGGCCGCGTTTATTCTTGGCTTTCTGGTCGGCTTATGCACTTTTCCCTGTTCCGGCGGCATCTATGTGGCGATTATCGGCCTGTTAGCGGTCAAGACCACTTACTGGGGCGGTATCGGCTATCTGCTGTTATATAATTTAATGTTCGTGGCGCCGTTGATTATTATTTTGCTTTTGGCGGCCAATAAAGTCGCGGTTAAACATTTAACTCAATGGGAACAGTCGGAAAGCAAGACGATGCGGCTAATTTCGGCTTTAACCATGTTAATTCTGGGCCTGCTTATTTTAATTTGGCTCACTTAGCAAGGCCGCGCTTAGTATTTATAATTATCTGCAAAAATTAAAGGTCAAAAAATAAATTAATATCCCAAAATAAAAAAATTATGGCTAAAAATCAAATTCAAAAAACGATGTGGTGGATTATCGGCCCCATGGCCATAATCGGAGTCGTTTATGGTTTAATTATCTGGTCGCGCCAACCAGGCGGACAAGAATGGCCAGGCCAGGCCCATCCTATTTTAGGCGTACAACATATCTCTGTCGGCGCCTCTCATCCGGCCTATAATTCCAACCCTCCCACCTCGGGCTGGCACTATGCGCAACCCGCCAATTGGGGGGTCTATCAGACCGAGTTACCCGATGAGCAGGTGGTACATAATCTTGAGCACGGCGGCGTCTGGATTTCCTACAAAGAAATTGATGACGCGACCAAAGTGGCGTTAGAAAAAATCGGTCGAGCCAATTCCCAAATTATTGTGACGCCTCGGCGGGCAAACGACGCTCATATTGCCCTCGCCTCGTGGGGCAGATTGCAGAAACTTGAGCAATTTGACGAGACAGCTATTATGAACTTTATTAAGGCCAATAAAAACAGATCGCCGGAGCCATTCGGACCGTAAAATTAAAAAATCGCTCCAAGCAATCGCTCGCCGTTAAAGGCGCTCGGTTGAACTTTGAGGATTTACCCTGGGGTTGATATTATTGTTTAACTTGTTATAATACCAGAGTGGAAATGCTTAAAATTATTAATAATTTATCCGGCCGCCAAAACCGCTGGCCGGTCAGGAGAAATATTTTATGATGGGTCTGCCATTTGATTACGGTTTTAGTTTGAGTTCAATGATTCTAGGCTGGTTTTTTATGGTTTTTTTCTGGGTTTTGGTGATTTCCGCCATTATTTGGTTGATTAAGGCATTAACGACTGGCGGTCAGAATAATAACGGCGGCCAACCGTTAGAAATTTTAAAACAACGTTATGCCAGGGGTGAAATTACCAAAAAAGAATTTGAAGAAATCAAAAAGGAAATTAATAAATAAAATAAAATAAAATATGTTTCAATTATTTAGGCAGAAAAAATGTCCTATTTGCGGTATGGCCGCCACCCCAAGTTTTATTTCCCGCTACGGCGAAAAGTTTTGTTCGGAAAACTGTTTAAAAAAATATGAAGAACAAAACCAGATTGCCGGCGTAAGTCAAATCAGCAAAAAGGGCGGTTGTTGCCATTAATGAGGTTAAATAAATATTTCTAAAATACCCGGTTCTAATAAAGGGGGTGAAAATTATGGAAAACGAAAAACATTATTGCCAAATTAACGTTCAGGGTTTTGCCTTATCGGCGGCCGGCGTGATCGGAGTAATTTATCTGCTTTGCGCCGTTTTTGTGGCTTTGTGGCCTGATTTGGCTTTAAAACTTTTTGGTTCGTTGGTTCATTTGGTTAATTTAGAAAAAGGCGCTGATGTGAGATTAACTTTTGGCGGTTTTATCGCCGGTTTGTTGCAAGCCGTAATTTATACTTATATCGGAGCCGGATTGGTGGCTTGGCTGCATAATAAATTTTGCCGAAGTAGTTAAAAAATTAAGATGTTTAAAAAAGTGATGGCGAAAATAATCGGCGGCAATACTTTGTATTATCCCGGTTGTTTGACTAAAACGGTTTTGCCCGACATTCAAAGCCGGTACGAAAAAATTTTGCGCCAAATTGGCGTTGATTTTATAATGTTGCCGGATAAGGAATTATGCTGCGGCAGTCCGGTGATTAAAGCCGGCTATTTGCAGGACTTTGCTGATTTAAAAGAAAAAAATCTGGCCATTTTTAAAAAATACAATGTCACAAAAATTATTACCAATTGCCCGGCCTGTTTTAATATATTCAAGAATAACTATGGCCTTAGAGTTGAGCACATAACAGAAATATTAGTTAAAAAAGTTTCAAAAATTAAGGCGGCTTGGCCGTCGGCCCAACCCATTACTTATCACGACCCCTGTCATTTGGGCCGATATAATGGCATCTATCAAGAACCGCGTAAAATTTTAAAGGACATGGGCTATCAGATTGCTGAATTTCCTTGCGCCCTGGATAAGAGCCGGTGTTGCGGGGCCGGTGGCGGGGTTAAAACCAATAATCCTGATTTGGCCAATAAAGTGGCGAACAACGTGCTCTCGCAAGTCAAGACGAAAAAATTGGTCAGCCCCTGCCCATTGTGCTACCTTCAGTTTAAGGAAAATGCCCCCAGTGATCTGGCGGTTTTAGAATTATCAGAATTAATATGGTGTCGGAATTAATTAAAAAACTAAACCACTGCCAGTCCTCTTATAATAATGAGGACTTGCTGGCTTGTTCCACGGACGCCTCCGGGGTGGTTGGTTCGGCCGCGCTTTGCGTCTGGCCGGAATCAATTGATGAGGTTATTCAAGTGATTGAGGAGGCAAAAAAATCAGGCCTTGATTTGGCGGCTCGGGGCGCCGGTACCGGACTGGTGGGCGGTTGCGTGCCGCAAAATTCCCTGGTGATTGATTTTTCCAAAATGAATCAAATTATTGAAGTTAATGAGAACGATAAGACGGCCATGGTCCAGCCGGGGGTGGTTTTAGATCAGCTTAATGAATTTTTAAAAAAATATAATTTAGTTTTTCCCGTGATTCCCGGCAGCCACTCGGTTTGTACTTTGGGCGGAATGGCCGCCACCAATGCGGCCGGGATTTGGTCGTTAAAATTCGGCCGGATGTCCGATTGGGTTGAGGAATTATGGCTGGTGGACGGTAATGGCGAAATCATTAATATCAGTGGCGATGAAATAAAAGAAATTGTCGGCTCGGAAGGATTAAATGGCTTAATGGTAAAAATGAAATTAAAACTCGTTAATAAAATTGAAGAGACCTATGTGATTATGGCCAGCGGTAATAACGTGGCCGACTTATTGGCGATGGTTGGAAATTGGAAAAAAATTCCCGGCCTACTTTCTTTAGAATTTATTTCTCCCCTGATCGCTTCGCGCCTGGGTTTAGAAGAAAAATATTATCTTTTTGCGGAAATTGAGGGGCCTAATAAGAGCGAGGTTGAGGTGTTAAAATTTTGGCATAAAAGAGAAGGCATCGCGCCCATAATGATTGGCAGCGGTTATCCGATTATTGAAGACCCCTTAGTGCCCGAGTCCGGCGTCAAAGAAATGTTGGATTGGTTTTCAAAAAACGCCGTGCCGGTTTTCGGGCACATTGGCGTTGGTATTTTTCATCCCCATTTTAGACCCGAGGAAAAAGAAAAAATAAAAGAAATGTATGCTTTAGTAAATCAATTGGGCGGAAAAGTAAGCGGTGAGCATGGCATCGGCTTGAAAAAGAAACAATTTTTAGATAATCTTGAATTAAAATATCGGCGGGACTTAAAAAATAAATTTGACCCCAGTGGGATATTTAACCGGGGGAAAGTCATATGACAGAAGAGAAAAAGAAAAATATCTGCAGCCGTTGCGGATTATGCCGCGAGACCTGTGAATTTTTTAAGCTCGTCAGGCATGAGAGTGTCTCGCCCAGAGGCAAGGCCATTTTAAAGGACAATGAAAAATTGGCTGAATTATTTTATACTCACTGCACGGTTTGCCTCGCTTGCCGGGTGATTTGTCCCTTGGGTTATGATTTAGAAATAGAAAGCATCCGGCAGAAAATGGTGGCGTTGGGCCTAGAAACCGAAGCCAATAAAGAGATGATTGCCAACATCAGAAAATACGGCAATCCTTTTGGCAAAATAAAGGCGGGGGAAATGCCGGATAAATTATATTGCTGTTAATTTTAATTTAAAAATTTTTATGCAACTAATCGGCATTATTTTAATTATTATGGTCGCCGTTCTTTTTTGGCTGTGGCTTTGGTATACTAAAAATCAAACCGGGGTCGCGGCCAAAGAAAGCGGCGGCCGCCAGGTTTTTGACGTTATCGTCAAGGGGGTCTATTCGCCCAATATTATCCGCGCCAAGCTGGGCGAACCCATCAGGATTAATTTTACTCGGCAAGAGGATAATGAGTGCTCGCGCTTTGTTAATTTTTCCGATTGGCAAATTCGGCGGGAATTGCCGGCGGGTCGGACCGTGACCATAGAAATTACGCCGACAGGGAAAGGCGAATTTATTTTTGCCTGCGATATGGGCATGTATCAGGGCAAATTGATAGTAGAATGAGATGATTATAAATAAGCTATAAACATGGAAAACAAAAAAACCACTTACAATATTTCCGGCATGCATTGCGCTTCCTGCGCTTTAACGATTGAAAATAATTTAAAAAAATTGCCGGGCGTGAAAAACGTTACGGTTAATTTTGCCACCCAGAAAGCCGTTGTTCAATGTGAGGGCGAGGTCGGCCAGGAGCCAGAAATTATCGCGGCCGTCAAAGACAGTGGCTATGAGGCGGCGGCGGTAACCGAAACCGAAGAGGCCCTTGATCAAGCCCAAGGCCTTCGCGAAAAAGAAATTAAAAAAGAAAGAAATATATTTATTTTCAGTTTAATTTTGACCTTGCCGGTGGCGGTTTTAAGCATGATTTTGCGCGATACCTCTTTTCAAAGCAAAATTATCCAGTCGCTTTTAGCCGGCCTTGTTCAGTTTTATTTTGGCTGGCGGTTTTACCGCGGCACGTATTTTGCGTTTAAAAACAAGACGGCCAATATGGACACGCTAATCGCCATTGGCACCAGCGCCGCTTATTTTTACAGCTTGGCCACCACTTATTTAATTAAGGGTGAAATATTCTATGAGACCTCGGCCTTGCTTATCACTTTTGTGATTTTGGGCAAGTGGCTGGAGGCGCGGGCTAAAGGCAAAACCGGCGAAGCCATAAAAAAATTAATGGGCCTGCAAGCCAAAACCGCCCGGGTCGTCAGGGACGGCCGAGAAATTGACGTGCCGATTCAAGAAGTGGCGCCCGGCGATTTGGTCATGGTCCGGCCGGGCGAAAAAATTCCGGTTGACGGCCAAGTGATGGAAGGTTATTCCAGTGTTGACGAGTCAATGATTTCCGGCGAGAGCATTCCGGTGGAGAAAAAAATCGGGGATTCGGTGGTTGGCGCCACCATTAATAAAACCGGCAGTTTTAAGTTTAAGGCGACCAAAGTGGGCAAAGACACGGTCTTGGCGCAAATTATCAGAGTGGTTGAAGACGCTCAAGCCAGTAAGGCGCCGATTCAGAAATTTGCGGACACAATCTCCGGTTATTTTGTGCCGGCGGTTATCGCTTTGGGCTTGATTACTTTTATCAGTTGGTATTTTTTGGTTCTCTCGCCTTTTGTGACGGCTTTACTTGCTTTTACGGCGGTATTGGTGATTGCTTGTCCTTGCGCTTTGGGCTTGGCCACGCCCACCGCCATTATGGTGGGCACGGGCAAAGGCGCGGAAAATGGCATTTTGATTCGCGGCGGCGAGCCCTTGGAAGCGGCTAATAAGATTCAAGTCATTGTCTTTGATAAAACCGGCACCTTAACCAAGGGGCAACCGGAAGTTACGGACATTATTGAAGCGCCAAACGCCAAACGCCAAACGCGAAATAAGATTTTACAATTAACGGCTTCATTGGAAAATCGCTCCGAGCATCCCTTGGCCGAAGCGATTGTTAAAAAAGCTAAAGAACAAAATTTAGAATTATTGTCCGTGACTAATTTCGCCGCCATTGCCGGTCATGGCGTCAAAGGCGAAGTGACGGGCCAAGATGTTTTAGTGGGCACGGAAAAATTAATGGCGCAATTTAATATTGCCGTGGCCGCTAATATTAAAGAAGATAAGAGCCGCTTAGAAAATGAAGGAAAAACCGTGATGGTGGCCGCGATTGATTCAAATGTCGTCGGCCTGATTGCCGTGGCCGATACTTTAAAAGAGACGACCGCCGCGGCCATAAAGCAATTGCAGAAAATAAAAATTAAAACCATTATGATTACCGGTGATAATCAGCGCACCGCCCAAGCGATTGCCCGTCAAGTCGGCATTGACGAGGTTTTAGCCGAAGTTCTGCCGGAGGACAAAGCCAAAGAGATAAAAAAACTGCAACAAGGAGAATTGAAAAATTTCCGCCCGCGGCGGGTGGTGGTGGCCATGGTCGGCGACGGCATTAATGACGCGCCGGCTTTGGCCCAAGCGGATTTAGGCATTGCCATGGGAGCCGGCACGGATATTGCCATTGAAACCGGCGGCATTATTTTAATCAAAAATGATTTGCAAGATGTGATTAAAGCGATTAAACTAAGCCGGCAAACTTTGGCCAAAATCAAACAGAATATGTTTTGGGCTTTATTTTACAATAGCGTCGGCATTCCTATTGCCGCCTTAGGGTTGTTGCGGGCCGAGTTTGCCGGTTTGGCCATGGCGTTAAGCAGTGTTTCGGTGGTGGTTAATTCACTGTTGCTGAAGCGAAAGAAATTGTAAATCGGCGGCTTTTTGTGTTTTTTGATTTTGCCGGTAGAGGTTTTTCTGCTATAATAGAGTCATGATTAACAACAGCGCCTCAAAAATTTGGGAGCCCATAGATTTTACGATTTATTTTTCTTTTCTTAAATGGCCGGTCGCGGCCGCCTTGTTGTTAGAAATTATTTTTCGCTGGCGAGCGGGTGTTTCGGCCGGCGGTTTTTTATTTGATGAAATGGAAATTATCATGTGGATTTTCCGATTTTTTGTTTTTGCTTTTTTGGGCTGGCGGGTGTTTAAAAATTTCGGTAACAGTCCGGCGGTCGCCGCCCTGGCCGGCGCTTTGGCCGGATTTATCATTGGCTTGGCCGTTTCTTTATTCCGGTTTTTTACCGGCGTGAAAATTTGGAAATTTTTTAATCTTATTACCGAGACCACTTTGGTTGTTTTGCTCGGCGTTTTGGTGAGCATTTCCGTTGTTTATATTTTCCGTTTAAAAATGAGATAGTTATGAAACTATTTTATAACCGTCTCAATTAATTATTTAAAATAATAATATGCCAGAAGAGACAAAAAAAGTTTTTGAACAAAAAGACATAGAGGACAACAAAACTGTCGCCGCCATTTCTTATTTGTGGGTTTTGTGCCTCATTCCCTTGCTCTTTAAGAAAAGCAGTCCCTTTGCCAGCGCCCACGCGAAACAGGGCTTGGTTTTATTCGTGATTGAATTGGTCGGCTCTTTATTTTTTTGGATTCCCATAATCGGCTGGCTGTTTTGGCTGTTGTTGGTCGTGGTGTCGCTTTTGGCTTTCTTCAAAACCCTGCAGGGCGAATATTGGGAAATACCGATTGTCAAGGATATTGTGAAAAAGATTAAATTATAATTTTTATCCGGATTTATTTTATGAAACGAACCAAAATTGTGGCGACCATCGGTCCGTCTTCGGAAGCAAAAACCACCATGGAAAAAATGATTAAAGCCGGTTTGAATGTGGCGCGGCTTAATTTTTCCCACGGCACTTACGACCACCATTTAAAGCTGATTAATAATTTGAGAAAAGTGGCCGCCCGGTTAAAGGTCAAATTGGCGATTATGCAGGATTTACAGGGACCGAGGATTCGCATCGGCCAGGTGGCCAAAGACGGCTTGGCCGTTAAGCGGGGCGAAGAAGTATTCTTGGCGCCGGAAAATTATTCAGCGCCCAGCAAGGCCACGCGCCTCTATGTGCCAATTCAATATGCCAATCTTTATAAATACGTCAAAAAAGGCGACCCGATTTTAATTGACGATGCCACCATAGAATTAACGGCCACCGGCGTTAAAAATAAAGCGATTAAATGCCAAGTGAAAACCGGCGGCATTATCAAATCGCATAAAGGCATAAATTTTCCCAAATCAGTGATCAAATGCGCGCCCATTACCAAAAAGGACTTGGCCGATATTGAATTCGGCATAAAAAATAATCTTGATTTCATCGCCCTGTCGTTTGTTGAAGAAGCCAAAGACATTATTAATTTGCGCCGAAAGATTTTTCTTTTGGAAAAAAAATATCATCAGGCCGAAAAAAAATATAATTTAAAAAAACCCGAAGCCAAAGGCAAGATTAGCGGGGTCCACACTCGGATTATCGCCAAGATTGAACGCCCCGGCGCCGTGAAAAATTTTAAGAAAATTTTGGAAGCGGCCGATGGCATTATGATCGCCCGAGGCGATTTGGGCATTGAAGTGCCCTTTGAGGACTTGCCCTTGATTCAAAAAGAAATTATTGATGAGTGCCGCAAGGCCGGCAAGCCGGTCATTGTGGCGACGCAGATGCTTGACTCCATGATTCGCAATCCCTTGCCGACTCGGGCCGAGGTTTCTGATGTGGCCAACGCGATTTTAGACGGCACGGACGCCATTATGCTCTCCGGCGAAACGGCCACCGGCAAGTATCCGCTCAAAGCGGTCCAAGTCATGAATAAAATTGCCCGAGAGGTTGAGGGCCGAGAAATTATTGAGCAGGAAGCCAAGGAAGACGAATTTAAAAATCAAAATTCCATTACCCAGATAATAAGTTTCATGGCCCAGGACTTAGCCGAAGATGTGGCCAACGCCAAATTAATTGTTTGCGCCACCACCTCAGGCTTTACGGCGCGCAATATTTGCCGTTTTCGGCCGGCCGTGCCCATTGTCGCCATCACGCCCGCCGTCAAAACCGCTAATCAGCTTGGCCTAAGCTGGGGCGTTGAGTCGTATATCGTGCCCTTTGCCGCTTCTTTTGACCGGCTCTTGGGCAAAATTAAAAAATTGCTCCTCGCGCATAAAATTTTAAAAAAAGGGGATCGGGTGGTTGTGGTCGCCGGCCATCCCTTTGGCTATGAAGGCCAGGCCAATTTAATCAAGGTGGAGAATATTTAATCTCAAACCGCCTATGCTAAAAAATAAAAAGCTCATCATTTGGTTTCAAAAAATCTCTATCAAGGACATTGGCTTGGTGGGCGGTAAAACCGCTTCACTGGGTGAAATGTATCGCCACCTCACCAAGAAAGGCCTAAAAATTCCCAACGGCTTTGCCATCACGGCCTTGGCTTATAATTATTTTTTAAAAAAGGCGAAAATCAAGAAAGAGATTTTTAAAATTTTAAAATCAACCAATAAAAATAATCTTAATCAAAAGGGGGAGGAAATTAGGAACATTATTTTAAACGCGCCGTTGCCAGAGGACTTGCAATCAGTTATTATTGCTAATTATAGAAAATTATCAGAAAATTATGAGCAAAATTTTGTTGACGTGGCGGTCCGCTCCTCGGCCACGGCCGAGGATTTGCCCAGCGCTTCTTTTGCCGGCCAGCAAGAGTCGTTTTTAAACATCAGGGGCAAAGAGCCGATTTTAGCCGCGGTCAAAAAATGTTTTGCCTCGCTTTTTACGGACCGCGCCATTTCTTATCGCATTGACCAAGGATTCAAGCATGAGAAAGTTTCCCTCTCGGTCTGCGTCCAGAAAATGGTTCGTTCTGATTTGGCCACGGCGGGCGTGATGTTCACCATTGATACGGAAAGCGGCAATAGCAATGTCATTTTAATCAATGCCGCCTATGGTTTGGGCGAATATGTGGTTAAGGGCGTGATTAATCCCGACGAATATTATATTTTTAAAAAAACTTTAGCGGCCGGCTTTAAGCCGATTATTTCGCGGCAGGTAGGCGACAAAGCCAAAAAATTAATTTATAGCCATGACCCCGGCCAACCGACTAAAAACGCCATCGTGCCAAAAATTTTAAGAAAGAAATATGCTTTAAGCGACCCGGAAATTTTAATTTTGTCTAAATGGGGCTTGGCCATAGAAGAATATTATAAGCGGCCCATGGATATTGAATGGGCCAAAGACGGCCAGAGTGGCCAGTTGTTTATCGTGCAGGCCAGACCGGAAACAGTCGGCTCGCAAAAAGACCCCAATGTATTAGAAGAATATTTTTTGACGCAAGCGGGCAAGTTGCTTTTGGCGGGTGACAGCGTGGGCGTGAAAATTGGCCAAGGCCGGGCTCGGTTGATTAAGAATGTCGGCCAGTTGCCGGATTTTAAGGCGGGCGAGGTCTTGGTCGCGGAAATGACCGACCCGGATTGGGAGCCGATTATGAAAAAAGCGGCGGCCATCGTGAC
>JBAZQS010000029.1:0-11005 GCA_041645075.1 Patescibacteria group bacterium | reverse complement strand
CCAAGAAGCCCCTAAACCCAAATTCGTGGCGGTTAAAAGCAAATTTTCTATCGCCGCCGCCGCGCTTTGGATATGATCGCGGTAGCCGACATTATGGGTCTGGTTATTATATAAGACCAAAATTCCCAATGGCGCTTTGCCGATTAAAATCGAACCACCGGCGTCAACTATCCGTTTTTTAAGGTCCGGCTCATCAACAATAATAAACTTCCAGCCCTGAAGATTGCAGGCGGAAGGCGCCAAGGCGGCCGAGGTAATCAGCTCTTCAAGTAAATTTTTCTCTACGGATTTATCCTGAAAAATTCTGACGCTGCGCCGATTTTTTATCGCTTCAATTAAATCCATCGTCTTAATTTTTATGATTAATTTTAAAATATTGCTTCGCTGACTAAGGCTTAAAGTACGGCTTTTGTTTTTTGGCAAATATAAATTCTCCTTAAGCCGAATAATCTCACGATAAAATCAGGCAGAATTTTTTCTAACTTCTCGCCCCAATTGATTAAAAATTTCGGGCCGCCGGGAATTAAAATAAATGTCCCCTGCTTGATTATCTCTAAATTATTTCGTTTAATCATTTTTTTTATTTTCCGATGCCTGATAAATCGGTGCGGCCCTTCGCTATGATGAAATTTAAAAATAGCCGCCAGCCAGTGAATCGGTTCCCATAAGACATTGGGGGTGGTGAGCGCCAAATAACCGCCGGGACGCAACACGCGGGACAATTCTCTAATAAAATCCGGCGGCTGGGGAAGATGCTCAATCGTTTCAAAACTTAAAATCGTTTCAAATTCATTATCGTTAAAAGGCAAGGGGTAGCCATTAAAATATTTAACCGTAAAATCAATTGGATATTTTTTTAAGTTAGCGGCGCAAAGCGATTGCATTTTTTGAGTGACATCGGCGCAAACAACTTTAGAAATTTTTCCTTTTTGCCAAAAATACAAACTGCCATTGCCGGTCCGGGAGCAAATATCCAAAGTATATCTCCCATTGGGCAAATCAAATAGCTGGGCCGCATCAACAAAACGTCGGAAATAAGAATAAGTCCTCTCATTAATATCATCATAATCGGTTGTTTCGTCCCAATGTTTGCCCACGGCCGAAAATGTCCAATTCAAGCCGGCAATATATTTAATTTCCTTTAACAGGCGCTGGCCAAAATTATCCGGCATTAATTTTTATTATGAATGAATATTTCCGCGAGTAAGCCAAAGAAAAAAGTTTGCAACGCCGTCGCGCCTAATATCGTAATTGTCGTATCCAAAAACACCGGAATAACACCGGCAAAAAATAAAATTCCCAACAATAAAGCGATAACTAATAAAAATAAGCTGATGGGAATAAAAACTTTAAGCGGCTTAAAAAACAAAGAAAGCTTGACCACCAGCCTTATAAAGCCAAAAAAATCTTTTGACCGGAGGGAAGAATTGCCCTGGCGCCTATAATAATCTATGGGCAGGAAAACGGTTTCATAGCCATGGGTCAGGCAAATCATGGTCAAAGTTGAGCTGAAAGAAAACCGGCTCGGAAAAAGATCCCAATATTCAAAAACAATTTTTTTGCGGAAAATTCTCAAGCCGGAATTAAGGTCGGGAATTTTGCCGCCGGCCAAATAGCCGGCAAACCAATTTAAAAATTTTTTGGCGAGACGGCGATTAGGGGGAATGGCATTGCCCTTTTTTTGACGAGAACCAACCACCAAGTCGTATTGGCCGGCCTCGGCTAATAATTCGGAAATAGCCGCGGTCGGATAGGTGCCGTCCGCGTCAATAATTAAAATCCAGTCATACCGGCTGTTTTTAATGCCGGTTTTAAGCGAGGCGCCATATCCCCGATTAACCGGGTGATTAATCAATTTTATGCCATCTATCTTTTCCAAAATAAACCCGCTTTGATCGCTCGAGCCGTCATTAACCGCGATAATTTCATGCTCAATATTCAATTCGGATAATTTGCCTTTCAAATCCTCAATCACCCCGGCGACAACCGCTTCCTCATTATAAATGGGAATTACCGCCGATAATTTAATTTCTGACTTATTTTCCATAATATTAATTTTGTAACCATCTCATTTTATGGCGACACCTTATAAATACTTAATTGCTTGCCCAATTTCTTTATTTGCCAAAGTGGCACATAGGACTCAATCGTGAGTCCGCTCTCAATGCTGTAATGAACATAGGGCTCAATCGTGATGCCGCGACCAAAGCGGTAATTATAAAAAGGCGCTGTTTTTTCGCTAAAAACCAACTGACTTTCCGCTAATTTATACACGGGAATACTATCACAAATCTTAAAATAATTCAAGCTGGGAATTGACCCGATTCCCGCATCCACAATCGCCACATAATCAAATTCTAACCTTTCAATAACTTCTTTCGGCCACTCACAGACAAAACCATTTGAATAAATGCCATAGCTCTGGCCAGGCGCGAACGGCATATTATCCAGAAACGTTAAACGGCTTGAATAATAACCGGGCGAGTATTGCTTTATCAGAGCCATCAATTGCTTATCCGGCGCCAAATCCTGCAAAAAATAACCATCAACCATCAGAATTTTTTCTCCGGGCTTGAGATTGTTTTTTATCCAACTATATAAAGATAATTTAGTGCTACCGCGAGACAATAAATAATCATATTTTAAATTAATAAAAAGATTGGGCGCCATAAAAATAACAATCACCAGCAAGGCAAAGAAAAAATTATTTTTTCTGATCCGCTCCAATAAATTTCCTGCCAGATAAGCAGCCGGCAAAATCATAAAGGGAATTAACAGGGATAAATAACGGGGCCGGCTTGAATCCATAAGCGGCGGGCCCAGAGCCACAAAAAATCCCAAAAAACTTAAGAGCGTAAAATAAAAATTGGGTTTATTATTTTTGTATAAAAGCCAGAGAGCGGGCACTAAAAGAAAAAAAACGACGGTTTCAAATTGAATTAAAATATTAAATTGCAGGCCCGTTTTCCCCCACCAAGGCAACTGCCAAACCGGACTCACTTCTTGAACCGCCTCGCCCGAAATGGCGGTAAAATATATTCCCCAGGCCACATTATAAACCTTCAGCGCATCGCGGGAAATCCAAAAAATTATTACTACGCCGATAATTAGAAACAGATGCGATAATATTGACTGGCGACTTTTCAAAAAAACAAAAAATCTTCGCCATTTAAGTTCGCAATAGTAAACAAATACGACCAATAGCCACAGCGGATAAGCCAAGGCCCCGACAATATTAACGGCAAAAGAGGATAAAATTAGAACGGCGGTAAAAAAAATAATCTTAATGGATGGCGGTTGAGCGGGAATTTTCCAAAAACGAAGAAAAAAATAAAGAGCCAAAAGTATAAAAAAAACCTGCGGGCCCCAAGGCCGCCCAAAATGACTAAGCACAACATTAAAGGGACTTAAAGCTAAAAATAAGGCCGCCCCATAAGATATGGCTTTATTATTAAATATTTTTTTACTGATTAAATAGATAAGATAAACAGAACCGACGCCAAGCAAAACTGAAATAAAGCGGGCGATCATTAGCCAGTTGCCTAAATCCAGAATAACCGAATTTTTTATGTCCAAAATGTCATGCGCCTGTCCCGAAACAAATAAAAACGCGGCATAGGCAATAATTCCCGGCAAATAAAGGTAATACATTAAAGGAAAATAGGTGCCGTAATTTGAGTGGGGTAAAAAATTAAAATCGCCTAACATTTTTAAGCTACCGGAAATAATTTTAATTTCATCCCCCACCGAGGAGCTTAGCGGCCAATCAAAAAAGACGCCCCAAAATCTTAAAAACAGGCCCAAAATAATAATTAGAATCAGGGGATAATTGTTTTTAATGAATTTAAACATCTAAAAATAAATTAGGGTTATTTGGTATATTTTTATCTTATTAATTTCCTTAACTAACCGTAAAAAACGGAAATTTTGAGGATCGGGCGCCCAATCGGAGTCGGACAATTCATTGATAACCAAATAATCAATCTGGTAATTCTTAAAGGCCTCCGGCCAATCTTTCCGGCGCCAATCTTGATAATGATTTAAAACCGCCTCTACTTTTTCCGGCGGATAATATATTTTTTCCAAATCCTGGCCCGCCCAGCCGAATATTTTTTTAAGCTTATTTTTTTGCTTGGCTCGCCCCCCTTGAGCATCATACTGATAGCCATAAACTGAATTAAAGTTTGCCTTAACAAATTCCTCATTAAAATTTTTATACCAAAAATTATTGACGACAAACCGGTCTAATGCTTCTTGGTCGCTGATAAAAAACAACACGCCTCCGAAATCAAAAAAAATATTATTGTGCGCGTACGAAGGTATTAATGAACTCAATTCGGCATCGGCCATCACCACGGAATCTTTTGGCGTATTTTCATTAAGCCAAACAAACAGCGGGCCGAATCTCTGCTGATTAACCCCACCGGGATAATCAAATTTAAAACCTTTGGCGATAATGGGGATGAAAAAACCGACCAAGGCCAATAAAAAAACAACCTTAATAAATTTAAAATCCAAAAAACGGACAATTTTTTTAATCTGCCAGACCAAATAAACCAAAGCAAAAACAATAAAAAAATAGGAAATTAAATCATAATGACTGGCGGAAAGCGCGTTCCGGCCGGTAATAACATGCTGATTCATACTAATCGCGGCCGAGGCCGCTCCGATAAAAAGAAAAGCTTCCACCGAGGGAATCCCGTTTTCTCGCCGGCGCCCAAAGCGCCAGTAAAAAACAAATAAAATCATCACCAACAGCGCCAGGGCCGTGGTTTCAAGACCCGACGGAAGACGGGTATTAAGCAGGCCGATTCTCTGCAGGGTCTCCAGAAAAAAATCGGATTGGCTTGATCGCCAAAACTGATAAAAATACGGGACGGCAACCGCCAAGCCGATTAAGCCGACGCTCAAAATCTTTTTTAAAAAATAAAAATCTCTTTTATACAAGAAATAAAATATTAAAAGCGAAAAAACCACAATAAAATAAGTCCAAAAGTAGACATAAAAATAAAAAAGCAGGCCAAAATTAAGGCCCGCCAAGACCACCGATAAATCAGCCCTTTTGGGGCCAGCTTTTTTTTCGGCGGTTAAAATCAGCAGCAGCAGCAAAACCAAAGTCAAGGCGAAAACAAAAACAAATTGCGGATTAATGGGGCGGTTAAAAACAAAAAAATATTTGATTAAAAAAATAAACAAACTGAAAAAAATAGACCAGAATTTATTTTTAATCAGCCGATAAAAAATAAAATACGTCAAAAAAAATAAAACCGCCGGCCAAAGAAAATCATAAAATAAATACAGAGGGTAGACGTCAAAATGAAAAATTCTGGCTGGCCAAGCGGCCAGCAAATCGGACAAAAACACCTGCATCGGCTCACCCGATTTATGTTCGACAAAATAAGGATTGCTTAAAAGGTAGTGCCCGTCAACAATATCCCGGGCCCTAGCCATATAATAACGCTCGTCATCATTAATCTCGCGATAAACACCTTGAAATTTATCGCCCAGAGAAAAAATAAAAAACAACTGGGGCATTAAATACAAAAACCCGATAATTACCGCCGCCAGCAGAGCGAAGCGATGCCGATTTAGCATATTTAATAATAAGGATTAATAACCACCTCAATTTTAACATAAATTTAAGCCAGGGGGAACTTAAAGCAGGCCGTCAATGATTTTTTGGGCGCGTTTATGCCAGGTAAAATTTAAGACGTCACAATACGCTTGCTCGGCTTTTTTTTGCCCAATTTCTTTATTATTTAAAATAAATTTTATCTTCTCTGCCAAATCGGCAGAATCATCCGCCTTAAAAAATATGGCGTTGTTTTCATTTAATATCTCGCGAATACTGGGAATATCAGAAGCCACAATCGGCTTATCGGCCGCCATATATTCAAAAAGTTTGATGGGCGAAGTGTAAAGCCGGGATATCGCCGGCTTAGCCGAATTGGGTAAAACCAAAACATCCGCGGCTTTCAAATAAGCCGGGATTAATTTTCTCGGCTTTCGACCCAAAATCATAATTTGAGCCGACGCCTGGTTTTTTTCTTGAAACCGAATAATATCCCGGTCGGTACCGCCGATAAATACCAGCCGTTCTTTTTCCGACAAATACCGGGCGGCCTCGGCTAAAATCTGCGCCCCTTTCCACTTATAAAGATGACCGGAATAAACAATTAGATTTTTATCAAGCGGCAAGCCGAGTTCACTCCTTAATTCGGTCTTTGTTTGGGTCAAACTTTCAAATTCCTTCAAATCCACCGCGTCCGGCGCCACCAAAATCTTTTTGCCGTCCAGTCCCGCGGCGACTAATCTGTCTTTAAGGCCGGCCGTAATCGCCACCAGGCCAAACAGACGCCGCCAATACCGCAAATAAAAATTATAATGGCGGGGAAAATCATGTATTTCCAAAACCACTGGTTGGGGGAAAAATCGCAAAAGCGGCAAAAGATAGCTGTCGCGGGTGTAAAAAATAATTTCCTGCTCTCCCCCTTTTCCCAGCAGATAAAAAAACAGGCGAAAAATAAAAAACAGGGATTGCAATTTAATGTAAATCCCGCCGGGCAGTCCCATCAGCCAATGCGGGTCCGGGGTCTTAAGACACTCTAAAGAAAAATTGGGTTTGACCCCATAATACTCTTGCGGATTGACGCCGCCGATTTGGCGGCCCGCGCGCGAAGGATATACCAAAGTCAAATCAGCGCCAAGGTCGGCAAAGGCCTCACCCATCTTCATAATCTGATAGCCGTGCGCCTTTTCGGTTGGCAAACGCGCATTGGCAAGATAAATAATTTTCATAATTAATTTATAAAAAATTTAAAACCGATTTTATTAAACGCGTATCTCGCGGCGCGACGCAATTTAAAGGCAATAAACGCAATCCTTTCTCCTTTGTTGCCCAATTCAAGCCAAATTTTAAAAATCGTAAAAGAATGGGCCAGACCGCGCTTTTTAACGCCTTCAAATAATACTTTCCGCCAAATACCGAACCAATATTCAATATCCTTAACTTCTGATTTATTGAATTTATCTTTTGTCTTGTGAAAATTAATTTCCTGATAATCCGCCAAGGTAAAACCATTTTTATAGTAATCGTCATACAAACTGGTACCGGGCAATGGCGTAAAGATGCTAAATGAATAATGGCTGGCTTTTATTTTCTGAGCAAAAGCAAAAGTGTCTTCCATTTCTTTTTTTGTCTCTCCGGGCAAACCGATCATAAAACTGGCTTCCGTTCTAATATCGTATTTACGGCACAACTCAAAAGCCCGCTCCGCATCGGCCAATTTAGTCCGCTTATGAATAATTTCGTCCAAGACCCTCTGATTGCCGGATTCCAAACCAAAATCAAGTTGAAGACATCCGCTTTCTCTCATTAATTTAACCACCATTTCATCGGTTAAATCAACGCGCGATTGCGCCCCCCAGTACATGCCCAGTCCTTTCATAATGCCGCAAATTTTTTGGACATGGTCGTAGCTCACGGTCATTGTATCATCGGCAAACCAAATACCCTCCACGCCATAATTATCTCGCAAATTAATAATTTCTTTTTTGACGCTTTCCAAACCGCGATAGCGCACCGCCCGGCCAAAGACACGATTGCAAGCGCAAAAAGTGCAATCATAAGGACAGCCGCGCGAAGCCATCACCATCACCGCTTTAATCGGTATGCCGCGAATCACGTCGTCCCATACCTTAGTGTGGTATTCCATATTGATCTTATCGTAAGCCGGCATAGAAATATCGGAAATATCAATCAATTCCCGCGGCTCATTGATGACTACTTGGCCGGTTTCTTTATTGAGCCAAGCGATGCCTTTTATTTTAGACAGGTCGGGCTGATCTTTTTCTAATTCTTTAATCAGTTCCAAGGTGGTTAATTCGCCCTCGCCGATAACCGCCACGTCAAAACCGGACCGCAAAATTTCCTCTGGCGCCGCCGTCACATGCGAACCGCCGATAATGGAATAAACGTTGATTTGTTTTCTAATTTCGCTATTGAGCCAAATTACTTCGCTCATTTCTATGGTGGTGGCGGTAAAACCGATAATTTTTGGCTGTAATTTTATGGTGGTTTCAATAATTTCCTGCTGGGCCTTGGGCCGATCATAAATATAATCCTTGCCGCCTAAAATTTTACTCTCCAAAATCGTATTATCATAACCATGGTCGCGCAAATAACCGGAAATATACATAATCCCCAAAGAATAGCGATGCTCTTTAAACCTTTTTGGCGGCAAAATCAAGACAATATCACTGGGATTGAAAAATTTGCTCATCCTGTTTTTATTTATGGATTGCTCTAGTGGTGTTTCCAGGGTGGAATTATTTTTTATTTTAAAAATTGATTGGAAAACAAATAAATTTGGCGGCGGATAATCTAACCATTTTTCCAAATTATTCGGATACCAAATATTATTTTCAACCGTAATTTCATATCCCGCTCGGCTAATTAATTTTTTCAGGCCATCATAACTCAAAAGATGGATGTGGCCATAATCATAGAAATATTCTTTTTCGCCGTATTGGCCAAAGAGCATTCTGATCCGATTATTCCACAGCAGAAAATTTGGAGTGCTGATGATAATTTCCCCGTCCGGCTTTAAAATGGTCTTTAATTTGTCTAAAAATCCCGGCTGATCAAACAAATGCTCCAAGACCTCGGCCATGATTATCAAATCAAATTTATGGTCCAAAAATTCCATCGGCCACTCGTCACTCTCCACATTCATTACGGCAAAAAAATCCAATTGCTCTTTGAGCTCGCCGGCGTATTTTTCGGAAATATCAAGGCCGGCGACAAAATTATCGCCTCGCTTCAATTCCTTGGCTAAATAACCGCTGGCGCAACCGAGATCAAGAATTCTCACGCCGGCTTGAGCGACTTTATCTCCCGCTAAAGACAGGATTTTTTTGCGGCGCAGGCTATTCATGCCATAATCTGAAACCTGATTATAATATTTTTTTATCTGGTCAGCCATATTTTCATTTAATTCTCTATTATGTTTATTAGGTCGGCGGCGATAATCCGCGAGCGGAATTTTTCTTGATATAAATTAAAACCATTTACGGCTATTTTTTCGCGCAAAGCCGGATTATTTTTTAAGGCCAAAATTTTTTGGGCCAGATCATCGCTGTCGGCCGGCCGGCACAAAACCAATTCATCGCCGTTTTTAAAAAATTCTCCGATCGCCGGCGTATCAGCCGTAATAATCGGTTTCTGGCAGGCCAAATATTCGTATATTTTATTAGGGACAACCATTTTAGTTTTTGCCGTATGGCCAAAGATGCCGAGGCAAAGATCCGCTTGATTAATATATGGCCTTAATTTTTCATAGGGCATTGGGTTGATAAAATTAACATTATTCAATTTTAATTCGCCCGCCAGTCGGATTATGGCTTCATATTTTTTGCCTCGTCCGATTATATTAAATCTAATATTTTCTTTTTCTAAAATTTTAGCCGCCCGAATGATATATTCTATGCCGTGCAAGGGCAAAAAATAACCATGAAAATGAACCAAAAACGAATCGGCGGTTTTTGATGAATCTTCCGGATAGAAAAATAATTCCTCAGTGCCGACCGGCACGCGATAAAATTTAGCGCGATTAATCTTAAATGTTTTTATAAAATAATTTATATGAGCATTGGTATCCAATAAAATTTTATCGGCTAATTTACAAGGCAACCAATCAAGCAGCCAGAAATATTTGGCCTTGAGGCCATTGGGGCGGCAGACCTGCCGGTCAAAAACCATAGAATCGTAAAAAGATAGGAAAGCATCAAAAATAATCGGCTTTTTGGTTAAAAATTTTGCTAAAACAACCGCCTGATTGCCCGGAAAACCGGCAATCATGACCTCATAATCATTTCTTATTTGCCAATGCTTTTTTATTAAATCAAAATATTTGGCCGCGCCCGATTTTTCCGTTCGGCATTCAATGACTTCCACGCCATTTTCTTTTAGTCCGCTAAGCAAAATTATATTGCGGCTGTACTCCGGATTATATTTTCCAAAATAACAAATTTTCATTTTATAAATAATTTTTTTCTTAATTTTTGCGTCTGCCAATATAAACTAATAAACAATGAATATTCAAAAGGCAAGCCGAAATATTTCATTTTCCATCTTAACTTTTCCAAAAAATAAAATGGAATGATAAACGGCGCCAAATAAATCGGATACCTTTTAATATAATCTTTTAAGGTTTTCCGGCTGGTGGCAATTACCGAACAGACCCTTTGGAGGCGGATTTCATTGGGATTTTTAATCCAAGGAAAATCTTCCAAATTACTGGAACTGCTGTCCAAGGATTTGGCCACGACCGCCGGCCAATCCTCTAACTTATCGGGAAATTTATAACCCATTTTTTCGCAAAGTTTAGCCAATTCATCGCCCGGATAGGGGCGATACGGCTGGGGACTGATTATTTCAATCATTGGCCCAATGGCCAATAGTTTATCGACTAATTTTAAGGTCATTAGCCGTTCCTCTTTGGTTTCCGTGGGCAAAGCGCACATAAAAGAATAATTGGCTCTAAGGCCGTGCTTTTGGCACATTTGCGCGGATTTGATAATTTGTTCAATCGTGATGCCCTTCCTTAAAAAATCCAAAATTCGCGGCGAACCGGATTCGGCGCCAAACATTAATTTATAACAGCCGGCTTCCTTGAGTTGCTCCAAAAATTCATCATTAATAAAATCAGCGCGGAAATAATCTACCCGGCAATTGGCCAGCCACTGGAATTTCAATCCCCTTTCTTTAATGCCCGCCAAAATTTCAACCACCCTCGGCTTGCCCACAAAAAAATTGTCCTCTTGAAATTTCAATTTTTTATAGCCAAGATTATTAATAATAAATTCAAGCTCGGGCAAGATTTTGCCTGAACGTTGAAATCGCCACGCCCGGTTATGCAAAGATATATTAACGCAAAAAGTACAGCGGTAAGGACAGCCCCGGCTCGTATTTAAAATCATTAAATCAAACTTCAGGGTCTTGGGC
>JBAZQS010000028.1:0-11074 GCA_041645075.1 Patescibacteria group bacterium | reverse complement strand
CTTTTTGTTTATTCTCAATTGGCTTGCGCGACAGTTTGCGTATGAATTTTTTATTGCCAAGTTTTAATTCTAAAACGGCTGGCTTTTCTTCTCTGTTTAATAAAATAAATTTTAATCCCTGGCTTATTAAATATTGCCTTGTGGAGCCAGTAATTGATTTAATGGCTTGGTTTAAAATTGTTTTTGGCTTAATGCCGTCGACGGATAATATTTCGCCGATAATATTATTTTTATTTTTCAATAAAAATTCTCCTTTTATAAAAACCACTTCATAATTTCTCGGATGAAATGACTGCCAAGGATAACCGCTAACTCTCAAGTGACTATGCCGTAAACCGGCTAAAAACGATTTTAAATATACTAAAAAATCATTATCATTTTTTATCTTCATAGAGTTTTTTCCCGCTACTTTAAATTTTTTTTCAAACTCTAAAAATTCCTTTTTATTTTTAAAAGGAAAAACCTCTTTAATGTGAGATAACATTGTATCTATAAAAATTTTATATCCATCTACTAAGTCCATATAACTAAATTAATTTTATTGTCCCCAATATTTTCTCTTTAGACATACTTTTCTAAATAAAATTTAGTTTTCATGGCTTGTTTGATATTTTTTGTTTCAATTACGGCCAGGATGTTATTTTTATTAATTAAATTTAAAATATTATCCAGATAAACTTTTCCAGCATCATTTAATTCCAAGTGCTCATCGCTTTTACCATTATTATAACTAATATGAAGTTCAATAATTTTATCCCCGACTCGGTTTAAAAATATTGATAAATCACCAATCAAACCCCTATTTAGAGCAACATTGCAATGACCTATATCCAAACATAAATTTAAATCTTTGATTTTAGTAATTATCTCTACTAAATAATCTCCGCTAAATACACCGCTTGAAAAGTTATTTTCTAGACATAATTTCAAATTAGAATCACTTGCTATCTTAGATAATGAAACGAGATTTTTTATTTCTTCATCGTTTAATTCTGTTTTTTTAGAAATGTGAAATATCAGATTATCACAACCAATAAGCGAAGCCAACCTGATTTCTCCCCTTAGACAACCCAATTCCGCAGTAGTAATTATTTCGTCAGCACAAAATAAATCCTGTACCATTGAATGAAATGAGAAAGTTAAATTTCTTTGCTTTTTTAATTCAACCAATGGAATCACATCAATCAATCTTATGCGAGTAATTTTATTATAAAGCTCTATGTGATTAAAATCACAATCAATAAGATCGCTTATCCGATCCCAATTTTCACCATTTGTTTTTACTGATGTACTAATTCCAGTTTTCATAAATTATATTTAAATTACTATTTTTATTTTATATTAACTATGCCCAAATATCGAAAAGATGGGAAATTATCTTTAATATCCTGGGAAAGAACATCACGCAATTCCTCTGGGAACTAGTCCTGGCGATTGTTTAAACCATCGGCCAATAATACCACAATATCTTCCAATACTTGCTGAGATTTTTCAGGATCATGGCCGAGTTTCATTTCTCCTCCTGCGTTTAAACACAGAACATAAAACTCGATGCCACGATCATCTCCCATTTTCGTCTCCCTTACATATACCAATTTATTTGCCACGACATCTAAATTTGTCTCCTCTTTTGCCTCACGTTGAGCCGCTTCAAAAATTGATTCATTTTGTTTAATGCCACCTCCGGGAAATATGAAAAATTTCTCTCGATCGCCTTCATTGTGCTCAACCATAATAATTCCCCGATCGTCACAAATTATTGCTCGTACTCCTAATTTTGTGTGCATATTTTTATTTTAGAAAGATTTATTTTTTATAAACTTTTTTTGTATTCTGATGATAAAATCTTGTATCTCTTATTTAACTTTTTAAATAAAATAGTTTTACCTATAACTGGTTGGGCTATTTTGAGAAAGTAATTTAATTTATTCATTAATAAATTCTCGTGTTCTTTATTTTTGCCAAAACTGTAATAATCGCTATTATCTAATATATCGGCGCATTTAATGATAAGCGCCTGCTCTCCGGCTTTCTCGATCCGTTCAAACACTTCCTTATATTGCTTTTCTTTATCTGCTATATCTGATTTAAAGGAAACGGCGCCGACTAATCGAGCGACTTTATCGCCAAAACCACGCCTTACCTGATCTAATGTGATTTTAGAATCCTCGGTTAAGTCATGCAATACCGCGGCCGCTACTATCGTCGGCAGCGCGTCTATTTCAACTAATCGACAGGCCACGCGTAAACTATGAAAAATCACCGGTTTTTCATTAAACCCGGTTTTATCATATTCCTTTACTAAAAACTTAATCGCTTTTTCAATTAATCTATTTTCTTTTTCTGTGTATCGCCTACTCATAAATTAATATCCTTTTTTAATCCATTCACTTTATTTATAATTTCCTGATCGCTTAAGATTTCTCGATTGGAATTTTCCATCGCTTTAAATGGACTCATGGCCTCATTGTTAAAACGAGGAAAAAAATGAATATGTGAATGAGATATCTTCTGACCAGCCTTCTTGCCGTTATTTATAATTAAATTGTATCCAGTCATCTTGTATGAGCCAATAAAAGCATCTTTAATCTTTTTAATAACAAATAAACAATCCAATAATTCCTTTCCCGATAGCTGATCAAATGTTTCAATATGATTAATGGGCATAATTATTAAATGTTTATCAATTACGGGCCGATGGGGACATAAAACTTTCATATAATCGGTCCGAAATATCTCTTGTTTGTCTATATTTTTATCACAAAATTCGCAGTTATTGGTCATAAAATTTGCTTAATAATTCCGTAAACTTATTATATTTTATTATAATTTAGATAATTTGTAAATTAGCTTACATCTTAGTGTCACGCCCCACGACATTATCATTTGGGTGGGACACGATAGTGAGGTTGAGAGTCAGGGAATCTTACCTGAATAGATTTAATAAAATCAGAGGATTTATGTTTTCCGGCAAAACCAGAATGGCATCGCCGTCGTTGAAAAATTTTAAATTAAAACCAATAAAGCTTTCCTAAAATTTGAGGAAGGCTTTTTTATTTATTTAGTTATCGGAAAATGCTCTCGGTGATGCTGAAATCTATTTTGTCGCCGTCAACAATTGCTGATTTACCATAAGGCAAGGGGATATTGGGCGTACAGTGGCCGAAGTCGGCATAGCAGATGATTGGAAAATCAAATTCTTTAAACTTTTCGGCTATTAATAAATCTACTTTGGGCATCCCCTTGTACTCCGCTTCCTTTTCCATGAGGTTGAACTTGCCAATTATCATGCCGGCAATGTTATTAAAAAAACCGTAATATTTTAAGGTCTGTAAATCACTGTCAACATCGGAATATTTACCAGTCGCTTCCCAAAAGAAAATTTTCGGTTTTTTAATAATATCGGCAAAGTATTTCGTGCCTTTTAATCTGGCATATAGACCGAGATGACCACCAACCAAATATCCCCGTCCAATTCCACCCTTAATTTTTTTCCATGAAGTCATGTGCTTTATTCTGCCCAACGGAACGGTTGAGGTTAAAATTTGCTTAATCATAGACAGTTCCCATTTTTTTTGAGAATCACTCTTTTTGGCGCCGAAGCCAAAGCAAACATCCGGACCATAAATTGTTGGTATTTTACTTAACTGAAAAAGGGCGGAAATTAAAACGGTCGGGTCGCTTATTCCTAAAAATGGCTTGGAATTTTTTTTAATAAGCGTGTAGTTCAATTTGTCTAAAATTCTATCCGCTCCGGTTCCACCGACGGCGCAAATTATCGCTTTGATATTTTTGTCCAGAAACATATCCATAATGTCTTTGGCGCGGTCGTCGTCGCTTCCGGCCAGATGCCATTTTTTAAGACGGACGGTTTTGCCTTCCTTAACCTGAAAGCCCATTTTTTTTATTTCAATAAGACCTCACTTGTAGTTGGCTTCCATTGCCGTGCCCATGACTGGTGATGATGGCGCGACAATGCCGATGAAGTCGTTATTTTGCAATGGTTTGATTGGCATAATGATTATCTGAAATTAAAATTATTTTATTTCCCCATTATTAAAAAGCTTTTTAATTCTCGTGGCTCTGACAAAATCTTTAAAATCATGAGTCACGTTTTCATTTTTAATCTCATCTAAAACAAACCACTTGGCCTCGCTGTGTTCTTCGGAAACTTTTATCTCGCCAGAATCGTATTCGCACGCAAAACTGACGGATGAGATTGCTTCATTTTCATGATTACCGCACCAAACATCTATGGGCATTAAAACTTTTATTTCAATATTGGCTTCTTCTTTGGTTTCTCTGACAAGCGCCTCAATAAAGGTCTCGCCTTCGCGAACCCGGCCAGCCGGAGGACCCCATTTATAAGGAGAGTGGCGGCGTTTCAAAAGTAAAAATTTATCATCCTTCATCACAAGGGCGGATACCGCGATTTTTGATTTTTTTTCTTCCATAATTTTGAAGCTATTTTTCAAAAATTATTTTAATCAGATTGTCAATATCATTATTCGTCTCCCAAATTCTTTTCATTCTAGTATATAATTTTTGACATTCCAAATAGGGCTTGCTTGTGCCTTCGGTAAATACTCGCCAATTTTTTCCACTTTCAATCAAAACATTTAAATTTTCCGTAAACTGCCAAAACTTACTGTCTTTATCGCCGCTTTCACTTGGCTTTAATTTATATTTATTCTGCAGATAATTATAAGTGATAAAATGGAGCATTTCATGGGCGATGACCAAAAGAGTAAATTTTTTATTTTTATATCTCTCGGGATTGGACGGAAACATAAATATTTTACTTTTTATAAAACGAGGAAACATATTCCAGATGGAAATATGCGCGTGATAATTTCCTTTTGGCCAGGGATATTTATGAAAAATTTTATCTACTTCTTTATAAAAATATTTCTCAACGCCGGCCCAATTCTTTTTTGCCTTATTTAAATCTTCTTTTATTTTCTTTTTATAGACCTCATAATAATTATCCACGTAAGCGGATAATATTTTCTGGCGAGAATTTTTAAATTCGTCTTTGAATAAAAATTTCAATTCCGGCCGAAGCGCCCATTGGGCGTGGCTGGTATTATACAAAATTCTTTTTTCAAAGGTTTCATTAATGCCGAATTTAATTTTGGGATAATATTTCATATTAATTCATGCTTTAATTATATAGTCAATTAAAGATAATTACAAAAGTAAAAAACCCGCTTCGCCATATGCTGTTAGACATATTTTGAAGCGGGTATTAATTTACATTTCTCACTTTGCGAGCGACCGCCAAGATGCCTTGCTTGGCGTAGCATTCGCCCTCGTTAGAATCAATCATGGTGAAACCGGC
Organism: Patescibacteria group bacterium; assembly: GCA_041645075.1. Classification (GTDB taxonomy): domain Bacteria; phylum Patescibacteriota; class Patescibacteriia; order 2-01-FULL-39-33; family 2-01-FULL-39-33; genus JBAZQS01. The sequence goes on along the minus strand of JBAZQS010000028.1, from coordinate 5,733 downwards.
ATCGCGCAAAATTTTTTCCCATTCCTCCAAAGAAATATAATGGGCATGGCCTTCGCGCTCCACTTGGTGCATAAATTCGGAAAGCTTCTTGGCGCGAAAACCGCGACGCAAAATCTTAACAAAATCAACAAAGCGGCCATTCTTAATCAGCCACCACAGGGAATCCCGCAAAATCGCGCCAAAATCCGGGTTGGGTTTTGGCGCGGAAAACGCCAGATGCCCGCCCGGCTTAATAATCCGATTCATGTCCAAGAGGCATTTTTTAAGCGCTTCTCTTCCTTCGCAAACCAGTTTCAACTTTCCGCCGTTTTCCGCTTCAAACCACCAGCCGGCGTACATCAATCCGCCCAAGCTGGAAATAACGCAATCAACGGATTCCGGCCAAATGGGCATTTTAGACATGGTGGAGGTTTGCGCTAACGCCACTTTCTGGCGATAGCCGACACTGCGCAGAGTTTGCGGCACTTGAGCCAATGACTCCCAGTCAATATCCACGGCAAAAATTTTCTTAACCTGCTTGCCATTCAGCTTGAAAAGCCGGCCGCAAAAATTTCCCGTCCCGCAACCGAGGTCAACAAAGGTCTCGCCCAGATATGGCCCGACCAATTGGGCTAATTTTTCCTGCATCTCAATATAGGGATGCGAAGTGGAACTTAAAAGCCAGAGCACTTCCGCGTTCCATTTCCAAAAATCACGGATGAACTGCTGAACCTTGGGATGCTTATGGATAAAGCTAAATTCCGGACTCTCAAAGAAAAAAGGCACATTCCGAATTATATCATCGGTGATTTGATAAAAATGCGGCTTGTCTTTGCGCCTGGAAATCTTGCGACTGGGAGCATAACGCGGCAGAGAATGCCGCCAGCCATTTGCATATGTCGTCATTCTACTGCCCTCCTTTTATTAAATTGAAAATATGATTTTTAAATGTACCCCTTTTAATACATTACCTTATTATAAAAATATAAAAGTGTCAAGAGAATTTAGACAAATTTAAAGCCGCCATTCCATTTATATGGTTAGGCGGCTATTCATTCAGGAGAGTTTTCATTCAAAGGGGGGTTGGACGTCTGGACGCCGGGTGTGTCGCTCGGTCAATGCCGATTGCTCCAGCGGACCTCTTCATTAGAAGGGTTCCCATTTTTTGGGACATCTTTTGTCCATTTGATTACTCGTACTTGAAAGAACTGCTTTGTATCTATATATTAGCATATCTAAAAACCTTGTCAATAGATAAAAACCAACAACCTGTGGATAAATAGATCGATGAACGCGCCTTAGAATTCCCAGCTGACTTTGAGATAGCCATAATCGTTCCGGCCGTATCCGCCGAAAAATGTTTCTTTGGCTCCGGACATAATAGCGACGCCGGCTTCTATGGTCATGTTATTTTTTTTGTAAGCCACGGACGGCTTCACATAACTGCTGCTATTTTCTAGGTTGTAGACCGCCTCCAAGCCCAGCGCCCAGCGCTCGCTATCGTCAAAAGCGTATTTGGCTTTCAACATAACGCCATTGCTCAAACTGCGGCGAATATCGCCGACTCGTTCGGACTTTGAGGAAGTATCGCCGGCATACTGAAAGAGCAAGTATAAATTGTCGGTTGGCCGGAAAACATTATTCCATTCGCGGTCAACTCCGACCACGTATTGGAAAAAATTATTTCCGATTTCTTGGTCAAAGTAGCCGACCTCGGTCCGCATCGTATAACCCTGATAAATTTCTTTGGTTAAGGTTGCCGCCCAGACCCTCTCCCGATAATACAATGGATGAAAATGGGGCATGGGCATAATAGGCATTCCGGCGGAGTCAAATCCCACCTTTGCCGCGTCCGTCTTAACAGCCGGATTATAACTAAAGCCATCAAAGAAGCTCGCCGTCAGATCAAATCCTTTGAAAGTGGTGCCAGCGCGAATCGCATATTGGCCGCCGCCATCAACTTCGTAATTTTCCATGGCCAACTGCTCCCATCTGCCTTGTGGCAACTTTGACGGCGTGAAATAAGGAACATAAACAAATTCAAGAAAATGATCATAGCCCATTCTCACGTCTATCGCCGGCACGCCGATTTTTTCCCATTCAACTAAATGCGTCCAGTCCCGCGGATTAAGATTGTCGCTCGGCGAAACCAGATCGGTTACCGACCAGTCAAATATCTGTTTGCCGACGCGAAGGCGAAACCGATTTCTAATATACTCAAGGTATCCTTCGCGAATGCCGACCGCCCAGCGATAATCCGACTCGGTCTTATTATTAATGTAGCCGTGGGCAAATCCCCGCGAGTCCTGACGGAAATCGCCCTCCAGATAGAGAAGCAGATTGTCCGTAAAATTTATGGTCGCTTTCGGACGAAAACGAATTTCACCGTAGGAATTTTCCTTGCCTCTTTGCTTGTGCCAATAACCGCCGACAAACATTTCATATTTGCCGGCCAATTTGACTTTCGGCTTTTTCAACGCCGAAACCAGGTAATCGGAAAAATAATTTCGCAGATTATTCTTGTCTGCCTCTCCGGAATCCGGAGGAGCAGACGATTCCGGCGCCTGATTTTGAATCAGGTAATGGCGAAGCTTAGGCAACCGATGGTTCGCCCAATTATCTTGATTATCTTGGGCAAAACCAGTCGCGGCGGCCAAAAGAAAAGCGAAAGCGAGATTTAGATTTTTCATTCACTCTCTCCTTTCTAAAAATCTCTGGCTGAAGGTCTCGGCCGACAAGCCAAGGTCAATCTGGCGCTCGGTGAATCTGGCGTAAGTCGTTCTATTGAGCAACTTATTGGTGATAACTACGGTATCAGGACGCCAAAGGCCATTATCGCTTATCTTAATCTCCGAATTTTCCTGGGTCTTAATCAGTTTGCTATTTTTGTCATAATACTCAATTTTATTGACGGCAAACTTCTTATCAATCCAAAAAATTCTTTTGCCATAGGCCGAGTCAACGCCCGGCTTGGACCTGGCCTCAATCAGATAATCGCCCGCCCTAATTTCCAGCAAGCGATAATTGAATTGACTGATCCTTTCACCGATTAATTGCCGCGCGTCTTCATAGGTGAAATCCAGGCCAGCAAAATATTTGCCTTGGTCGCCGAGGGAAATACGCCGCACCTTGTTTTGCGAAGGAAACTTCAGCCACTGCTCATCATTGCTCTTGACGTGGCGCCAAGTCAGGAGGCCGAGTCCTTTATCCAAAACCGGTTCCGTGAATTTAATCACCACCTTGTCTTCCCCCGCCGGGTCATACTTGATCCAGCGAATAAAGGCCTTGGCTTGCGAAGAACCGCCCTCCTCCTTGACGATCGCGCTAACAAACTCCTGTTCGGTGTTGAGTTGGCGATACAACTGCCAGCTCTTTTCCATTATTTGCTCGGCGGTTAGTTCGGCGGCAGAAATTTTATCCGTTGCCGAAAAAAGAAACATAACCGAGAGCAGAGAGGCGATCGCTTTTATCTTTTTCATTTTTTTTCTCCCTTTTCCAATAATTTCTCTTTTACGCACCACGGAAGCAGAGCGGGCATTAAGATGAGCGAACCGAAACCGCAGGTGAGCATCATCACCACCATAATCCAGCCCAAATGTTGGACTGGAATGAAATTGGAAACAATGAGCGGCGCGAAACAAAGCGAATTGAGCAAAATATCCGTGAGGATCACTCGCCCTTTCGCCAACATCGCGCCATTCAATGAGTTGGTTTTATTTTTGCCATCAAGCAAAGCCGTTTGGTAATCTGCCACCAAGTATAAGCTGAAATCAATGGCGGCGTTAATGGCCAAAGCGGTAATGCAAGCCGTCGCCTGATCAAGCGGCACGCGAAACGCCATCATCACTAAAGCGATAACCGAGCTGGCAAAAACGAATGGCACACTAATGACCAGACCCGTCCGCCAGCCAACCAATTTCAACCGGCTTTGAATTTTCCGATTTCGCCAAAACACCCAAACCGCGCAAACCATAATTACCAGCCACTGCGAGTTGATAAGATTCCAGGGCTTGCCCAGACGGATGTATTTATCCACCTGCGGATAAGCCGGTATCTTGCCAAAAGCCACGACTCGCAAATCGGAAAAATCTTTTTGTCCCGTTTGCAGTAGGCCGTCAATAACCTGGCCCAGCTCATTGGAATCCTCCATGGCCGTTGAAGCGAAAACCACCAGGCCGCCGTCAAACCACAATTGCGATTTTAAAACCGGCCCTAGGTCATCCGCGATCATAGACAAGCTGTCATGAACTTGCTGGCGATTTTTTGGCAAAGACAAATGATAGGACTCACGGGAAATAAGTTTGATGGTATCAACCACCGAGGTCACCTCCCGCACTTGCTTGATGTTCTTGACCGCTTTTTGGAAATCATTGGCGCGGCTAATAAACGCCGGATCGTCAATATCGCCTTGCAAAAGCAGGGGAACACGGTCAAAACCATATCGCCCCGGCCAATTAAGCAACTGGCTGGCGCGATAGACAATGGTGTTATGAATATATTCCAACGGCTTGGTCCTGATTGGTAAAAAATCAAAGTCCTTTTTAAGGCCCGGGATATAATCAAGACCGATTAAGCCAATCGCTAAAAACAAAACTCCCGCGGTAAGGCAGATCGCCTGCTTCGCTCTTCTTTTCTCACCGGCCGGTTGCTCATAATAATCAAAATGGAAAAACTTTTGGCACGCGCCGATAAGGCCGGTCAAAAATTGATTCCATCTATTGCCGGCGCGAGCCAGAAAACAGGATGAGGCCTGGGCTTCTTCGCCGCCGATGATTGTGTGAAGCGCCGGCAGAAACCACATAGCCAGAATCAGCAAGTAAACAATGCCGAGGGCCGCGAAAATGCCGACCTCCAAAATTCCACGCACCCCGATTTGATACAGGGTGGCAAAATTCAGGATGGCGATTACGGCCGTAACAAACATAATCTGATTTACCGCTCTGGCTTTCTGCCAAAGCCCGGCTCTGGACAAATCAGGATGGAGTCGCCGCCACTCGTTATAGCTGGCAAACTTGTGTTCGGTAAAAGAAATGCCGGCCACAATTTGCGCCGTAAAAACAATGAGGATATAAACCCGTTCATAAACAGGCGCCCCCATAAATTGCAGCAGTCCGATTGAACCGCGAGTCCAAAGAAAACTCATGGCCGTGACCAAGGTGGCAATGGTGGCTTGGCGCCAGGAAATCAGCGAGAAGAAAAACAAAAGCCAGCTCAAGCCCAATCCGATGGTTGAGAGTTTCAAAATATCGGACAATAGCGCCGCGTCAGTTAATCCCCGGCCGATGGCCCAGCCCGCCGTCGTCACTTGGGAAAATTCCGAAACCGGATAAATATCCGCCTTCAAATACCATTCCCATTGGGAAATTTTTCTTTGTTCCAAAAATTCCGCCACGCGCCGAAAGGTTTTAATCTCATTATAGTCAAATGGCAAAAGCATGGCCACTTGCGCGTAATCAAAATTCCGGCCGAGGAAAACGCCATACACGGCTGAATCTTTTTTGACGCGATTTTTCCATTCCTCGGCATTCCAGTTTTGGTCAGCCAAAATATCCTGATTAATAAATGGCGCGTTCAGTAATTCTTCGCCGTTATCGCGGTAATTGGCCGCGACAGACAAACTAAGAATGCCGAATTCCGGAAAAGTTTCTTCCAACTTATCCGTAAACCATTTGATATAACCAAGATTTTTTTTGGTAATGCCATCCTCAAGGGGAATGACAAACGAAATAACTTCGCCGGTTTTGAGTCCTTGAG
>JBAZQS010000027.1:0-11774 GCA_041645075.1 Patescibacteria group bacterium | reverse complement strand
GTTTTATTATAACGCGCCCTTGATTTCTTTTTATAATTATCTGTCTTTAATTCCCAAAGGCGGCGGCGCGTTTGATTTATTAAGACAAAACCGCTTAAAGGGTTTTTATTATATTTACGCGGCCGATAATTCGGTGGTGGACCCGGTTAAGAAGCGGATACTAATTATGATGGAAAATATGAAAATATTTGCCGATGAGTTTGAAAAAGCCGGTATCGCTCCCAAGGAAATAAAAAATAATCAAGGCAAAACCGCTTTTAAAATATATTATTTTAAATTATAAAAAATATGTCCCAAAAAATGCCTCGTGTTATCGCCCAGTCAATCATTTGGCTCTGCCTGGCGGTAATCTTATTCTCACCCCTTTATTTAAACAGCCATCTTTTTTTCCCGTTTATCGTGACTAAAACCATCGCTTTTAATATTGCGGTTGAAGTGATGTTTTTGGCCTTTTTATTTTTGGCTCTCAAAAACAGCGGCTATAAATTACGGCTCAATCTGACCGTAGTCCTAATGGCGGTTTATATTGCGGTTATTTTTATGGCTTCACTGTTAGGCAATAATTTTTACCGCAGTTTCTGGAGCAACAACGAGAGAAGCGAAGGCATTTTATTGCTGCTGCACTTATTTTTATTCTTAACGGTTTTAACGGGGTTTTTCCGAAAATTAAAAGAGTGGCTGTATGTTTTTGATTTGTTTTTCTTTTCCAGTTTTTTGGTCGCCTTAATCGCCTTTGGCCAATATCTTAATATTCCTTGGCTGTTTGCTTCCACTGGCGGCCAACGGCTGGCCGGAACCATTGGCAATGCCGGCTATATGGCGGGTTTTCTGTTTTTTTCCATATTTTTTGGCCTACTGCTTTTATTTAAGAGAAATAATATTTATTTGAGGGTTTATTATGGCTTAGTCATTCTGCTTGAGAGTTTTATTGTTTTGTATACCGACACCAGAGGCGGCATTTTGGCTTTGTTTATTTCCGGTTTATTGTTTGTTTTATATTTATTATTTTTTTATTTTAGGGGCGATAAATCAGCGGCGGTCAAAAATAAAAAATTATTCCTCGCCGGTTGGGTGATTTTGGCTCTAGCCCTGATTTTTTCCACCTGGCTTTTTCTTAATAGCGGCTCTGATTTGGTAAAAAATAGCCGGGTTTTAGCCCGGATGGCCAGCATTGCCTCTGAATCGGTAACGGCGCAGAATCGTTTGATGACTTGGGGCTCGGCTTGGCAGGGATTTAAGGAGAGGCCGATTTTGGGCTGGGGTTATGAAAATTTTTATCAGCCGTTTGACCAGTATTATAATCCGAAAATTTTCCGTCACGCCGGTTCGGTGATTTGGTATGACCGGGCGCACGATATTATATTTGACCGCTTGATTACCGGCGGCATCATCGGCTTTTTGTCTTATTTCGCCCTGCTCCTCCTGCCCTTTTATTATTTGTGGCGAAAGTACCGGCAAAAAGAAGGCGACAGCAAAAGATATTTCATCCCCGTGATTTTTACTCTGATTATTTTTGGTTATCTTATTCAGAATTTATTTATTTTTGAGGCCTTGGTTACTTATATACCATTGTTTTTAGTGATTGGTTTTGTCGGCGTTTTTGGCCGGCATTATGAGTGGAAATTTTTGGAAAATAAAAATTTTAAAATCGCCATATTGGCTATATTTATTATCGCTTTTACGCCCATATTGTATTTAGTCAATATTAAGCCGCTTAAGGCCAACATTGATTTAACTAAGGCGATTAGCGCGCCCAATTTAACCTTTGACCAACGAATTGGCTTATTTGAATCGGTTTTGGCCAAAAATACCAATGGCAATCAGGAATATCGCCGGCAATTATTTAATTTTTTCCAGGACGCGGCCGGCGCCAAGGACGTTGACCAGCCGACCCTTGCGCGATTGGCCGGTTTGGTGGAAAAGGAGAATAAAAAGCAAATTGCCGAAAATCCTTATAGCGTTACCAATTATTTGGTGGCGATGAGGTTTAATAATATGATGTTTAATTTAACGGGTAATATTAATTATATTAACAATAACCCGCCCTTGTTTGCCAAAGCCAAAGAGCTGGCGCCCAATCGTCAGCATATTTATTTTGAAATCGGTTATTCCAATCTTTATCTGGCTAATTACTTAAAACAGCAGAATCAGCCGGAGCCGGCCGATGCCAATTACAAATTAGCCATTGAGGCCTTTGCCAAAGCTCTTGATTTAAACGACCAGAATCTTGAACCATACCGGCAATTGGCCAATATTTTGGTGGTGGCCGGCGATAGCCGCCAATTAAATGATTTGCTGGCGCGGCTGGAATTAATGAAAAATAAATACCGCCCCGCGGACTTTTTGACCCAGTTAATAAATGTGGCCATCAGCGCGAAAAGTTATAATTCCATTGAATTATTGGCCAATAAATTAATTGCCATTGACCCGAATAATCCCCAGTATTATGTTCAGGCGGCCATGGCTTATGCCTATATGGGCAATAATGACCAGGCCGTTGAAATGGCGCAAAAAGTAGCGGCGTTCGGGCCGGACTATAAAAAACAATCAGATGACTTCATTAGTCGGGTCAAGAAAGGCGAGTTTAAGAAATAATTAATAGTTATCCACAGTTGACTTAATAAACAATAAGTGAAAAATATTGTATAATATAATCAATATTGTTTTTAATATTTGTCTCATTAAATATTATTAAACTAAAAAATAAAAATTCTATGAAGAAAGAATTAAATGTTTACGGTTTCTTGAGGGGCGCGGCCATTGTCTTGGGCGCCTTGTTCTTGGTCGTATCAGTCGTCTACGCGGCCACCACCATCGGCACCAATATCAGCACCGGCGGCACGCTTGGCGTAGACGGCAATTCCACTTTCGGCAACGCGGCCACTGATATCAACTTATTTACCGGCACGCTCCAGGCCTCAACCACAGCCCTATTTACGGGCAATTCAGTTTTTTACGGTCAATTACTGGCTTCAAGCACCGCGGCATTTGATGGCAATATTGTTTTCGGCAACGCGGCCACCGATATCAACTTATTTACCGGCACGCTCCAGGCGTCAACCACCGGCTTGTTTACGGGCGCGACCACGTTTTATAACAACAACACCTTTGGCGACGCGGTCACCGATATCAACTTATTTACTGGCACGCTTCAGGCCTCAACCACGGCTTTGTTTACGGGCAATTCAGTTTTTTACGGTCAATTACTGGCTTCAAGCACCGCGGCATTTGATGGTGCGGCCACTTTTTACAGCACGGTTAAGGTTTCCGGGCTGGCGACTCTCGCTACCGCAACTTCCACTTCAGCCACCACCTCCGATTATTTGATGGTTGGTCGCGGTACGCCCACGGCCGGCAATTTTAACTACAAAGGCGATTTATGGGTCAAAGATACCGCGGAAATAGGCGGTTATGCCACTACTACCAGCGGTTTGTTCACTAAAAGTAATGGCCATATTGGCGGCTGGTTTACGGTTGACGGCAATGCCACTTCAAGCGGCAATTTCGCCATTGGCACAGATACTAATGCTGCTACCACCACTTTAGCCATTAAAACGGGCGGTACTACCAGGGGTGGCTGTATTGAGATGCGCGATATCGCCGGTGATTTAAAGAGCATATATCTTGTCGGCGTTACTCTAACGGTTCAAGCCGGGGCTTGCAAATAAATTTAGTAATTTAATTTTAATAAAAATATGGCAACCAGATTCAGAAGTTTAATTTTGGGCGTCTTGTCGGTGGGGGTTGCTTTGCTTGCCGTCTTGGCCTTAACCAATACCGTTTTTGCCGGCGACTTTACCGCTGATGGCGATATTACGGTCAGTAGCGTCACCATGGGCGATTCCACGGCCAATTTAATTATTTTTAGCGGCGCCACCGCGGACAGCTGGACCTATAATGCCGGCGCTTTTACGGTTGTAAATCCAGGCGCTTTTACCATCGGTTCTTCTAATAGCAGTGTCGTGTCTATAAAAGCGACTCAAAGCAGTAATGGTTATGTAACCTGCGCCAACAATACCACGCCGGGTACTAGTGCTATAACCCTGCCGACCACGGTTAGCACCTATACGATCGTACCGCAGACCGTGTCTTGCGGTGGTGGTGGCGTGACGACTACCAGCCCCGGTGGTGGTGGTGGCGGCGGCGGTACCATTGAGGGCACCTCGGCTATCGGCTCGGTTACGAGCAGCGGCAAAAGCGCTCTCATGACCTTGAATGCCCAAGCCAATTTTACGACCGCGGTAAGCAGCGGCGGTTCCGAAAATCATACTTTGAAAGTTACGGTCATTGACTCGATTAATTCTCGCGTTACCGTGGTTATTCAATCAAATCCCACCACCCTTACCCTAAATTTAGGTGAGACCAAGAAAGTTGATTTAAATGGCGATGGCATTAATGATATTAGCGTCAAATTCAACGGTCTAACCGGCGGTAAGGCCGATATTATTATGGCTAATATCGTCAATGCGGAAACGGCGGGCGCGCAAGGTTTAAAGTTAGGCGATTTAGTCAAAACCGCCACTTATCCGGCCGTCTATTATATTGACGCCCAAGGCAAAAGACATCTTTTTTCCAATGAAGTTACTTTTTGGACTTGGAATAGCGGGAAATGGGCCGACCAGGGCGTTAAAGTTATATCGCAAACCGTTTTTGACGCTTTGCCCGTGAGCGATAATGTCACGGCTCGCGCTGGTGTTAATTTGGTTAAATTCCAAAACAGCCCCCAGCGAGTTTTCGCGGTAACGCCCGGAGCGGTCTTGCGAGAGGTGGTTACCAGCGCCGGCAGTGATGTCGCGGCTAAGGCCCTGTATGGCGCTGATTACGTAAAAAAAGTGATATTAATCCAAGATTCTTTTGAGTCAAATTATACCAAGGGTGCGGTCTTGACTGCCAGCTCAAAACTGCCCGACGGCTCGCTTATCCAATATCAGGGCTCAAGCGATGTCTATTACATCAGCGCTGGCAAAAAACAGAAATTAAGCAGTGGCGCCCTTACCGCCAATAAGTTTAAGACAACCGCGATTATTACCGCGCCCACCTCCATAACTTACACAGACGGCGAAGCCATTTCCGCGGAAGTAACAACCATATCAAGGGTGATACAATAGTTATAGGTTATATTATACGATTTTCAAAATCCCGTCCCCCACTTTTAAAAGTGGGGGACGGGATTTTAGTTTTTTTCTCCCCCCTAACCAAGATACTGTTTAAAAGTTTTTTTAAGCATCTCTTTAATGGAGAATTTTTCCGTAACCGTTATTTTTGCCTGATTACCTAATTGGTTTGCTAATTCGGGATTTTCTATAAGGAATTTGATGCTCGTGGCTAATTCGGAGGGATTTTTCGGCTCAATAAGCAAGCCGTTTTTTTGATTTTGAATCATTTCCGGAATGCCGCCCACATTAGTGGAGACAATGGGTAAGCCGGCGGCCATGGCCTCTAAAATTGAGTAGGGGAAGCCCTCCTTGACCGAAGAACAGACATAAATATCAAACGCTTTTAAATATCTGGCCGCGTTTTCTTTTTTGCCGGGTAAAATAAAATTATTTTCAATATCGTAATTAATAATTAAATTTTTCAGCTCCTTTTTTAAGTCGCCGTCGCCTATAACCACGCCCAAAATCGGCAACTGCCAATTATTTATCAATAAATAAATTGCTTCTATAAAATATTCCAACCCCTTGGTTTTATAAAAATTAGCCACCGTGCCGACCACATATTGGAAATTTGGTGGTAAATTTGGGACTAGAGATAATAATTCTTGGCGCGCCACATCCTTGGGCAGAAAATCGGTCTCCTTCGCGTCAATGCCATTATGAATCGTGATTAGTTTATCATATAATTCCCCCCCTCCCTTTGGGAGAGGGCTGGGGTGAGGGTGTGGCGCGATTTTTTCTTTGATGGCGGTTTGCCGGTCAAATTCGGAAACGCAAATTATTTTATTTTTTAATTTGGCGGTAAATTTTTCCAGCCATTTATAAAGTGATTTTTTATAAGCGCTCATGGGCTCATTAAAAACCCAGCCGTGAACCGTGTAGAATAGTTTGTAGCTTGTAGGTGGTAGCTTGTAGGAATATAAGAGAGAGGCAAAAGAGCCGACAATACTGGCTTTACTGCTATTTAGATGAATAATATCCGGTCGGGAATTAGCCATGATTTTTTTTAATTCAAAAACCGCTCTAATGTCATTGATGGGCGATATTTCTCTGACTAAATAATTTAATTTATGAATTTTGATATTTTCGGGCAGATTATTTAGCAATGATTCGTCATGGCCGCGGCCCGTAGCTAATTCAATATCAAAATTTTGCGCTTCCGCGCTGGTGATTAAATCCCGAATATAGCGCTGGGCGCCGCCCATTTCCGGCTGGGTGATGACATAGAGGATTTTATTTTTGGTTGTTTTTGACAAATTTAGCTCGTTTTCCATAGTAATATTAACTCATAATATCAGTATTTATTATAGGATTAAAAGGGCAAATTGTAAATTGAGCCAATATTGCTTAAATTGGCCGTGATAAGATTTTTTGGGTAATGATTTGTATCTGAAATGCTTTAAAAAATAAAAATAAATTTTTTAAAGTAATCTTTTTTATTAAATTAAAAACCGCCTCATTTACCGAGGCGGGTTTATTTTTTTGTTCTTTTTTAATTCTTCAGATTTTTTGAAACCGCTCCATGGTAAGTTTAATGATTGCGTGGTGGTGTTCCATAAACGGTTGAGGCAGATTATCAATCGGGAAAAATTGATGATTATCAGGAGCATTCCCATAAAAGACATAAACATAAATAATATGAATTTCGCCCCCGCGATTATGATTTGAATAACAAATTCCCGTGAAAGAAAGAGCGCTTAAATCGAGCGTTATGCCCAATTCTTTTTTAGCTAGTCGCTTTAATGAATCGAACGGGCTGGCATCGGACAATCTGGCGATTGTTCCAGAAGTATGCCATTGGCCGGGAAAAATCGGGTCATCGGCTGGTCTTTGCGATAAGAGCACTTCCGTACGAGCGGATGCTCCAAGGCGTAAGCACACAAGTTCAATGGCCGGTAAACGAAAAATTTTTGCCACCGCGTTGAATACTCCCGCGGTCATATTTTTGGGCGTAACCTTTCCCAGAAGATTAATTAGTAGTTGTTCTTCTTCGGGAATTAGTCCGCTGGCAATGTCTTCCATTTTTTCATCCTTTCTTTAAAATATTGATTGAAAGTGCGATTAGAATACTATATCATAGTTTTTTATTTTTGTCAATGATTGACTATTTTGTCAAAATATACAATAATATTAAGGTAATAATGCTACATACATTTAACCTGTTTCTGATTTAATGAAAATTTTAATATTCTCATTGGCATATCATCCTTTTGTCGGGGGAGCCGAAGTGGCAATCAAAGAGATTACCGACCGGCTTCCTGATTTTGAATTTGAAATGATTACGGCCAATTTAGATGGTAAGCAAAAAAAGGAAGAAAAGATTGGCAACATTTTGGTTCATCGAATTGGCCGAGGATTTTTAGGCAAATATTTTTTTCCTTGGTTGGCATATAAAAAAGCGGTTCAATTGCAAAAAGAAAATCATTATGACGCGATTTGGGCGATGATGGCCAATCAAGCCGGCTGGGCCGCCTTGAAATTTAAAAAGAAATTTCCTGAAGTTAAATATTTATTGACCTTGCAAGAAGGGGATAGTGAATGGGATATTTGGATTAGAACATTTTTAATCAGGCCGATTTATAAACAAATTTATCGCCACGCCGATTATATTCAGGCGATTTCCAACTTTTTAGTGGCGCGAGCCAAGAAATTGGGCGCGAAGTGTCCGATTGAAGTCGTGCCGAATGGAATTAAAATTAATAATCAAGAAACAAGATACAATAACCAAATAAAGAATCAAAAACCAACCAAATGGATAATTACCGCCTCAAGATTAGTTAAAAAAAATGGCATTGAATATTTAATTAGAGCGATGAAAAATGTTGATGGGGAATTATTAGTGCTGGGCGACGGGGGATTAAGAAAAAAATTAGAAAAATTGGCTACCAGTTTAAATATTGAAAATAGAATTAGGTTTTTAGGAAACGCGCCTTATGAGCAGGTATATGAATATTTGTCGCAAGCGTCAGTATTTGTTCGGCCGTCATTATCCGAGGGCTTGGGTAATGCTTTTTTAGAGGCCATGGCCATGAAAGTGCCGGTGATTGGCACGAATGTCGGCGGTATACCGGATTTTTTGGAAAACGGTGTAACTGGTTGGTTTTGCGAAGTGAAAAATCCAAAAAGTATTGCCGAAAAAATAAATTATATTTTGGACGAAAAAAATAAAGATACGGTCTCGGCCGTTGTTAATCGGGCAAAAATAATGGCAGATGAAAAATATAATTGGGAAAGTATTTCCGAAAAAATGAAAAATATTTTTATCAAATTAATTACTCAAAATACTTTATGAAAATCTTAATTACCGGCGCGGGAGGGATGCTGGGCAGTTCAATGATACCGGTTTTATTGGAGGCGGGACACGAAATCTACCCGACCGACAAGAATCCCGAAGAGGGGATTGAATATTTAGATGTGAGGGAATACGGCCAGGTTTTGGATTGGGCGGAAAAAATCAAGCCCGATTTAATTTTTCATTTGGCGGCCGAGACCGATTTGGAAATTTGTGAAAACGACCCGCACCACGCTTATTTAACCAATACCATCGGGACGCATAATGTGGCTTTGGTTTGCAAAAAATTCGGCATAAAAATGGTTCACATCTGCACGGCCGGCATTTTTGACGGGGAGAAAGACGCTTTTTACACGGAATTTGATGAGGTAAAACCTTTGTCGGTTTATGGCCAATCAAAATATGAAGGAGAAAAAATTGTTAAATCAATTTTGAATGAATATTTTGTTTTCCGGCCGGGCTGGATGATTGGCGGTGGCCAAAAAGATAAAAAATTCATCGGTAAATTGGCCCGTCAGATAAGAAATGGCGCCAAGGAAATCTATGCCGTTGACGATAAATTCGGCACGCCCACCTATACCAAAGATTTTTGCCAGAATTTATGCGAAGTTATAAAAACGGATTTTTACGGCACATATCATATGGTCTGTCGCGGCTCGGCCAGCCGTTATGATATCGCTTGCGAATTAGTAAAGATAATTAATCGGCCAGACCTTAAAGTGCAAAGAGTACACTCTGATTTTTTTGCCAAGGATTATCCGGTGAATCGGCCAAAATCAGAAATGCTTGATAATTTTATGTTGGAACTTAGAGGCCTGAATAAAATGAGAAACTGGCGAGAGATTTTGAAGGAATACCTAGAAGAGAAATTTGGTGATTTAATTAATAAACTGGATGTTGGAATAAGAGAGGAAAATTTAGATCAAACAGAAAAAAAGAAAAAGCGAGTGGTAATTTTGGGAGCTGGGTTAGCTGGTTTAAGTTGCGCCTACAAACTCCTGCAAAAAGGCGCGGAAGCAATAATTTTAGAAAAAGATAAGGAGATCGGCGGCCTTTCCCGCACGGTCAGGTATAAAGATTATTATTTTGATTTTTCCGCTCATCGTTTTGTCGGCAAAAATAAAGAGCTAATCAAGGAAATGCAGATAATAATGGAAGATAATTGGGAAAAGCGGTCAAAGCGGTCAAGAATATCAATGTGGAATAGATGGCTTATTTATCCTTTTGAATTGGGGAATTTAATTGTCGCTATGCCCAAATTATTGGCTTTGCGCGCCGTGATTGATTATGGCTATGCTCTGATTAAGCGGCGGCTTAAGCCGATTAAAATCATTTCTTTTAAGGATTGGTTTGTGGCCAGTTTTGGCCATACTTTATACACCACTAATTGTGAGCCGTATGCTTCAAAGTGTTGGCGGGTTGACCCGTCCCAGATTTCTTCGGAGTGGGGCGAGGCCAGATCGCCGGCCAATTTCAATTTAACCACTATCATTAAGGATTTATTATTTAAAAAACAAGCCAATAAATTAGAAGAGAATAATCCATATCCTGATGCCGATTCATTTTACTATCCAAAACGAGGCGGTATCGGCGCTATTGCCGAACGTTTGGCCGCGGAAATACATAATTTAGGCGGTGTGATTTACACCGATGTGGATGTTAAAAAAATTAATTTAATGGATCATAGAGTTACAGTGAGCTATATTAGGCAGGGCCAAAATGAATTAATTGAAGCCGACCAGGTGATTTCAACCATACCCGTCAATAATTTAGTGGAAATTTTAGAGCCGGCCATTCCGGAAAATATTTATAATCATTTATCAAAATTAAAATATTTGAACACTATATTTATCAATGTTATTATTAATAGAAAAAAAATAAGCGATGATTCTTGGCTTTATTTTCCCCAGCCGTCGGAGGAAGTCATTTTCAATCGCGCCGTTGAATTTAAAAATTGGAGTCCGATGATGGCGCCGTCGGACAAAACATCATTATGCTTGGATGTTTCCTGTATGGCCGACGAACCGATTTGGAAAAATGAAAATAATGACCGCGAATTGATAGAAAAAGCCAGAGACGGCCTTTTGCGCTCGGGCATTATCAGCCGGCCCGAAGAAATGGCAGAGGGGATTGTCATAAAAGTGCCATGCACTTATCCAATTTATGATTTGTCTTATTCAGAAAATTTAAAACCGGTCATTGACCACTTGGAAAAAACCGGCCAATTAAGGTTACTTGGCCGGACCGGGAAATTCAGTTATGCCAATATGGACAAGGTCATGGCCGACGGCTTTAAGTTGGCCGAAGAAATTATGGCAGATTTATGAAAAAAAACGTTTTATTAATTTGTCCTCATTCCGCCATTGAGGTTTTTAAGGAATCGAAAATCAGCGTGGTGATTCCTCATATTCCTTATATATCACTGGCATCATTAGCGGCGGCTTTACTCAAAGACGGACATCGGGTAAAAATATTGGATTTGAGCGTTTCTGCTGACCCCTATGCCGATTTAAACAAGACACTGGAAATTTTTCCGCCGGATTTTGCCGGCATTACTTTTACCATCGGCCTTTATCAAGAAGCAATGGCCATAGCCAAAAGAATAAAGGATTATGATAAAAACATTAAAGTTGTCGCCGGCGGCGCTCATCCTTCAATTTTTCCCCTGGAGATAGCCGGTGAACCGTCTTTTGATCTGGCGGTTTATGGCGAAGGCGAAAACACTTTGTCGGAAATTGTCGCCGGCCATAATCCCGCCGAAATAAAGGGTTTGGCTTATAAGAAAGAAGATGGCCGGGTGGTTATCAATGAACAGCGAGAATTAATCAAAGACCTCGATTTATTGCCGTACCCCGCTTATTATTTGTATGACCCCAAGAAATACCACAGCCCCAGGGTTACTTCCAGGAAAAATCCAGTGGCGGCCATAGAAACCAGCCGAGGGTGTCCCTATAATTGTATTTTTTGCAGTAAACAAGTTTTTCAAAGGGTTATC
Source organism: Patescibacteria group bacterium (assembly GCA_041645075.1). Classification (GTDB taxonomy): domain Bacteria; phylum Patescibacteriota; class Patescibacteriia; order 2-01-FULL-39-33; family 2-01-FULL-39-33; genus JBAZQS01. The sequence goes on along the minus strand of JBAZQS010000027.1, from coordinate 331 downwards.
AGATTTAAAACCCCGCCGAGAGTGGTGGATGAAATGGAAATTTTGTTGAATTTGGGATACCGGGAAATACATATTTGGGATGATTGCTTTTCGGCTGATTTGAATCATGCCAAGGGTGTTTGCGATGAAATTATTAAAAGGGATTTAAGGGTTTGCTGGAATATTTATAATGGCATCAGAGTTGACCGGGTTGATGAGGAATTGCTTGTTAAATTGAAAAAGGCGGGCTGTTACCGCGTCAGTTTCGGCGTTGAATCGGGAGATCAGGGTGTTTTAGACAGAGCCAAGAAAGGCATTACCATTGACCAGATAAAATCCGCGTTTAAACTTG
>JBAZQS010000026.1:0-12011 GCA_041645075.1 Patescibacteria group bacterium | reverse complement strand
CGGAATTTAAAATAAATAAATGGCCGGCCAAATTGCCCGATTCTTTTATATTTAAAAAATATCGGCCCCTTTGAGTCAAATTTGATGGCCAGAGCGATAATTAAAAAAACCGGCGAAAGTAAAATTATCAAAAAAGTGGAAATAATAATATCAAAAATCCTCTTGTTTATCTTGCCCCAGCCGTCAAGGCGCGTTTTTTTCACTTCCACTATGGGCAAGCCGGAAATATTATTTATTTCAAAATTACTAATGGGAAAATCAAAAATATCGGCGATATATTTCAGGGTGATATGATTAACATAGGAAAAATCATTTAATTTATCCGATTGCTCGGCCTTGAAATCAGGTGAGGCCACCAAAATTTCGTCAAATTTATCATGGCTAATCATGGTCGTAAGTTCATTTTCCGTGTTGTCATTAAAATCCGCAAATTGATCCACGACTTTATAGCCGGACATTACATTTGATTTGAATATTTCCGTGGCTTCTTTGGCGATTTGGCCGTTTCCTAAAACAACAATACGATGAACGCCAATATTAAACTTATATAAAAAATGTTGAAAAAAACGAATCAGTCCCCGGCCGATAATTATAAAAATAATACTAAACACCCAGCCCGCCAAAATAATAAAACGAGAATCAAATAAATTGCGGCTGAAAAAAAAGACAAACATTAAAATCATCACCGCCGTTGAACAGCCCAAAATAATATGGGAAATTTCATCAATGGTGCGGCGCGTGCCTTGCATTGAATAAAGGCCAGCCAGCCAAAAACTGAAAAGCCAAATCAAAGCCATCAGCCAAAGGATGGCCAAAAACGGCTCAAAATGCAAATTAAAAATTATGGGCCTGATTCTCTGTACCGGCTCCCAAAAACGAATATAATAAGAAGCGATGCCCGCCAAAATCACCATTAGATAATCAATGGGCACTAAGCTGGCGGAAAAAGCAATTTCTGATCTCTTCATATATGGTTATTTATTAGAGTAATCAAGATTAACTGCAATATACCATAAATTAACAAAAAAAATCAAAAACCCCATTTCTGAGGTTTTTGTTTGTTCAAGCAAATAATAAGCCGAATTCTGTTTCCCCCACTTTCATAGAAAGTGGGGGGCGATAGCCATCTATCTAGCCCCGCCATTACTGACGAGGTCAAGCCCCCTACAATTTGGGGTTGCACCAGGTAGAGTTTACCACGGGCAGGCCATCACTGGCCGCCGAGTCGCTTCGCATTATATTGAGGAGATATCTCTTTCCCAACTTAATACCTAACGACACTTTTCACCTTTCTCCAGCTCCGGTTTTAGCATTTAATAATTCATCTTATCGTTGATCATTTTCTCAACCAAATCAAGTGTAAAAATTCAATGCTAGAACCGGGGCTGGATAGTATTGTCTCTGTGGAACTGGTCCTCTCCGTCTGTTACCAGCCGGAGGGTGGGCGTTACCCATTACCGCGACATCCCCCACATTATTAATGTGGCGGGAAGGGTGTTCGGACTTTCCTCCCCCCACTTTCTAAATTTAATTTTCCTCGAGGCAATTTAAAATTCTTTTCTTTAAATGCGTGTAAGAATTTTTAAATTGTTTTAAAACTTTCTCTCGCTTAGCCGCATCTTTCTTTGAAAGATACGCCTCGTAGTAAATTAAACTTAACGGTCTATGTGTCTTTGTGTATTTTGATTGCCCGGTCTGATGCTCAATAAATCTCCTTTTTAAATCCTCCGTATAGCCTATATAAGTTTGACCGTTATTAAGCTTCAAAACATACACATAGAACATAGTTTTAAATTTAGAAAGTGGGGGGCGGCTATCTAATTTGCTTGAACATTAAAATGATAGCACACAAATTTTATTTTGTCAACCAATCATCAATTGCCTCATTAACCAATCGATCGGCCAATTTATTCTGCTCTCGGAAAATATGCTTATAACTAATTTTTTTGAAGCCCTGGGCTAAATTCCAAATTTTTACAAATAACGGCGACAAGCCCTTGTTTTTTACTTTATATTCCCGGTTTAATTGCTTAACCACTAATTCCGAATCCAAATAACACTCAATTTCTTCCGCGCCAGCCGCTTTGGCTTTTTCCAAGCCCAAAATCAGCGCCTGATATTCGGCTTGATTATTTGTGGCCTCGCCAATATATTTCTTGAATAATTTTTTTTTGTCGCCAATTTCCAAAACCGCGCCAATACCCGCCGGCCCCGGATTACCGCGCGCTCCCCCGTCAGTGTGTAAGATGGCTTTAATCATAATAGTAGTTTTATTATAAAAATGTAGCAGGCTACAACCGGCTCATTTTCAAATCAATAATCTTCAACTGCAATTCCCGATTCCCGTTCCATTCATTCAAGTCCAATTCAAATACAATATCAATTTTATCTCCTATATTCAATTTAGCGCACCATTCGCCAAAAGAAAATCCGATCAATTTATGAAGGTTGGGATTATCATCTTGGGTAACCATCACCCGCATATGCTTGCCCTCGTTGCCCACGGCTTGAATTTGTTCAATTTTTAAATTATAAGAAACAAGCCGCGGTTTTAAATTGCCTTCGCCAAACGGCTCAAATTTTTCCATATCCTCCCACAATCCCCAATTGATATCAATTAATTTCACCTCGGCTTCTATTTCTAAAATTGGCTTTAAATCCACATTAGCCAGTCCAGCCGCGGCGATTTGATTTAATTTTTCTTGAAATTGTTTAAAATTTTCTTCGCCAATAACCGTGAATCCGCAGGCCTGTGAATGGCCGCCGAACCGGAGTAAAAACTTTTCGCATTGCTTTAACGCATCGGTAATATTAAATTCATCAATACTGCGGCCGGAACCGACATATTTAATGGACTTGCTGTCATTGTTGCTTTCTTTTGAAATTACTAAAGCCGGACGATAAAACATATCAGTTAATCGGCCGGCCACCAGACCGACTACGCCCGCCGGCCAATTTTCGCCTACCGCCCATAAAATTTTTTTCTCATCGGCCGGCTCGCCTATTTGCAAAATAGCTTCATTTAAAATTTTTTCTGTTATCTGTTGTCTTTTTTTATTACTTTCTTCCAACGCCGAGACCAATTTGTCTATATCCTCTTCTTTTTGCGCTATTAACAGATTAAACGAGGATGAAGCGTGGTCAATCCGGCCCGCCGCATTAAGCCGCGGCACTAATCGCCAACCGATAAATTGGGTATCTAAAATACGATGATTATTTATGGCTTCAATTATTTTTCTAAGGCCCGGCCTTTTGGTTTTTTCCAAAACCATTAAGCCATATTTCACAAAAACCCTATTTTCTTTGACTAATGGCACCAAGTCGCCCACAGTCGCAATCGCCACTATATCCAATAGCCACTTATCAAAACCGGCCGGCAATTTAATGGGGCTATTTTCTGCTTCTTGTTTTATTAATATCGCCTGAACAAATTTAAAAACTACGCCCGCGCCGGCCAGACCGCTAAAAGGATAACCGGAATCATCAAGGGCCGGATTGATAATCGCCAGCGCTTCGGGCCTGGCCATTGGTTCCTGATGATGGTCTAAAACAATGGTCTCAATGCCCGCGTCTTTAAGGGTTTTTATTTCTGCCGCATTGGCCACGCCGCAATCCACCGTAAAAACCAAATTAAATTTTTGATCAATAATCCTTTGCGCCACTTCTTTATTCAAGCCATAACCCTCGCTTTCACGAAACGGTATATAAACATCCACATCCAACCCCAGCCCCTTTAAAGCCGAATATAAAATCACGGTAGAACAAACGCCGTCGGCATCATAATCGCCATAAACCATTAATTTTTCTCTATGGCGAATGGCCTTAAATAATCGCTCTACCGCGACCGCCATTTGTTTAAACAAAAAGGGATCGTAAATATGATCATCGTAATTCGGATATAAAAAATCATCAATATCATCTTGGGCGGTCAGGCCGCGATTAGATAAAAGCTGGAGGACAATATTATTAACCTCGGGAAATTTATCAATAAATTTTTGATTGATGGACGGCAAATTGCGCCAATTTTTTTCCATAAAAATTTAAAATAATATGAAATAATTATGCCTGGTCTTTACCATTTTATCAAATTATTAATTGATTGACAATTCTCAGTTATGATATTATCATAAAGATATGAAAAGGCACAAAAAACTCATACAAATCGTTTGGATCTTTATTGTCCTACTAATGGTACTTTCCATGGTAATTTTTACGATTGCGCCTCTGCTTGGGTAATCTCATTAGACAAAAGGCGGTGTTAAAATTAATACTAACAAAGAGGACTTAATAGGTGAAATCCAAGAATTAAAAAGACGATTAAAATCGGCAAAAAAAAGAGCGGAAACCTGGAAAAAGTTAGCGCGCATATTGCGAGACAGAATAAACGAGATGGAAAGCGATTTTAACGAATTTAAAAATGTCTGGCTGGATTGCTTGATTGACTGCGCTAATTACCGCACCCGACAATCTGCCATAAAAGATTTTTTCCACTTTCTGCAGGATGTTATTCCGCTTACTCCCGAAGAATGGAAAAAGGTAGAAATTTTACGTGATGATTTGTTAAGACAAAAAATTAAAAACGGAAAACAAAAAAAATAAACGGGCCAGCAAAATAAATTGTGAGCCCGTATTTATTTCTTCTTCAGCACCGATAAAAATGTTTCCGTGGGAATATCCACGCGGCCGATATTCATCATTTTCTTTTTGCCCTTTTTCTGCTTTTCCAATAATTTAGCCCGCCTGGTCCAGTCGCCGCCATATAATTTGGCAGTCACATCTTTGCGCAGAGCCGAAATTCTTTCGGCCGCGACAATTTTGCCGCCGATTGACGCCTGAAGCTTAACCACGAATTGCTGGCGCGGCAAGCTCTCTTTTAAAATCTCTACTATCCTTCGGCCCACTTGCGGCGCCGTGTCTTTATAAGTAATTAAAGATAATGGCTCAACTTTTTCCTCGGCCACTAAGATATCCATTTTTACCACCTCGGTCGGCCGATGGCCATAAAAATCATAATTGAGCGAGGCGTAGCCCGAAGAAACCGATTTTAATTTATCATAAAAATCAACAATTAATTGGCTTAAAGGAATATGATAATGCAATATGGCCACGTCCTCGTCAATATATTCGGTATTAATATAGTCCCCTCTTTTTTCTACGGCGAGTTGCATAATCGCGCCCAGATACGGCTGAGGCGTAAAAATATCCAATTTCATTATCGGCTCTTCCACGCGGTCAATAAAGGTGGGGTCGGGAAAATTAATCGGATTATAAACCATTTCCTCGCGGCCGTCTTTAAAAAAAATCTTATAAGCCACGCTCGGCGTGGTCACCACCAAATCCAAATCAAACTCCCTTTTTAAGCGCTCCTGAAAAATTTCCAAATGAAGCAAACCCAAAAATCCGCAACGAAAACCAAAACCAAGCGCCGTGGAATTTTCCGGCTCATAGCTTAAAGCCGCGTCATTTAATTTTAATTTTTCAATGCCCTCCCTTAATTTATTAAAATCACTGCCGTCTTTGCAAAAAATTCCCGCGTAAACCATGGGCTTTACCACCCTAAATCCGGGCAAGGACTGGGACTGGCTATCGGCGAGGGCGATCGTATCGCCCACTTTGCATTGCGAGACTTCCCTAAAACCGGTAACGATATAACCGATTTCGCCGGAAGAAAGATTGCTGCTTTTTTCATATTTTGGACTGAAATATCCCACTTCAATCACCTCGGCTAATTTGCCATTGGCTAAAAATTTAATTTTTTTATCAGCCGATATTTCGCCGTCAACAATCCTCACATAAGCGATCACGCCCCGATACTCGTCATAAATGGAATCAAAAATCAAAGCCCGCAAATCAGAACCGATGTTTATTTTTGGCGCGGGAATTTTTTCAATGACTTCTTTTAAAATATTTTCTACGCCTTCGCCGGTCTTGGCCGACGCCCTTAAAATTTCCTCCGGTTTACAGCCAAGCAGTTCAACCACTTCTCTGGCCACTTTTTCAATTTGGGCGTTGGGCAAATCAATTTTATTAATCACCGGAATAATGATCAGATTATTTTCCAGCGCCAAATATAAATTCGCCAGGGTCTGGGCCTGGATGCCTTGCGTGGCGTCAACCAAAAGCAAAGCCCCTTCCACCGCCACGAGCGAGCGGGAGACCTCATAAGTAAAATCCACGTGCCCGGGCGTGTCAATCAAATTTAATTCATAACCGCCGTAATTCATTCTCACCGGCTGGAGCTTAATGGTAATTCCCCTTTCCCTTTCAATATCCATCTGGTCTAAAATCTGTTCTTTCATTTCTCTTTTGCTGACCGTGCCCGTGATTTCCAATAACCGATCAGCCAAGGTGGATTTGCCATGGTCAATGTGGGCGATGATACAAAAGTTGCGTATGTTATTCATAAAAAATTAAAAAATATTAGCAAGAATCTTTATTATTATAGCTTGTTTTGATATTTTTTTCCATCATCAAATATTGAAAATATAAATTGAGATGGTTACAAAACTATTTTAGCTATAAATTTAGGACTTTTTGAGCGAGACCAGGAGGACCAGCAAAATGACTTTCACCCTGTTAAATTGCCTTTGGCACTATTTAACAGGGTGAAAGTCATTTTGCGCCCGCCCGACGAAGTCGCAGCCAAGAAAGATTGCTTCCCCCTCGGGTACTCGGGGTCGCAAGGACAAATTTAGAGGAAATATAGTTTTGTAACCATCTCATTGAATAATTAAAAAATGATAAATAATGATTTTTAGCTAAATTTAGCTAATATATTCAAATTTAAACAATTAACCATTGACAATCTTTGACCAATATGATACAATAGCATTATCGTACAATTTACAATTTTAGAGAAAGGAAAAAACACTATGTTTCGTGGCCGCTGTACATATCGATCCGATAGGTAAGCGCGGGTAGAACCCAACCAACCACGGTCGACCCTGGCCTAAACATTGGGTCAAAAAAATTCCAGCAAAAGGCTAAACAGGAGGCCAAGCCAATGCCCCATCGGAACTATACAAGTGGCTTTATCTAGTGTTTTATAAAATTAAGATGTGGAGGAGGGTGAATCGACGCCAATGAAAAACACGTGGCAATCCACGGCAACGCCGCGCGATGCCACACTAACGGCTTAAGCTGGGGATTATGGTTCGTTTTGACCGACGTCGTGGTCACCGACCCATTAATATCGCCATGTCGCCGTATGCCTCACCGGCCCCGCCACCAAGATGGCTATTGAATGTTGCAACTTTGACCATGTTTATGGCAAGATGCAAATTACGCCTTCCTTGGGGGACCGCGGTAGGCAACTGAAACGGCGGAACGAGGACGCGGCGGCTTCTATTCGTCCCCTGAACATTTGGGGACGGTATATTTTCGCCGCGCACAAACGCCTCAGCGGCCTCGGGCAAAACCCAAAGCCCTTGCGCAAGGCCCTATTCGCCCGGAACGGCCAGCACAGTCCGCCAAAACATCGGCGAAAAAACACCTTTCTCCCTTGAACCCCATCAGCCAATCCATAACGGAAAAAGCTGATGGGGTTTTTTACTTTTATATAAAGTTAATTAAGTATTGACTCCTTCGTCAATACTGGCTTTATCAAATTTAACCGTCTTAAACAACCGCCGCTTCATGGAGCCGACAAAAATCGCCATTTCTTCCATATTCAATAAATAACCGATAACCCAATAGCCAAAGAGTCCGACTAATCCGGCCGCCACCCCCTGAATAAATATGCCGGCGAAGGTTTCGGTAATAACCGCGTAATTTATTAAGCGCAACGTGCCAAAAGCAAATAGGCCGGAACCGAGCGAAGCAAAAATTATCCTGAAAGTTGAGCTCATTATTTTTCTGCCATCAAGCCGGCCAATGTATTTTCTCAACCAAATCATCAATAAAACCATATCGAAAATGGCGGCGGCGGAAAAAGCCAGGGGTAAAGCCAAAACCCGCAAGTCAACCACTCCTTTTAAATCACTTAAATGCAACATGGCGGAAACAAAAAAAGAAAACCCATTCTCAAAACTAAAAACCCAGCGAAAGAAAAACAAGGCGGCAAAGTTTAAAGCCAAGCTGAATAAATTAATAAAAAATGGCGTTTTAGTGTTATGAATGGCGTAAAAGCCGCGGATTAAAAGCGGAAAAACGCCCTGAGCAAACAAACTCACGCAGAATATGGCCAGAGAAGCGGCGGTCAGGCGCGTATCATACCAATTAAAGCTGCCGCTGCCCAAAATGACGCGCACGACTTGCGCCCGAAGCACAAAAAGCAAAACCGATATGGGCACGATAAAAAATAGGGCTTGCCGGAAAGTGGCGGAAAACGCGCTGACAAAATCAGCCATCTTCTTTTCCGCGGCCAAAGCCGATAAAACTGGCAAAGCCGCCACGGCCAAGGAAACGCCGAATATGCCCAAGGGAAAGCTTTGCAAGTTATTGGCTAAATTAAAAATCGCCAAACTGCCGGTCGCGAGCGTTGAAGCCACAACCGTAATCACTAAAAAATTTATTTGATTAAGAACGAGAGTGATGGTGCGCGGAACCATTAGCTTGCTGACAAGCAAAACATTTTTATCGCGCCAATTAAAATCAAAAGCATACTTATAACCAACCGAAAAAATCGGGGTAATTTGAATTAGCAAATGAAAAACTGAACCAAGCACCACGCCCCAGGCCAGACCGTATATGCCCCACGGCTTAACAAAAAATAAAACGCCGATTATTATGCCGACATTATAAAAAATCGGCGCCAAGGAAAAAATAAAAAACTTTTTAAATGACTGGAGAATAGAGCTGAATATGGCGGATAAGCCCAAAAATAATGGGCTTAGAAACATTACTCTGGATAAATTTACAACCATATTCATTTTTTCCGGCGAAAAACCCGGGGTAATTAATTTCATTAACCACGGAGCAGAAATAAATAAAATCGCGCAAACAACCACTAAGCCGACCGCTAATAAATTTAAAATGCTATTGATTAATTTCCAGGCGTCATCTTCTTTGTGTCTGGCGAGCAGAGAAGTAAATACCGGTATCAGCCCGGCAGAAACCGCGCCCAAAATCAAAATATTATAGACCAAATCAGGCAGCCGAAAAGCGGCATAATAAACATCCAAAATGTCGCCGGCGCCAAATTGCGCCGCTAAGATGCGGTCGCGGAAAATTCCTAAAAATCGGCTGACTAAAGACAAGGCGCCGATGACAATCGCCGCCGAAGTAATGGTTTTTGATTGCGAGTTAATCAACCTTCTGAACATTAATATTGTTTATCATTAATCGCCCAACTTTCCTTGAACGATTACCGCCGCAATAACCGCCACGATAATTATGCCGATAATCCAGTAAGTCATAAATTTAAAAAATATTTAATTACTTTAAAAATCTAACATCAACAATGGAACAGCCCTTGCCCTTTTCTTTGACCATCACCGGATTGAGGTCAATTTCTTTTATTTCCGGAAATTGGCAGGAAAAATCTCCCAATTTTACCAAAAGGTCAATGACGGAATTAATGTCTAATGGTTTTTTGCCTCTCGCGCCCGCAAATAATTTATAAATTTTCAATTCCTTAATCATTTCCTGCGCGTCAGAGCGCGTTAGAGGCGCGAGGCGGAAAGCCACATCCTTGAAGACCTCGGTATAAATGCCGCCGGCGCCCACCATAATTATGGGGCCGAATTGCGGGTCGCGCTTCATGCCGACAATTATTTCCCAGCCCTTAACCATCTCCCCCACTAAATAACCGTCTATTTTTGCCCTGGAAAATTTTGATTTAATTTTCTTATCCATTTCTCGATAGGCCGACAAAAGTTCTTTTTCATTGGGTAAATTAATTTTGACTCCGCCCACGTCTGATTTATGAATCACTGCCGACGACACAATTTTTAAGGCAACGGGATAGCCGATTTCTTTGGCAAATTTCACCAGTTCCTTTTCACTTTTGGCCAGCTTCATTTTATTCAGTGGAAATTTAAGCGGCAATAAAAGTTCGCGCGCGTCCGACTCAACAATGGATTCTTTTCTAATAATTTTTGCGACTTCTTTTTTCTTTTTAAAAATTGATAAATTCGCCGGCTCGCCTCGCTGAGTCGAAGCGGGCTTGGGATCTACAATAGGAAGCGCCTTGTGTTGCGCATATTCCCACATCTTCGCCAGGGTCTTAACCGCTTGGAGCGGAAAATAATATTGGGGCAAAGAATATTTTCCATAAATATCATAATATTTGGAGATTTCCTCTTCGCCCATAAAGCATAAAATAATCGGCTTCCGGCTTTGGCGGCCAAGACGGCCGATGGTTTCGGCGGTTACCTTGATTTGCGTCATTTTTTGCGGCGTCAAAACCACAATAACCGCATCCACGTTTTTATCCCTTAAAACCGCGGCCACGGCCAAGCCATAATGGTCGGCCAAAGCATCGCCCAACACATCAATCGGATTATTAATACTGGCCGCCGGTGGCAATTTTAATTTTAATTTATTTTTGGTTTCTGTCGTCAATTCCGCCAACTCTAAACCATTGGCCGGCAAAAGGTCGGTCACCAAAATTCCCGGTCCGCCGGCATTGGTCACGATGGCGACCCGATTACCTTGGGGCAAGGGTTGAAGCGAAAACCCTTTGGCAAAATTAAAAAAATCTTCGGCCTCATCTACTTCTATTACTCCCGCCTGCTTGAAAGCGGCGCTGTAGGCCTGCGCCGAACCGGCAATAGAGCCCGTATGGGAACTTACGGCTTGCCGGCCTTTTTCGGTCTTGCCTGATTTCAAAATAATAATCGGCTTTTTCTTGGAGACAGTTTTTGCGAGGCGAATAAATTCTTGGCCATCATTAATATTTTCCAAATAGGCCTGAATCACTTTTACCTTTGGCTCGTCTTTAAAATAATTAAGCAAATCAATCTCATTAATATCAATTTTATTGCCAATGCTCACAAAATAAGCCAAGCCCAATTTCTGCGCCGCCGCCATATCCAAAACCGCCGCGCCTAAAGCGCCCGACTGCGAAAAAAAAGCAATATTGCCTTTGGCTGGCGCGTGATTGGCAAAAGAAGCATTGATGGGCGGGGCCGTGGAAATAAACCCAAGGCAGTTCGGGCCCATTATCCTTAAATTATATTTTTTTGCCAAGGCCTTAATTTTTTTTTCTAAAATTTCTCCTTGGCCGCCGATTTCTTTAAAGCCCGCGGAGATGATGATTAAATTTTTACCGCCCGCCCGGCCGCACTCCTCAACCACCGCGGCCACAAATTGGCTGGGTATGGCAATAATCGCCAAATCAATATTTTTCGGCGCTTTTAAAATTGAGGGGTAGGCCTTGAAGCCCTCAATTTTTGCCTCATCTAAATTAATGGGATAGATATCGCCCTTAAATGTTTTCTTTAAATTTAACAAGATGTCGTTTCCGACTTTCCCCTTTTTATTAGAAGCGCCGATAACCGCCACCGATTTCGGCTGAAAAAATGGATCAAGCCCTCCCGAAAGTTTGTTGGCCATTTTAAATCTGATTTTATTTATTATTTATATATTTTAACATAATTGCCACACAAATCAAAACCCCCGTTTAAGCGGAAGTTTTGAAATTGTTTATCAGGTTCCAAACTCTGGATCCCGGCTCCCCGCTCGCCGAAGCTCGCTTTGGCCGGGATGACATCTTATGGTGTGGCCTCGCTGTCACTCGGCCTTATTTATTCTTAATCGCGGCTTGCGCGGCGGCCAATCGGGCAATTGGCACTCTGAAGGGCGAGCAGGAAACATAAGTAAAGCCCTCGCGATGGCAGAATTCCACCGTATTGGGTTCGCCGCCGTGTTCCCCGCAAATGCCGATTTTCAAATCCGGCCGGACTGATTTGCCTTTGGCAATGGCAAGTCGGATTAATTCGCCGATGCCTTCCTGGTCTAAAACCTCAAACGGGTCTCTCTCATAAATTCCCTGCGCCACATATTCCTTCAAAAATTTTCCGGCGTCATCACGGCTAAAGCCAGCGCCCATTTGGGTCAAATCATTGGTG
>JBAZQS010000025.1:0-12079 GCA_041645075.1 Patescibacteria group bacterium | reverse complement strand
GTTTGTTAAGCAGTTCTTCGCCCGTGTCGCGATAATCGGCCGCGACCGATAAGCTAAGAATGCCGAATTCCGGAAAGGCCTCTTTGAGCTTATCCGTGAACCATTTGATATAACCAAGATTTTTTTTGGTAACGCCATGCTCAAGGGGAATGACAAAAGAAATAACTTCGCCGGTTTTAAGTCCTTGAGATGACAATTTCTTAACTTGCTGATCCATAATATAATATGGGTCCTGCTTGTTAAGAATCGCGTCATCAAGGATACCGCCGCGCTTGGTAGTGCTGTTGAAATACATCACGGGTATCGCCGTAATCAGCGCGATAACCGCCACCACCAACCATGCGTAAACGACTTCTTTCCGTCTGCTGACGCTTTGCATCTCAATTCTCCTTTTTCTATTTGATTTCTACCTAAATTTTTCAGTTTTCAAGGGACATTTATCTTTAGCTATTATATACTAAAGAATATATTAAAGTATCATAAATATTAATTTTTGTCAAACACAATTTTTAATTTTCCACGCATTTTAAAAACCAGCCCCTAAGGACTGGCCATAAAAATAAGCTGAACAAAAATTTATTTCCCCTTAATTTTTTTCCGATTAATTTCTTCTTCCAGTCGGATCACCTCGTCAAAATCATCTTCAGGCACGACTTTTTTTCTTTTCTCGACGCCGCATCTTTCGCATTTATGAACAATCACCCAATCCTGATGTTCCAAATAAATATCAACCGGCTTCATCATGCCCCCGCATTCCTCCAGCCGATCGCCCGGGTCAATATCAATATGCTTTGACCATAAGCAATTCGGGCAATGATTGGTGTAGCCATTGCCTTTTACTTCCGCGCCGCAGCGCTCGCAGACAAAATCCTCTTTTTTTCTCTTGAAGCCCATAGTTAAAGATAATAATAAAATAATAATAAAACATTGACTTTTTTTCGTCAATCTGTTAAATTTATAAAAACTTAATTTACCTGCAAAACTTCCGCCCAATAGGCAGAAAAAGCGGGGCTTCTCTAAATGAAGAGGGGCTAAAACAAACATATGACAAACATTACGGCAAAAAAAGAAAAAGAATCGGAAATGACAAAACTGCTTGAAGAAAAGCAGTATTTTAATGTGCCAAAAATCGGGGATTTGGTAAAGGGCAAAATTATTTCCGCCCACAAAAATGAAATCCACATTGATTTAAACGGCCTTGCTACCGGCCTTGTCCGCGGCAAAGAATGCTACGGTGAATCCGAGCAATATCGCAATTTAAAACTCGGCGATGAAGTTGAGGCCACGGTCTTGGATTTGGAAAATGAAAACGGCGAAATTGAATTATCATTCCGCTATGCCGGCCGGCAAAAGGCCTGGCAAAATATCAAGACGGCCAAAAACGACGGCACGATAATTAAAGCCGCCATCACCGACGCCAATAAGGGGGGGTTGATGATTAACGTGGAAAACACGCCCGGATTCTTGCCAGTTTCCCAATTAGCGCCCGAGCATTACCCTCGCGTTCCGGGCGGCGATAAAAATAGAATTTTAGAAATTCTAAAAAGCTACGTAGGCAAAAAATTTGAGGTTAAAATAATTGACGCCGACGAAAACGAAGACCGCTTAATCGTGTCGGAAAAAGCGGCTTGGGAAGAAACGCAAAAAGATACCATGAATAAATACAAAATCGGCAGCCTGGTGGAAGGCGTGGTTACCGCGGTTACTGATTTCGGCGTCTTTGTTGAATTTGACGACAAGCTTGAGGGCTTAGTCCATATCTCCGAAATCGCCTGGCAGAGAATTGACAACCCGCACGACCTCATTAAAGTCGGCCAAAAGGTAAAAACCGAAATCATCGGCCTGGAAAAATCAAAAATTTTTTTATCCATGAAAAAACTGATGAAAGACCCGTGGGACGATATTGAAAAGAGATATAAAATCGGACAAAAAGTAAGCGGGGTGGTTTTAAAAACCAACCCATTCGGCTTATTTGTGGAATTGGACAAAGACATTCATGGTCTGGCTCATATTTCCCAATTAAGCGAAAAGCCGATTAAGGATATTAATGAATTCGCGAAATTAGGCGACAAATTTGATTTCTATATTCTCACGATTGAGCCGAAAAATCATCGCTTGGGCTTGGGCATCTTAAAACCGAAGGAAAAGAAAGAAAAGAAAATTGAGAAAAAAGAGGAAAAGGCGGAAGAAACGGCCGGAGCCGAAACCGAAAAGCCGGACGAGGCCGAAAAGAAAAATGAGGAAATAGAGGAAAAAGTTGAGAAAAAAATAGAGGAAAAAGCCGAAACCGAAAAGAAAAAAAATGAAAAAACAGTCCAAGCCGAAAAAGAGGAATCGGAAAAACCGCAAACTGAAGAAAAAGAAGAATAAAATAATAAAATCCGCCCCCCACTTTATTTAAAAGTGGGGGGCGGATTTTTAAATAGAAAAATTTTCAAAAAATCCCCTTGACGCCGTAGCTCAAAAATCCGACAAATTCAAAAATAATCACCAATAAAAATAAAATAACCGAAACCGTTAAAAGCCAGCCCCAATTAAAAATAAGATAGACCAAAACCGCGATCAAGCCCAAAACCTGAAAAATCATTTTAAATTTGCCCCACCAATTCGCGGGCGGCATTTTTTTGTGAAAGAAAAAAATAAAAAAAATCACACTGGCTAAAATGAGCAATAAATCAAACACGGCCACCGTCAAGATTAAGGCGGGATAAGGATAAAAATAAATTAAAAAAAGCGAGAGGAGGATAATCAAAAGCTTATCGGCCAATGGGTCTAATGTCTCGCCCAGCGGCGAGGTCTGTTTTCTGCTTCGCGCCAATGAGCCGTCAATGCTGTCGTCTAAGGCGGCCAAAAAGAAAAATACCAAAACCAAAACAAAGCTCCCAATGGCCAAAAAATACAAAATCACGGGTATTAAAATAAAACGAATGGCCGTAAAGAAATTGGGCGAAACCCAAGCCGGTAAAAATCTGATTAAAATGGCCTGCCAAAAGCCGTCTACCTTTTTCTGTATTGACATATTAATAAAAATTGATTACTATATAATGGTATCATGAATCCGTTAAAAATTTAAATATTGAGATGGTTGTAAAATTACTTTTAAGCGAAATTTAGAACTTTTTGTCCAAGACGAGGAAAGCCAGCAAAATGATTTGAGGCATAGCGGGGCTATGGTGAAAATCATTTTGCGCCGTCTTGACGAAGTATTGGACAAAAAGAGCAAATTGTAGCAAAAGGAATTTTGCCACCATCTCATTAATTAAAATCCGTTTAGAGAATATGAATAAAATTACAAAAAACATCCTGGTCGGTTTGTTCGTCTTTATGGCCTTGGCCGCGCTTTTGAGCTTATATAATATCCCGGCAAAAAAACCGCAAACGGTTGATTTGGGCACTTTAGTCAATCAAATTGATAAAGAAGAAATTAAAGCCATTGCCGTCAAGGGAAACCAGCTGAATATCACTTTGAATAATGGCGATTTGGAAATCAGCCAAAAAGAGCCGGCTGACAGCATCAGCGCCCTGCTTAAAAACCTCAACGTCAATCCGGATAAAATTAAAAAAATCGCCATCAGCGTGGAGAGTGAGGACGGGCTGAAATTTTGGCTGGCCACGATTTTACCTCTGGCCATTCCGATTTTATTTATCGTGGGCTTCCTGTGGTTTATGATGCGCCAAGTCCAGGGGGCAAACAGCAAAGCCATGGGCTTCGGCCAAAGCCGCGCCCGGGAATTCAATCCGAATCAAGCCGCAAAAATCACTTTTAAAGACGTGGCGGGCGTCAAGGAAGGCAAGCAGGAATTGGTTGAGGTGGTTGATTTTTTAAAAAATCCAAAAAAATATTTAAACTTGGGCGCGCGCATTCCCAAGGGCGTATTATTGGTCGGCGCTCCGGGCACGGGCAAAACCTTATTAGCCAAAGCCGTGGCCGGCGAAGCCAATGTGCCCTTTTTCAATATCTCGGGTTCTGAATTCGTGGAGATGTTTGTGGGCGTGGGCGCTTCCCGCGTCAGGGATCTTTTTGCCAAAGCCAAAAAGTACACGCCTTGCATTGTTTTTATTGACGAATTAGACGCAGTCGGCCGGCAAAGGGGCGCGGGACTCGGCGGCTCGCACGATGAAAGAGAACAGACCTTAAATCAAATCTTGGTGGAAATGGACGGCTTTGACCCCAATACTAATGTGATTGTGATGGCCGCCACCAACCGCCCCGATGTCTTGGATTCGGCGCTGTTGCGGCCGGGCCGATTTGACCGGCAGGTTATTTTGGATTTGCCTGATATAAACGACCGCGAAGAAATTTTAAAAGTGCATTCCCGCCAAAAGCCGTTTGCGGAAGATGTTAATTTGCGCGGGGTGGCCGAAAGAACGCCGGGATTTTCCGGCGCGGATTTGGCCAACCTCTTAAATGAAGCGGCGATTTTAACCGCTTTGCAAAACCGAAAAAAAATTACCAATAATGATATTTTAATCAGTATTGACAAGGTCCTGCTCGGTCCGGAAAGAAAGAGCCATATCTTAAGCGTTGATGAGAAAAAAATCACCGCCTATCACGAAGCGGGACACGCCTTGGTCGCCCATGAACTGCCCCACACCGACCCGATTAGAAAAATTTCCATTGTGGCGCGCGGCATGGCGGCCGGCTTTACTTTAAAATTACCGACCGAAGACAGAAAACTCCACTCTCGCTCCGAATTCCTTGAGGAGCTAGCCGTATTAATTGGCGGCCGAGTGGCGGAAGAAGAAATTTTCCAGGAAATAACCTCGGGCGCCCAAAATGATTTGCGCGAGGCCACTAAATTAGCCAAAAAAATTATTACCGAATATGGCATGAGCGACAAATTAGGACTTAGAACTTATGGCCAAAAAGAAGAATTAATCTTTTTAGGCCGCGAATTGCATGAACAACGCGATTATTCGGAAAAAAGCGCGGAAGAAATTGACCGGGAAATCAACCGCCTGCTTGAAGACGCGACCAAGGTGGCGCGAAAAATACTTAATGACAAACGAAAATACTTGGCTAAAATCGCCGATACCCTGTTAATTAAAGAAACTATTGAAACCGAGGAGTTTGAGGCCCTGTTTAAGGAAGAGGCGCCGCAGACAACATAATACATTATTAAATAGCTCCCATTATTGGGAGCTATTTTTTATTTCATGGCCATTAATCCGCCATGGCAACCTAATTTATATACCGGCTGTTTTTTATAAAAAATTATTTCTTCCCCTTTAAATTTTTCCGCCGTTCCTTTAATCTTGTTAATATATTCAAAATCACCTTTTTTGAAATTATCAGGCCCTCGAAATGGTTTAGCCACTATAATTTTTTTTAATGCCTCTTGAAGAAATTGATAAACATTTTTTGCTGGAGTAATTTCTGAAATAATCTCTCCATAATAATTCATACCCCAAATCGCTTTTTCCTTTTGCCAAACAATTTCTTGACCAATAAAAGGATTATAACCAAAATATCTATCCCTATATCTGAATTCTCCTTTTTTGAATTCAAATTCTTTACTTCCATCAGGAAGGACTTTTTCTCCGCCCTCTCCACTTGAAGCATAGGCGTTAATTTTTGCCTTAACTAAAAATTTGCTTAATTGCTTTATGTCCATGATAATATGGTTAATTCTATTTCAAGAATACAAAATATTAGCAATGTTGTAAAGAAAAAGGCCGCTATAACCTTAAAGGTTAGCGGCCCAAATGTAATACATTCTCCTTAATGTCGGTAAAAGCCCTTTAGATGATTGAGAGCTGTTACCCTTTAGGTTATGACGCAGTCCACTCAACCAATTTGGCCATTGCTTCCACAACGGTGTGCTTGGGCCGAAGTTCTTCATGGTACTTATCGCTAAGCTTTGTGAGGAAAATGTTCATTTCCTCAACCTCGATCTCGAACGCTCGCTCGATCGAGATGTTGTCCTTTTTTTGGCGCTTCAAGGCCTGCTCATAGAGACCTTGCGCGAACTTTGTCAGCCCTTCAAGCATTCTTGGGTTGAAACCGCACATTGGCATGATTACTCCCCTTTCTTGTTTGGAAATATGCAAACTGTTGTCTTGAAGGAATTAAATATTATTTTTTCATAACCATCAAAAAATCTTGACTTTTTGGTATATAATTAAACAACTTGTTTACTTTTTATATGATTTATGATACTATAACCGCATGGAAAAACGAACTAACCAGCCGATTGAACAATTGATTCTTAAAACCCTACAAAAAGGGACTATTTCAACTATTAAGCTGATAGAAAACATTTCTACTATCCGGCCCAAAACAACAAAACAAGGAGTTTACCGGGTTTTGAGAAAATTAAAAGACGAAGAAAAAATTGTCATTCACGGAAAATCAGTTTCACTTAATTTGCATTGGATTAAAAACATGAATGAATTTTTTTCTCTTGCGCAATTTTATTACTCGCCGAGAGTCGCGAGCCCCGATGGTTTTTTGAATGTTCGAGAAAAAGATAAAATCGTTTATTTTTTCAAAAATTTAAACCTACTTGATTCTTTTTGGAGTCATGCTTTTCATATGTTTGCCGAGATTTCAAATCCAAAAGAACCAATTTTTGTCTATAATCCGCATGAATGGTTTGCATACGCGCGCCAAGAGACAGAGCAAACATTGATCAAAACAATGAATGAAAAAACCAGACAAGTCTTAATTACAGTTGCCCACAGCAATCCTCTTGACCGAGAATTAAAAAAGAAATTCGGAAGCGATTTGTTGCAATACAATATTTCTGATAAGAAAATCTTTGACAAACAAGATTATTATTTTAATATATTCGGTGATTGTCTTATTGAGGTGTTCATTGATCAAAAAATTTCTGAACAGATTGATAAATTTTTTGAAAAAACAAAATTTTTTGACGATAAAGCCAGCGAAGAACTTTTAGAAATTGTTTCCAGAAGTGGAAAAAATAAGTTGGTGATTTCGAGGAACAAAAAGAAGGTGGAAAAATATAAAAAGACACTGTCAAAAAACTTTTACATCATGAAATAGCCCGAATTTTGGGAAGCTTTATTTTTCGTTTGCCTGCTCGAAAAAAAAGCGAAGACGGCGCGGATTTGTTTGTTGATATTTATTTACATATTTTTTTATGGTATAATATATTCATCTAATTATTACTAATAACTAACAATAAACATATGGGGGATATCGCGCTTTATCGTCCGATTCTAAAAAAATCCTGGCAAATAACCAAAAAATTCAAGGGACTATGGTTCTTTGGCTTATTCGTGGCCTTGCTGGGCAGCAGCGGCGAATATGAAATTTTAAGCCGCCTTATTTTAAAACAATACAACAGCCCGGGAATTATTTCCGAAACCATCGGCGGCATCAGATTGGGCATAGAAGAAGGGCTGAAAGCCGGCGGCAATTTGTGGGCCAATATCTGGTCATCGTTAATCACCAATCCCGCGTCATTTATTTTTATCGCGGCAATCTTGGTTTTAAGCATTGCGATTGTTATATTTTTAATTTGGCTGGCGATTATCTCGCAAATCGGGATAATTAAAAATATTGATGCGATTAATAAAAACAAAAAGCCGACCATTAATGAAGGCATTGATTTTGCCGTCAAAAACTTCTGGCCGGTCGCCGCCGCCAACGTCATCTTTAAAATAATTCTTTTTCTGCTGTTCCTGCTGGTGGGGCGCGAATTTATGTGGCTAAACGGCGGAAAAATTTTCGGCTCAATTATTTATGGCCTGGCCTTTGTTATTTTTGTCGCAGTGGTTTTTGTGGTTTCTTTTATTTTTAAATACCAATTATTCTACATCATTTTAAAAAAACAAGGGATTATTAAAGCGCTAAAATCGGCCTTTCAGTTATTTAAAGAAAATTGGCTCATCTCATTGGAAATGGCGGCGGTTTTGTTTATAGTCCATATCTTAGTAATTATATTTACCGCGCTGATAACCGTTATGCTTTTGGTCGCGCCGGTACTTTTAATATCCTATTTCAAATTTTCTCTGGCTCTACTCGGTTTATGGGGTATAATTGACCTGATTCTAATTATCGCCATGGCTTTCTATATCACCGCTATTTTAATGACTTTTACTTGGTCGTCTTGGACCTTGCTATATAGCCGATTAACAGGCGAGGGGGGGATGAGTAAAATAATCCGGCTGGCTCGGCGAATTCCCAATCTTACCGCCAAAAAATAGTAATTGATAATTATTTATAAAATGCCAAATATCGGACCATCATTGGAGGATTTACTGCCCAATCAGAATAAGAGCGATGACGAAAGCGCCGAGGAAAAATTGAAAGAAAAAATAGACGAAATAACCATTAAAGAAAAAGAGGGGGAGACAAATAAAAAGGCGCTGGCCTTGGGCTTGCCTTATATTAATTTATCCGGCTTCCCGATCGGCCCGGATTCTCTCTCGGTCATTGACCGGAAAACCTCAAAAAAACTCGGGGTGGTTTGTTTTTTAAACAGCGGCGCGGAAATAGGCCTTGGCTGTTTGGACTATAATGATAAAATAAAAAAGCTTGAAGCCGAGCTGGCAGAAAACCTCCATGCCCACGTCATGGTTTATCTTATTTCCCGGCACAGTTTTGACCGCACCATAAAATTATATGACACCCTCCCGGAAACAAGAAAATTGACCCGCGGCGTGGAGATAACCGAGGAAAATTTAAAAAAATTTGAAGCCGAGGTAAAAAATTTCCGCGACCTCAATGAAAAAATCCAAAAAACATCTCTCACGGAATTAGTGACTTTTATTATTGCCGCCGCCATTAAATCGCGCGCTTCGGATATTCATATTGAAGCCGAGGAAAACGAGATTAAAATCAGATATCGCATTGACGGCGTGCTCAATGACGCGGCCTCACTGAAAAAAGAGGTCTGGCCGAAAGTAATCTCGCGCATCAAGCAATTAGCCAAACTAAAAATTAATGTTTCCAATCAGCCACAAGACGGACGTTTCTCCATTTTTTTAGTTAATGACCATATTGATGTGAGGATTTCTTGTTTGCCCACGTCTTTCGGCGAGAGCGTGGTGATGCGCCTCTTAATGTCCTTGGGCACGAACATTTCTTTTGAGGACCTGGGACTGCGAGGCAACGCCTTTAAAATATTAGAACGGGAAATTCAAAGGCCTAATGGCATGATTGTGACCACCGGCCCCACCGGCTCGGGCAAGACCACGACTCTTTACGCGATTTTAAAAAAATTAAACAACCCGGAAACCAAAATCATTACCATTGAAGACCCCATTGAATATGAGCTTGAGGGCGTCAATCAAAGTCAAGTTAATACCAATTACACCTTTCCCAAAGGTCTGCGTTCCATTGTCCGCCAAGACCCGGATATTATTATGGTCGGCGAAATCAGGGACTTGGACACAGCGGAAATTTCCATCCAAGCGGCCCTGACCGGCCACTTGGTTTTATCAACCATCCATACCAATGACGCCTTTGGCACCATACCAAGATTTTTATCCTTGGGCGCCAAGCCGTTTTTGCTCGCGCCCGCGCTAAATGCGGCCATTGGCCAGAGATTGGTCAGGCGGATCTGCGATAAGTGCAAGCAAGAAACATCCTTGACCGAAGAAACGTTCGCTCGCGTCAAAAATCTTTTGGAAAAAATACCGCCTAACAGCGAGCATAGGGTTGATTTTAATAATTTAAAATTTTATAAAGGCGGGGGCTGCGAGGCCTGCCAAGGGCTGGGCTACAAGGGCCGCATCGGCATTTATGAAATTATGCCCATTGAAGGCGAAATTGAACAAGCCATTACCAAGGGCAATTTATCGGAAATAGATATTAAGGAAATGGCGGTAAAAATGGGCACAATTACTATGGTTCAAGACGGGCTGTTAAAAGCGGTTGACGGCATTACTTCGGTGGAAGAGGTATTTAGGGTGGCGGAATAATTTTTTTAAAAAAACCGCCCCGCCTTTCGCGAAGGGCGGGGTTTCATCTTGACAAAAATAAATTTTTACTATATGATGTAATTCCAAAAGGAGGGTCGTACCTTGGATAAAGAAAAAAACCAACCGGGGAGAAGGTTCATTCGGCCGACGACGGGCCCGTGCGAAAGGGCGATAGAAAAATTTCTGCGCCTGAAGCGCGAAAGTCAAGTCAAGCCGCCTAAGCCGCTTGACGAAAGCTCGTCAAATAATGAACCGGCTCTTCCTCAAGGGGGTTCCGACGATTAACCAATCGCGGAACTCCCTTTTTATTTTCCAATAATATTTCTTTTTGCTCCAATAAATTGACAATCAAAGCATAACTCGCCCTGATGCTTTCAAATAATTCGGGTGGTATTTGCTTTTGAATCGCCGCCCGATTATCTTCAAAAAAATTTATTATTTCTTCTTGGCTTTTTTCTTCCCCCTCTTTAATCACGTCATAATTTTTTAAAATAAATTCAATCTGCTTACCGGCCTGATAGATTAATTCTTCCATCAGCTCCAGCCGAACCAAATCTTCTATTTCTTCGCTGGCAAACCGGCCCAATAAAGCGCCGGCCAATTCATCAACCTGGGCGGGGGCGATGCCGATAATATATCTGTTTACCGGCTTTTTCACGCCTCGGAAATATTTTAATCTTGTCCGATTATTTTTAGATAAGCGGCTAAACTCCGAATTAATTTTTTTATCAAGGATATGACAGTCCTGCGAAGTGGTTATGTCCACCACAAAAATTATGTCCTCGCCGTCCGGGTCTTCCGGATCAGGCAGGGTGATTAAAAGGTCGGCGCCGGCTTTTATATCGTCAAACTTGCTGGTGATTCTAGCGGATGATTCCGGTCCAAGCCAACCGCGCGAGCCAAGGCCCTCGGCCAAAGCATATTCAGCTTTGGTGGCAATTGGGTCTCTTTCTCGTTGATAGGTGTCTGACTCAATTATATCATTGATTCTTTTTAAATCCTCGCTAATTTCCTCTTGGCCATACAAATGGCTGAATTTATTTTCATCCGGCCTAAGTCCGTGCCATTTTCGGCCAATCTCTCGGTCAAATTCTTCATCGCCCGAAGAATAATCAATCAAGCCCTCTCTGTCCAGACGGTCTAAATAATTATTTCGGCTTCTTAAATAATCTGCGCCTCTCATTTGATAATTTTTTTAATTAATATCTCCCTTTTATCATATCCTAATACCTTAAATTCTATCATAATCCTTTTTTTCGGTAAAATGTCTTTAACCCGGTCGGCCCACTCAATGACCGTAACACAATTTTTATTATTCAGATAATCTTTCGCGCCAATCGCTTCCAAGTCCTTGCCCCTATTTAAGCGGTAGGCATCTATGTGAATAAACTGATTCACCCCGTTAAATAGCGCCTTCGGCGCACCCCGCCTTTGGGCGGGGTATTTAACGGGGTAAACTTTCATTAAAACAAAAGTGGGGCTGGTAATTATTTTTTTTATACCCAGTCCTTTGGCGATGCCTTTGGCAAAAACCGTCTTGCCGCTACCCAATTCGCCAATAAGGCAAAGCGCCTCGCCGCCTTTTAGGGTGGCAGTAAAGTTCTTAGCAATTTCAAACGTCTCTTTTTCGGATTTAGTTATTATTTTCATAATTCCCAGTTAGGATCAACTTTTATCTTTTCCCAGCCGTTTAATTTTGGCATCTTTTTTTGTGATAAATAATAAGCCGCAATAGCAATCATGGCGGCATTGTCCGTACATAATTTAAATTCCGGAACTAAAAAATTAAATTCTAATTTTTCTGACTCTTGTCTTAATTTTTCCCTTAACTCTTTATTAGCGGCCACGCCACCGGCCAGGAGCACGGTTTTTACCTTATATTTTTTTGCCGCCTTGATTGTTTTGCCCACTAATACATCAACGACCGCCTGCTGGAAACTGGCGCATATGTCATTTACATTTTGTTTATTTTTCAAATTAATTTTTTGCGACTGATAAAGCACGGCGGTCTTAAGGCCGGAAAAAGAAAAATTAAAATTAGGCGACTCAATCATGGGCCGAGGAAATTTAAAAGCCGCGGCATCGCCGTCAACTGCCCTTTGGGAAACAATCGGTCCGCCCGGATAGCCAAGGTGTAAAAGTTTAGCCACCTTATCAAAGGCCTCGCCGGCCGCATCATCAACGG